>DATEHZ010000019.1:0-6316 GCA_035279385.1 Vulcanimicrobiaceae bacterium | reverse complement strand
CGGCGGTCTTCTTCTCGGCCGTCTACACCGAGTCGCTCTTCCTCATGCTTACCGTCGCGTCGTTCTATTACATGCGCGAACGGCGCTGGTGGCTGGCCGGGATCGTCGGCTTCTTGGCGGCGCTGACCCGCGTGGAAGGCGTCCTGCTCGTCGTACCGTTCGTCATCGAATGGGCGAGCGCCAACTGGAATGTGCTGCGCGATCCCTATCATCCGGAAAACGGCAAAGCGCTGGGCCGCGCTGTGCTGCAACTCGTTCCGCTCGTCCTTATTCCAATCGGCCTGGGGATCTACATGGGCTACCTTTGGGTGCTTAATGGCGACCCCCTCACGTTTACGCACGTACAGATTCACTGGAACCGTCATCTCGCCGCGCCCTGGACTTCGGTCATGACCTCGTGGCACAAAATCGTGCACGCGCAGAACGCTCAGACCATCGCGAATCAAGCGATCGAACTGACGTTCACCGCCCTGATGATCGGCGTGCTGCTCGGCGGCTGGCGCAAACTCAAACCGTCGTACATCGCGTACATGGCACTCTCAATTCTGGTGCCGATGTCGACGTCGAGTTTGATGAGCATGCAGCGCTTTGCGCTCGTGCTCTTTCCCATGTTCCCGATTCTCGCGCTCTGGGGCAAGCGGCCCTCGGTAAACAACGCGCTGGTCGCGTTCTTCTTGCCGCTGCTCGGTCTCTTTACGGTGCTCTTCGCCGATTGGTATTGGGTTGGATAATTTGAACAACATTACGCAGCGCCGCGGACTCCGGCAATTCGTCAAGTTCGGAATTGTCGGCGCGTCCGGCCTCGTCGTAAACTTCGTCATCTCGCACGGCATTCAAAAAGGTTCGCCGAATTTTCCCTGGGCGGCCGACTTCGCCATCGGCTATCTGGCCGGCGGCATTTCCAACTGGTATCTCAACCGCGTCTGGACGTTCCGCTCCAGTGCGAACGCCGCGCTCGAGAGCGTGCAGTTCCTGTTCGTATCGGGGATCTCGCTGCTGGTCGGTGAGATTTTCTACTGGTGGCGCCCGTTCGGCAACCACTTCTCGTTCACGTGGGCGGCGGCCACCGCGGCCGGCATCTTCGTCAACTTCTTCCTGAACAAGTATTGGACGTTCAAAGACGCCGCCGCGTAGTTTGGTGCATCGCGCTCGCGGCAATTCTGCTGCTGGGCTTGGCGCTGCGCCTCAAAGGCATTCACAATCCCATTCTCGACCACCCCGGATGGCGTCAGGGCGATACGGCGTCGATTGCCAAGAACTTCGCGAACCTGCAGTACAACGTACTCTACCCGCAGACGAGCTATAACGGCCCGCCGCCGAACTACGTCGAACTCGAACTGCAGATCGTGCCGATCGTCGCGGCGACGTTCTACAAGATCGTGGGCGTGCACGAAGTCATCGGCCGGCTCGTCACGATCGCGTTCAGTCTGGGTACGATCGCGCTTCTCGCGTTTTTCGGACGCTGGCTGTTTGCGAGTGCTCTCGCGGGGCTGCTTGCGGCACTGTTCTATGCGATCATGCCGGGCAGCGTGTATTACGGACGCACGTTCACACCGGACGCGACGATGGTCTTCTTTCTCACGGCGGCGCTGTTCGTTATTTCACGCATGCTGGTCGAAGAGGAGCGCTGGTCTGCGCGCACCTCCGCGTGGGCAACCGTATTGCTCGCGCTCGCATTTCTCGCAAAGCCGGTCTCGCTGTGCGCGCTCGTGCCGGTGGGCGCGCTCATCGTCGAACGCGCCCTATCCGGGCGCACATTCCGCCCGGGCGCGATAGTCGCGATCGTCGTCGTTCCGCTCGCGCTGCTGTACGGTTACGATCGCGCCGTTGCCTCGCACGCGGAATGGCATTGGGCCTCCGGCATTACGCGCCTGCACGTCCTCCCGGCGCTGCACGCATCGCTGACCAGCGCCGCGGCGCTGAACCTCAAACTGATGCAATTCAGCGCGGTCCTCGAGATGCTCGCGCAGACGATGATCGGTCCGGCGATCACGGCAATCGCGATACTGGGTTTCTTCCTCATGCCGGCTACCGTGCGCACGCGCACGCTCCTGTGGGGCTGGCTCGCCGGCGGCCTCGCGTACACCTACGCGGTCGTTACCGTCGAGCGCGTGGATTACTACATGTTTCTGCTGCTGCCGCTTGCGGCGCTCACTGCGGCGGCCTTTCTGGATCGCTTTGCCTCTGCGATCGCGCGCAGTCCGCTCGAACGCTCGTACAAATACGCCGCGGCCGCAATCAGCCTCGCCGCGCTCGCTGCGATCGCGTATCAGAATCGGCAGATCGTCAAGCCGTACTACCACTACAACAAGACCGTCTACCGCAACGCCGTCGCGCTGAGCCGCACGCTCGCGCCGGACGCGCTCGTCGTCATGGGTCATTACGATCCGTCAGTGCTCTACTACATCGGACGCTACGGCTGGGAGGAGGATCCATATCTCTGGACGCCGTTCGACGAGCAGAGCGCGATTAAAAAAGGCGCGCGTTACTTCATCGCCATCGAGAAGAACCGCTTCGCGCGCAACGTCGAGCTCTGTGCGTGGATGCAGCGCTTCCCCGTAATCAACCCGAACGCGCAGTGGCCCGTGTACGTCACCGATCCCGCAAAAGTACGACCCAACGCCGAAGCGCAGTGGCGCGCCTTCCGCAATGCCGAAAAAGCCGGCAACGCCCGTACGTGGTTGGACGCCCACGGCCTCTGCCGGCTTAGGGCAGCGGAAGTAGAGAGCCGGTTGGACCCGTTTGCGTCGTTTGCTCCGTTCCCGGAACGCCCGATTCGACGAGTTGCCGGTAGGCGATGAGCCGGTTCGTGTTCTTTGCGACCTCGAGCTGCAGCTCGTACGATGCCTGAATCGCTTTCGTCTGCTCGTTCAGATCTCCGTAGGCGGTCTGAATCTGCTTGCCGGCGCGCTGATAGGTCGGGTAGTTCGAGATCACGATCTCGCGTTTGAGGCGCGCGTCCTCGAGCTGCGAACGCAGCGCCTGCAGTCGAACGTTCTGCGGATCGTATTTCTGCGCATCCGCGATCGTCGCGGCGGCGTCGTCGAAGTTGCCCTTGCGGAAATCGACTTCGGCGATATCGGCCGACACGCGCGCGAATCCGGCGCGAGCGCGCGCGTCGTGCGGGTTCACCCGCAGCGCGAGCCGGTACGCCGTTTCTGCATCGTGCAGACTGCCGTTCTGCAGCGCGACGTTGCCTTGGTTCACGCGCGTATTCACGATCCAGTGCACGACGCTGCCCGCGCAGCCTTGCACGCCCGTTGCAAGGCCCAGCAGGCAAAGCAGTAAGGCAAGCGATCTCATCACCAACTCCTAGTGTCCATGGTTAACAATATGCGCAACCGCGGAGATAATCCATGCCGCCGGCCACAATAACGCCTGCGAAACGACCCACCCGAGGATCGCCGTAACGGAAAGGTAGAAGACCATCGCCTTCACCTCGTCGTGCGGCCGCTCCCCTTTGACCGCTTCGTCGACGATTATCGAAGACGTGGGGTCCACGAAAAACGTGAACGCGATCGTGCCGATGCCGTTGACGATGCCGGAGATGCCGATGGCGGTACGCGCGACGTTGACGTCGAGCACGCTCGCGTAATATGCGGCGACCACGCCGATGGCATAAATCCCCGTGACCACGACGTTGAAGACGAGCAGACGGCGCGGAATGTTCTGGGTCGAGAAGCTGAAGATTTCGCGGTAATGCGGCAGCCGCAGATGCGTGAGCACGTCCCACAGCACGCGCGGATCCGCCAAACGCGCAAGAGAGTGCGGCAACGATTTCGTCTGCTCGAACGAACGCACGCCTCGAACGTACAAATACGTGAACATCGGCAGCATCAGGCTTCCGAGGATGGTTCCCACCGTTCCGGCGACGATGATGAGCCGCAGCTGCCATTCAAAGGTGTGCTGGATGTGCGCGATCTGCGCACCGGCACCCGGCAATTGCGGATGCGCGCTCACGAGCGTCTTTACCGCGTTTCCGGCTTTGTCGGAAAGCGGCCCCAGCATGAGCGTGTAGACCAGCGTCGCCAGGCGGCTCGCCGTCACGAAAAGATTGAAGAGCGAAATCGAGGTGGCGATGCGTCCCGTGCGCACGCCGGCCAATCTGGCCGCGTATGCGCCGATTTGAATCGCCTGTACGAGCACGTTAATAGCCAGGGCAACGACGAGTTGCCAGGTCCAAAACGGCAGGGCGGCCGATGCGGCTGCGCTATGCAGCGCTTCTATTCCATTCGACCGCGGCTTCGTCGACCGGGCCGAGCACGCACAGGCCCATGTTGTCTTCCGCGAGCAGCTCTTGCGCGAGCGTTTGAATCTCCGCGGCGCTCACCGCTTCGACGCGCTGCTCGATCTCTTCGGTCGTGAGTTGGCGCCCGAGCGAGAACTCGCTGCGTCCCAAACGAATCATCCGGCTGGACGTGCTCTCCAGCGAGAGCGTCAGACTGCCCTTGATGTGCTCTTTGGCCAGGCGCAGTTCCGCCTCGCTCACCGGATGCTCGCGCAGTTGCGCGAATTGATCGCACACCACCGAAACGCATTCGGGAACGCTTTGCGGCGACGTACCGGCATAGACGGCGAAGAGTCCGGCGCCCCGGTACGCCGCCTGGAACGAATAGACGGTGTAGACCAGGCCGCGCTTCTCGCGAATCTCTTGAAAGAGGCGGCTCGACATGCCGCCGCCCAGAATCGTGTCCAGCACGGAAAGCACGTAGCGGCGGTCGTCGCATACGGAAAGCCCGCGAGTGCCGAGCACGACGTAGGCCTGCTCGCTGTCTTTGTGGCGGAAGAGCGAATTGGGCGTGGCGTCCGGTGTCTCGGGCAGCGGCAGGTCGCAGCGGCCGCTGAACCCCGCAAAGGCCTTCTCGAACATCTCCACGATCCGATCGTGATCGACGTTGCCCGCCGCCGCGACGACGACGGAATTCGGCGCGTAATGTTTGCGCATGTGGACGCGCAGATCGTCGGGGGCCAGCCGGCTGACGGTGTCCGCGAAGCCGATGGTCGGCGCGCCGAGATCGCTGCCGTGCCACATCGTCTGAATGAACAGATCGTGAATGAGTTCGTCCGGAGAATCGTCGTACATCTTGATCTCTTCGAGCACGACTTTCTGCTCTTTGGAGAGTTCCTGCGGATCGAACTTCGAATTCAAAAACATGTCGGAGAGCACGTCGACGGCGAGCGGAACGTGCTGGTCCATGACCTTGGCGTAATAACAGGTCGTCTCTTTGTCGGTAAAGGCGTTCAGGTTGCCGCCCACGCCGTCCATCTCTTCGGCAATCTGCCGCGCGCTGCGGCGATCGGTGCCCTTGAAAAGCATGTGTTCGACGAGGTGGGAGATGCCGCGGCGCTCCGCTTCCTCCGCTGCGGAACCCACGTCGGCCCAGATGCCGAGCGAGGCGGACCGGAATGCGGGCATCGATTCGGTGACGACGCGCACGCCGTTGGCAAGGACGCTTTTACGATACATTTTTAAAAGGCACTCCGCCCGGCTCCGCGCCCCCCGCTTTGCGGGGCCCCCAGAACCTCATGGCGCCTAAATGCTGCTGTTAACATGATTGCTCCCCGTGGGCGCCGCAATTGAGTTAAAAACTTTTCGCTCCCAGTCCTGGTCCCAGAAGACGCCGCTGCCTTGCCGCATACGGCGCACCAGCGAGTCTGCGCTCTCTTCGCGCCGCGCGCTGAGCGTGAAAACGACCCGGAACGTGGGCTTGGCCAAGTCGCCTGCAACGACGACGCCCCTGCCGACGCCGAGCGGAACGCTCGCCCACACGTCGACCTCTTCCACCGGCGCGACCTTGAACGTGCGGCTCACGAGTCCGGCGATTTCGTCGATGAACTGCTCGCGGGTGAGCGCGCGGTGGAAATGCACGCCCGAGATGTGCAGACCCGCAACGTCGTGCCCCGCGATGCCGTCCGCATAGACGTTCATGACCTGCGCCGGCCATTGCGTTGCAAAGAGCGCTTGTCCGATCTTGACGGCGACAGGCTTGCGGTTTCCCGAAGCACGCGCGAAGGCATCCGTTCGATCGACGCCGGGAGGCGCCGTCGGAAACAGCACCTGGGCGACGAGAATCAGTGCACTAATAACTTTGAGCAAAATAGGCGTTTACTCGTGCGGGCTCTCCGCAGGCTACACAGTGCGCGCCGGGCGTCCGGAGCGCACGCGTGTTGCGGGTCGTCGCCCCCGTTGCGGCTTTCACTTCGGCCTCGCATTCGGGGCGAGCGCACCACGCGATGTCGATCATGCCGGCACGCGTGCGGCACTTCTCGTAGAAGTCATCGCGATCGTGTACGGCGAACGTGTGCGATTCCAAAA
>DATEHZ010000018.1:0-7254 GCA_035279385.1 Vulcanimicrobiaceae bacterium | reverse complement strand
CCGAGCAGTACGCGGTGAGCAGCATTGCAACACCGTAGGCGACCCAGTTCCAAATCGATGATGCTTCGAGCGCCTTTACGAGCAGTGCGGTGGCGATGACGGCCAGCAGCATGAAGAGCGACCACTCTCGCACCTCATCTGAAAATACGGCTTGGTACGGCGAGGCAGCGACAAATGCCGCGCACAAGAGCGCAGTGCCGGTTCTCTTGAAGAGCGCAAGCGCAAGCCAGTACATTGCCGCGATCAACAAGATCCCGAAAAGCGCGGAGAGTGCCCGTTCCCGCGTTATACTGCTCGTCCCCTCGCCGGCCCATCCCCGAGCAAGCAGGTAGTACAGCGGCGGATGCTGAGGGTCGGTTGTCGCCAATGCTCGAACGGTGTCGGCGGTACCCCTCGTGCGGGGAGTTTGAAAGGTTCGAACCAGATCGCCGGCCGTCGCGTTCTGCACGTGCAGCGCACGCACGTCCTCGATCGAGTTTCCGGCGATGTGCATCGACGTCCAAACTTCGTCGCGGTAAACGTACTTCGTCGGCAACATCGAAAAGCGCAACCACACGCCCGCCGCCACTGCGACCAGTGCGAGCAGTGCAAGCCACCGCAAGCGTTCGCCCGCGTGTGAAAAGCCCGCGACTCTTACCGTAGGGCGTATGTCCATGCCGATTCAGCACCCCCTTTGCGCATCGTTTCACACATCCGCGCTCCGGACGAGGGCAACCCCGGGCAATGCCTTAGGCCGGATGCACCCCTTGGGGGTTGCACGATCCCGACTTCCGCCTTCGCAGATGGGACCGCAGGACGACGACATATCGCAGACAGTTGCCGTTTACTTGAAATGATGCGTACTTTGAAGGGTCTTATGGCCGGCCTTTGCGCCTTGCCGTTGTTAGCGGCGGTTCCGGCGCACGTTCAGACCGCCGACTATTGGGGAGGCTACGCCGGCACAAAGGTGGTGCCCGCCCAGGTCGCAGCACGAGCTTTGAGTTGGGTCGAAACCGGAAACGACGGGGCTTCTCGCATCCGTCCGTTCGGCGTTAAAACGATCGCTTATAGTAATCCGAACAGGCTGCAGCCCAGCGATGCGATGTATCGCGACGATGATTCGATGTTCGCGCACACGTGCGGCGGTCAGCGCGCCCGGGGAGAACAGTCCTACAACGGTTTGGTGTTGACGAACCCGCGATCTGCGGTGCTGGCTGCGCAATGGCGGAAACTGATCGACCGAGGCAGCGGGTTGTTTAGTGCCGTCTTCGCGGATGAAGCCGTGGGAGCCGCATACGCGGCGGACGTGCCTTGCGGATACGATTTGGACGATTGGCTGCGCGCGGAAAACCAGCTTTTTTCTCGATCGCAAACGCCAATCATCTACAATGGCCTAAATTTATTCGCCGGTCACAACGTTTCCAAAACGATCGTGCTTAATCAAAGCGCCATCGGAGGGATGATGGAGGAATGCTACGCGCAGCTCAAACCGGATCATCGTGTCGGAGGCTGGATGTGGAACGCTACCGAGCAAACCGAACTACGCATGGCGCACGACGGCAAATACTTCTTCTGCTACGGGCGCGACCTCACGCCCGCAGATCAAGCATATGATTCTCGCATGTACACCTATGCATCGTTTCTTCTCACGTACGATCCGGCGACGAGCGTGCTGTGGGAGTATTACAAGACGCCGACGGGGGGCCACGTGATGCCCGAGAGCCGGCTCGTGGCCTGGAATCCCGTTAAGCGTAACGTGGCGTCGATCGAGCAGCTGCGCGCGCCCGAAGGTCTGTACATGCGGGCCTACGCGCAATGCTATATCTCGAGCAAACCCGTCGGCGCCTGCGTTGCAGTAGTAAACCCGGACGACGATTCGCACACGCTCGCCCTGCCCGGCTATCGCCGTACGCTCGCATTGCAAGGTTCGGGGGTATTCGACGGCGGCAGTATCAGCATTCGCAACGTCCCGCCGCCGGGTACGGTGGGCCCGCGCGGTGCGCTGATAGCGTTCCGTTAACAGATGCGGGTCCTTTTCTTCCCGAAAGAATTTCCGAGCACGCAGCAGCCAAACAACGGTATTTTCATTCTCCGTCGTGCACAAGCGGTTCAAGGCCTCGGCCACGACGTGCGCGTCCTGCGAATCGTTCCGGCAGCGCCGCCGCTCGGCAGCAAGTGGAATGCATACCGGTCGATTCCCCACGACGAGGTCGTCGGTGGAATTCCGGTGCGAACCATACGGACGCTGATTCCTCCCCGGATGATCGCCATGGAGTACGTGCCGCTGCTCGTACGGGGCGCGCTCGTCCGGGAGGTTGCGCGTATGCGCGCGGATCTGGTGCACGCAAGCTTTCTTTTGCCGTGCGGACACGCGGCCGTACGGCAGCATCTCGTACCGGCAATCGTCACGGCGCATGGCGTTGATGCATACAAATGGCCGAACCTGCGTCCAGGATTGCGGCGCGCATCGCGATACACCGTTACGCATGCCGACGGCGTTACGGCTGTGAGCGGCTTCATCGGCGAGCGCCTGCGCGACCTCGGCGCGAAGAATCCACGCGTCATTTGGAACGGCGGCGACGAGCGCTTTTTCTATCCGCGCGTGCGCTCACAGTGCCGAGCGGAGCTGAATCTGCCCGAGGACCGGCGTATTCTGGCCTTTGCCGGAAACGTGCTGCGCGCGAAGGGCCTGTTCGATCTCGTCGAAGCTCTAGCTCGCATTTCTCCGGAACGCCGGCCCCTGGCGGTTATCGCCGGACGCGGCTCCGATGAAGCGGAGTTGCGCAGCCTTGCCGCTTCGCGCGGCGTGGAACTCCGTTTTACCGGTCTGCTCGATTCCGAGCGCATCGGCATGCTATTCGGCGCAGCAGATGCCGTCGTGCTTCCGAGCCACGCCGAAGGCTTGCCGAACGTTGTCTGCGAGGCTATGCTTTCGGAGCGCGCCGTCGTGGCGAGCACCGTCGGCGGCATCCCCGAAATCGTTCGAAACGAGCGTAGCGGCATTCTCGTTGCGGCCCATGCACCCGAAGAACTTTCCAATGCGATCGAACGCGTCGTGAACGATGACGCGATGCGCGATGCACTTGCGGCTGAAGCGCGCGCGTTTGCACGAGAGCATCTGACGTGGCGCGTCAGCGCTCTTGCGTACGAGGCATTCTACCGCGAAGTGCTGGAGCGTGCCGGGCGACTCCCTCGATCAGTCCCAGACCATAGCCTAGGTGCAATGCGCTGAATGCGGCGGCCGTGAACGGCACTTTTCGCACCGAATCAGATGCAAACCACGCGGCTACGAGCGCACCGGCAGCGTAACCGCCCGCGCTCAAGAGAAGCAGCGCGCGAGCCGGCTCGGAGATCAGTCCCCCGAACGCCAGGGCTGCCGCGCCCAGAATAGCCAGCGAAGGCGCCAAATGGTGCGGACGCACGAAATCCGGATGCTTGCGCCAGACATTCACGCGCGCGCGTCCGTAATTGCGATACTGCGTAAAGGCGGCCTTCCATGTCGGCCGCGCCACGTACCGGAAGCGAATTCGCTCGTCGCGCACGATGCGGTACCCTGCTTGGCGCAGGCGCCAGTTGACTTCTTCATCCTCGCCGTACTGCAGTTCCGGGTCGAAACCGCCGACCCGCAGCAGAGCGCTGCGCCGGTAGACGCCGCACTGCACCGTATCGACGTCGGCATAGTCGCGCGTGTCCGCATAACCGCTGGCGCCGACACCGAACGGCGACATGCGCGCTCGCGCGAAGCCTTCACCAAAGCGCGTATCGCCGTACTGCTCGGGGCGGCCGCCGACGCAGCCGACTCGCTCGCCTTCGTTCGAAAACACGTCCAGTGCCCGTTCCAGAAAGTCCGGCTCGATGAACGTGCGAGCATCGACCTTGGCGACGAAGGGTGTCGTGCAGTGCTCGAGGGCGAGATTCAGCGCGGCGGGCAGCGAGCGGGCGATGCCGTCCGCATGCACGCGGATGCGCGGATCGCCGGCAGCGCGTTCTTGCAGCTTCGCAACCGTACCGTCGCGCGACCCGCCGTCGACGACGACGACCTGGGGCACCACGGTCTGCGCGAGCACGGCATCCAGCGATCGGTCGACGTCGCGCTCTTCGTTGAACGTCGACATCACCACGGTTACCCGGGAGTCGTTCATGCGATTTGCGCGTACAGCTGGGTGAGTTTCGTGCCTTCGCTTTCCCACTGATACTGGCGCAGCGCCGCCGCCCGTCCGCGTTCGCCCATCGCCTGAGCCTCGTCCGGATGCTCCATCATAAAGCGAATCGCATTTGCAACCGCTTCTTCATCGCGCGGATCGACGACCAAGCCGCATTGATGCTCGCGAACGATGTTCGCTGAAAGCGGAACCGCATCGGACACAATGACCGGAAGCCCCGCAGCCATGTACTCGAACACCTTGGTGGGGAGCGCGTCGTAGTGGTTCTCGGCGGGAAGCATCAGCAGCAAACCCGCTCGCGCGGTTGACAGAAGATCGGGCAGGTCGGAGCGGTGGCGCGGACCGAGATAATCGACGTACTTCCATCCGGGCAGTTTGCGAACGCGCTCGCGAACCGCGGGATCTTCGAACGGTCCCACGAGCAGCAGCCGCACGGCCCCGCGCAGCGCGCCTGCGCCGTTCACCATTTCAGCGGCGCCGCGCAAAGCGGTGATTTCGCCGACGTACACCACGCATTTCTCTCGCTCGGCAATCGGACGTTGCGCTTTGCCGGCCAGTTCTTCGACGCACGGGTAATTTGCAACCACGACCTTGCGGGGATGCGAGTAATGTTCGGCAATCGCCGGGGTCGCGGCGACGATTCCGCTGTAGCCTCGCTGCAGCACGCGAAGCACCGCCTTGGCTGCAATCGACGTGGGCCGCCGCAGAACGCGCGGTATCCAAGGCTTGTCCAAAATGTCTCTGGGGATGTCCTCGTGCACGTCGAAGATCACTTCTTTGCCGCGCATGCGCAGCATGAGCCCGAGCAGCATCAATTCCGGGTCGTGAAAGTGGTAAATATCCGCACGTTCCGCGAGTGCGACGCGATAGACGCGATACATCGTGCGCGTCACGCGATCGAAGCGGTTCGCGGGCGGATCCACGCCGCGGAAACGGACCCCGCGCGGCACGCCGCGTCCGGATCCGGGTGCGATCAATACGACGTCGTAGCCGGCATCGCTCAGCGTTGCGCATTCGCGGTGCGCGATGCGCGTGTCGGACGGGCGGTGCACCGACGTGAGGTGCGCCACCTTGATTTGCGTAATGCTCTCCATCCACGCCCATCGTGCCAAAACCCGGCGTCACGTGCGACGGGGGAAAGTCCTAACAGACAAGGCGCCCTGGCCCGCTCAACCCCGCCCAAGCGTTCGGTACAGTAAGAGCGGGCATGAAACGCTTGCTGTTGATTTCCTACGTCTTTCCGCCGGAGCCCTCACCCGGCGCCTTGCGGCCCGGATATCTCGCACGGTATCTCCAGCAGTACGGGTGGGACGTCACGGTGCTCACGCACAGCATGCAGACGCCGCCGTTTGAAGCCCGCGTCGTTCCCGTCCCGTCGCTGGGCGGGGAGACGCTCGAGCGCCTGCCGTTTCGCCTTCGCGACCGGTTCCTGGTTCCCGACGTTATTTTGCCCTGGATGCCGCGCGCAGTCGCAGCCGGGCATACGCTGCTGCGCGGGCAATCCTTTCACGCAATCCTCAGTACCGCGCTTCCGGCAAGCGTGCACCTCGTCGGAGCGGCCCTCGCAAAGCGAAGCGGCGTGCCCTGGATCGCCGACTATCGCGATCCCTGGAGCGGCAACGTCTACGCGCGGCGGGGGCCCGTACGCCGCGCGTTTGAGCGCGCCCTCGAACGCCGCCTTCTGACGCGCGCAGCCGCCGTAACGACCATCTCCGAGCCGATTGCCGCGCAGTTACACGCGGTGCACGGCCGGCGCGCGATCGACGTCGTGCCCAACGCCTACGATCCGGTCGAATGGAACGCCATCCCGCACGCGCAGCCGTCCCGGTTCGATCTGTGCTACACCGGTTCGATGTACGACGGTAAACGCAGTCCCGATCTGCTCTTCGAAGCCATCTCGCAACTGCGTAAAGAATGCGATGCCGCCGGGAATGCCGCGCGCGTGCATTTCTTCGGACCGAACAGCGAGGGCGTTGCCGGCGGCGCAGCCCGCTTCGGACTCACGCTCGCGGTCCGCCAGCACGGCGTCGTCCCGCGGGAGGCGGCGATGCAGGCCCAGCGCACCTCCGCTGCATTGCTGCTGTTTCTAAACATGGACGAGCGAACCGCATCGGAGATGGGAAGCAAGTATCTCGAGTACGTCGGCGCGGGAAGACCCATCATCGCATTTGGTCCGCGCGAGAGCGTGATGCGCGAGTTCATTCGCCGCAACCGTTTGGGCTGGTTTGCATCCGACGTCGATGAAGCCAAGAACGCGCTGCGCGCAGCGCACGCGCGATTCGCCGAGCAGCAATTCGACGTACGCCCCGCACCGGGCGCCGTGCCGACGGCTCGCGAGTTGGCCGGACGTTTTGCAACCATTCTCGAGAAGGCCAGCACCGCACGTCCCGCAAGGAGTATCGCATGACCGGCGACGCGCTCTACGACAACGAACGCTCGTATTGGGAGAACCGCTTAGGCGAGGACGTCCCGCTCAATTCCGTCGGCTATCACGGTCTGAGCGACGCATACGTCGCGTGGCTCTACCGGATTCGCGCACGCAGGTTTTTGCGCGTTGTGCGTCCATTCGCGCGCCCCGGGATGCGCGTGCTCGATGCCGGCTCGGGAGGTGGATTTTACGTCTCTTTGTGGCAGCGTTTGGGCGTGGATACGCGCTCGATAACGGCAACTGATCTGACGCGAGCATCGCTCAAAGCGCTCGAACGGCGCTTCCCGGGCGTACGCACCGCGGCGTTCGATCTCGGCGGGGACGGATTGCCCGGCGAGTCCGGATCCTACGATGCGATATCGTGCATGGACGTGCTGCATCACCTCATGGACGACCGGGCGTACGAGCGCGCAATTCGAAACTGCGCGCGCCTGCTCGCGCCCGGGGGCGCATTGATTTTCACGGATAACTTCCTGCACGGCCCCGCCTATCGCGGACCGCATCACGTGAGCCGCCCGCTCGCACAGATCGAGCGCGCGACGCGCGAAGCCGGCCTGGAGCTGCGCGTGCGCAAGCCGATGTTCGTGCTGATGAACAACCCAATCGACTCGCGCAGCGCGCTCTTCAAACTCTATTGGAAACTCTTGAGCTTTGCCAGCGAATTCCGGCCCGTAGGAGCGGTGA
>DATEHZ010000017.1:0-5412 GCA_035279385.1 Vulcanimicrobiaceae bacterium | reverse complement strand
GTCCGCGCCCCATCCCAAGCTTGCCGTAATGACGTTCGGTGCCGGCTGCTGAAGCGCGGCGCCGAGCAGTGCTCCCGCGATGTCGGTTGCGCCGACGTTCGGATTTTGCGGAACGACGAGCCGGAACTGCGCGCCCGGCGCGATGCCGAGCAGATCGGAGAAACCGGAACCCTGCGCGTCGGGGCGCTGCAGATTGTGCGGCAGCGGCGCCATCACACTGAAGTCCAAATCGATCTCGCCGTCGTCTCCGGCCCCGCACACCTCACCGAGCGGATTCGTATTCCCGCTGGTATCGGCAGTATACGTTGGAATGAGCGGCATCGAAGGAAGGCTGAGATACCGCTGACCGCCGATCACTTCGGTTGTGGTGGGAACGTTGTAATCGTTCAGGTAGTTGTAGCACGGATCCGCCTGATTTGCAGCCGCGCTCGGGTCGTCCAGATCGCCTATCGAGACGTTGGTGATGATCTCCCCCGCGCCGGGAAGCTGCCCAAATGCAGACGTGATTTCATCGTATGCCGCTATCGCGTTGACGCCTGAGGCATTGAGCATCGACTGACCGCTATAGGCGACGTCGTAGTTGCCCGGAATGCTGCTCTGCCGGATCGATGCGCCCATCGTACGGCGCGCGGGGAGCTGCATACGGAAACGCATGCTCTGCGTCTTCGCAAATTGCACCCGGCCGGCGGGAATCGCCACCGGCGGCGCGGTCATCGTCGCGACGCGGAAATTCGGCGACGCGTAGGCTACGCTCGGCAGTTTGCGAAGGGCAACGACCGCGTCCCGCACGGTGCCGTTCGTGATCGTAAGCAGATACGCGTTCTCGACGGGAAGCAAGCTCGAAGCGCTCCTCGCGCGCGACCGCATCGCCGCAACGCGCGTTCCCGCGGTACTCGCGAACAGCCTGTGCGCGTCCGCGACCGCAAACCGGCTCAGCACGCGGTTTAAGGCCGCGTCATTACTGTAGGGGTACACCATCGTCTGCGCCGGGGCGCTTGCCGTCTGCGAATTACGGCTCGAGACCGCGAGCGAGCGATGCATCTCGGCGAGGGCCCGCGCGTAAGGACGCACATCGTCCTTGCTGAGCGCGCTGCCGGCATTCAACACCACCACGACCGTTCCCGGAAGGTACGGCTGCGCGCTGACGGGTTTGCTCAGCGCCCTCATTACGGCTTGATGGCTCGGCGCTATGGGCGCACGCGAATTGCCGATCAATCCGCCGGCGTACCGGACCGTCTGCGTGCGTTTCTTCGAATCCTGAACGACGACGAAGCCGCGCTCGAGCACGGAAACCGTTCGACCGTCGCGCGTCTTGAACGTGTCGAGGACGGCTGGGGGCGTGTTCGCGTTCATCGAGCCGTTCGCGACGCGATGAAAGGTCGGCGGCGCGGCGACCCCGACGGTCACCGAGGCGAAACTCAGTACAGATAGCATACTGACACCTCGGCGGAATAGGAGAAAAGAACGCCGGGAAAAGCGCGGCGACATAACGTGTAACCCTCCACTGCAAAACTGCTTGAGACGTACGTTCCGGCCGCGCCCGCCCGGCCTAACAAGCACAGGCTACCATACGCGCTGCTTGGCGTGATGAAGCATTACTCATGAAAAATACTCCCGGGTAAATCGGCCCATGCCGTAACGCAGTCATGACTCAGTAAAAAAGGGAACCGCCCCGAGCACAAAAAAAGGCGTGCTATGTCACGTGCGGTGCAAAAGTTTGAAACGCTGCGCACGTTGCCGGCACATCGACGCGACGAGCTTCTCGCCCAACTGGGGACGCAGATGCATGGAATGTCGCGGGCACATATGGACCGCCACATTGCGATCGTTCGCCGGCACATCTTCGGCGGAGAACCACGCTCCGTTCTTTGCGCGGATCTGCGTATTTCGACGCAGCAGTTCTACGTCGATCGTCGCCGCGCGCTGAAGTACCTGAGCGCCGTCACCGGGGCGGACGTCGACGTTCGCGGTACGGCTCCGGCGCGCGCCGAGCAACCAAAACGAGTGCTTCTCGCGCACGCGCAATCGTTATTTAACGCCGGCGCGTCTCTTCGCTCGAGCGAGGTGCTCCAGCGCGTATTGCGCGAAACGCTGCAGCCGCGCGAACTTCTGAGTGCGGTAGCGATTGGTGCGGACGTGCATGAAGACGTCGGCCGGCTCGTCAGCGGCGAACTTTTGCTGGAGCGCTGCCGCTACTGGCTCCGTATGGCGCCTGAAGATTCCGACGATCGCCGCATGGCAGCGGCGGCGTTCCACTGGCTCAGCGGGGAATTCGCTCTACGCGCCGGCGACGAGCGAACCTACGGAGAGTCGATCGAAACCGTTCCGCGCCTGCTGCAGCCGCTCGTCGTAAAGGGCGACGGCGATGCGGTGAAGGCGCAAGGCGCTTTCTGGAACCACGTCGTTCATTCGTATCCCGGAAACCCTCAAGAGATCGAACCGGCGTTCCGCAAGGCAACCGACTTCCTCGAAACGCGCGGCGACTTGCCGGTCGCGCTCCATGGCGAATTACGCGCAAGCCGCGGATATCTCTATGCCAGTTCCTTGAACACGCTCACGCAAGCCCGCCGCGAGCGCGATGCCGCACTGGCCTATGCGCTGCAAAACACGATACCGCGTGCGCTTTGGATGAGTCTTTACCTGAGTCTCACGGAAAGCGTTTTGCGCGACGACCTCACGAACGCGTTGGAGGCCGCCGCCATCCTAGCCGACAGCGTGCGCGAAAGCGACAGCCTGGAATGGCAACGTATCTCGAAGGTCGCGCTCTCGGGACTGTACATCAGACTCGGAATGGTGGAGAGTGCCGAACGCCTGAACGGACACCTGGAGGCCGCCGGGGTTCAAGACCCTGCCGCCGCATTGGATCGCTGCGTTCTGCTCGTCGCGCGCAAACAATACCGCCAGGCGCTTCTCCTTGCGACGCGCCTCATCGCCTTGTTCGAGCATCCGGGTGACCACGTGTACCGCGCGAAGGCGCTGCAGCTGAGTGCGATTTCGCGCCATCATCTGGGCGACGCGCAGCAGGCCGCGTACGATATCCGGCATGCGATCGAACTTTATCAGTCTCTCGGAACCTGGCTGGTCTATACGCTGCGGGACGCCTACCGCGCCGCCTACGAGATCACCAAAGAGAGCCGCTATCGCGACATCGCCAACGATCTGCGCGGCGAGCCGGGCGCGCCTCAGGCACTTCCCTCGCAGCTGCGGCGCCCCGCCAGGGTGCTCACTCCGCGGCAGCGCGAGATCGCCGCGCTCGCGGCTTCCGGAAAGACAAACCGCGAAATTGCCGGCGCACTCGGTCTCAGCCACCGCACCGTAGGCAATCATCTCGCGACGATTTTCGACCAACTGGGCATCCGCGCACGCTGGCAGTTGGAGGAGGCGCTTCGGATCCCGCAAGTGACATAACGCGAGTCCGCGCGCGTAAGAGTGACATCTTTGTGACGCGTTCTTTGAGTCATTACCCGTTACATGGTGGGAACGATTGACAACGGGATTCGTTGTGTGTTAATCCTGGTCGCAACAATCTGTTACATGTGGAGTGCAACTCATGCCAAATCAGTCATTTGGCCACTCTCACTCGCAGCGCGGCTTTGCCACGCGCGCGATTAGAAGCGGCCAAGATCCCTGTAGCGCCACCGGCTCGACGATCGTTCCCGTCTATCAGACGGCCACGTTCACGCTCTCCGACGTCGGCGTCACCAAAGACGGTTTCGACTACTCCCGAACGGCGAATCCCACGCGGCGCGCTCTCGAAACGCAGCTTGCCGATTTGGAAGGAGCCGCCTTCGGCTGCGCATTCGGCTCGGGCATGGCGGCTATCGCGGGTGCGGCATCGCTGCTTCGCGCCGGCGACCATATCGTCGCGACGCTCGACATCTACGGCGGGACGCATCGTTTTTTTACCCAAGTGCTTTCGCGCTATGGAATAACGACGACGTTCGTCGATATGTGCGATTTGCAAGCCGTGCAAAACGCGATCCGGCAAAACACCAAACTCTTTTGGATCGAGACGCCCACGAATCCGATTCTCAAAATCGTCGACATCAAGCAGATCGCCTCATTGAAACGTCCGGGACAAGTCGTCGTTGTGGACAACACCCTGTGTTCGCCCTTTCTGCAGCAGCCGCTTGCGCTGGGCGCGGATATCGTCGTTCATTCGACGACGAAATATATCTGCGGACACAGCGACGTCGTGGGCGGAATCGTGGTCACCGACGACCCCGAGTTGCATAAAGAAATCACCTTTCACCAAAACGCGGTCGGCGCCATACCGGGCCCGTGGGACGCGTATCTCACGCTGCGCGGCGCAAAGACGCTTGCGCTGCGCATGCGCGCGCATGAAGCAAATGCGTTTGCGCTGGCAAACTATCTGGCACTTCGCGACGATGTAGCACAGGTGTACTATCCCGGGCTGCCCTCGCACCCGCAGCACGAGTTGGCGAGATCGCAGATGAAAGGTTTCGGCGGAATTGTCAGCGCGAGGCTCCGGGGCGGCGCGCAGCGGGCGCGCGCAGTGGCGCGCTCTACGCAAATATTTAATCTAGCGACGTCTCTCGGGGGCGTCGAGTCGCTGGTTTGCGTTCCGGCGACCATGACGCACGCTTCACTCACGGATGAGGAGCGCGCCGATCTTGGTATAACCGACGATCTTCTTCGCTTCTCGGCAGGCATCGAAAACCGGGCGGACATCCTTAGCGACGTAGCGCGCGCATTAGACAGCGCACAAATTCCCCAACCCGTTGCGCCGTAATGTGTCTTTCGGACCTGCATCTGCATACGACTGCCTCGGACGGGGAGCCGAATTTACAAGACGTCTACGGCTACGTGCGACGGTCCGACATTGCGCTTTTCTCGATTACGGACCGCGATCTGCCGCAATGGATCGACGTTCCCGACGACTTGCGCGCAGCCTACGTTCCGGGCGTGTGCGTCAGCGCGCAGTTCGAGGGGCGGCGCGTCGACATCCTGGTCTATGGAAACATCGACCCGCACGCCCCGCTCGTGGAAGCACTTGCGAAGCAGCGCGCGCGCCGAACACAGCGAGTCGAGGAAACCGTTTTCCGGCTCGTTGCAGCCGGGGTCGTAACCACGATTCACGAGGTACGGCAAGCCGCAGGTCCGCAGTGCCAAAGCTTTTCTCGAATGCACGTGGTCAAAGCGATGATACGTTCGGGCAGCCTGCCCAGCGTTTCCGAAGCCTTTCGCCGCTTTCTCGCGCCGAAAATGCCGGCGTACGTGCCGATGGAGCGCCTTCCGGCGCGCGACGTCGTGAACATGGCGCACGCCGCCGGCGCCATCGCCATAGCATCCTGCGCCCGGCCCGGACCCGGCGACCTGGCCTCTTTACAGCGATTGTGCGCAATCGGCATTGACGGCATAGAGACGCGAACGCCAAGCATTCCGCTAACG
>DATEHZ010000016.1:0-5366 GCA_035279385.1 Vulcanimicrobiaceae bacterium | reverse complement strand
GTTAGGGTTTGGCCGGCTTCGCGGTCTGCAGCGAGTCCGACGTCAGCTTCAGATCGACCGTCGCCGCGTTATCGCCCGTTTGCGTGTAGTGGACGCTCAGCGGCACCGTGCGGTTCATGTCGTAACCGATCTGTGCGTCGTGCTTCGAAGCGCCGGTACCGGTGGTCTCGCGCGCTTCCGTAATCGCCAGCACGCCGTTGTCATTTGCGGTTACGGTGAAGTCGTCCGTGACGCTCGAGGCGCCGAGCGATCCCGCAATACGCCAATGATTCTTCGCGTCGAGATTGTTGCCGTCGACGAAGTCGCGGCCGAGCAGATGCGCGAGCTCGGTTTCGATGGGGCTCAGCCCTTTGGGATCGTTGCACGACACCCGCGTGTCGCCGTAGACCCAGCAGACCGAGGCGGGAAGCGTCTGCGCCGGTGTACCGTCGGCCGTCTGCGCGAAGCGCACGACGAGTGCGCCGTCTTTCGCGCCGCCCATGACGTCGGCGGTGATCGTTCCCGAAGAGTGCGCCGACGCCGTAACGGCGGTGAAGGAGTACGCAAGCGAGCGCACCGGTTTCGGTGCGCCCGTGGAAGCTGCGGCCAGAAGGAGTGCTGAAATCATCTAGTGGCTTTGCGCCGCCTGCGCCAGAGAATCCCCCGTGAGCGTGAGCGCGATTTGCTGACGATTCGTATCGTAGTTGCCCATGCCCGTCGATTTGCGCGTCATCGTATCTTCGGTGATGCTGACGGGCACGCTCAGCTTCTGGTTGTACGAGAGCGTTCCGTCGGTCGTCGAGTCGAAGCCGTTCACGCCCGCGACTTTGAGCACGCGCTGATACGTCACCGGCACGACGTCACCGTCCGCTTTGCCGAGCGTATAGTTACTGGTTTCCTGCGATTGCGAATCCGACGCCGTGTACTGCCAGTGATTCTTTGCGTCGACGGTAGCGGGATTGACGAAGTTGCGTCCCAGGAAGCGCAGCAGCGTAGACTCTTCTTCGTTCACGCCGCCCTTGGTTTGATCGCAAATGACGGCGCTGCTGCCGTACACGACGCACATCGTCGGCTCGTTGTTGCGGCGGTTGCGCGCCTTCTCCGAAACTTGCACGACCAAACCCGAATCCGGCTGCACTTGCAGCACGTCGACCGTGATCTGCCCTTCGTCCATTGCTTGGCCGTGGTAATCCGTGCTGCCTGAAACCGGACCGTCGC
The DNA here is from genome assembly GCA_035279385.1 of Vulcanimicrobiaceae bacterium. Taxonomy (GTDB): domain Bacteria; phylum Vulcanimicrobiota; class Vulcanimicrobiia; order Vulcanimicrobiales; family Vulcanimicrobiaceae; genus DATGJX01. The sequence goes on along the minus strand of DATEHZ010000016.1, from coordinate 4,169 downwards.
CGCCGATGCCGGAGTCGTGCACCGTGGACGTGGTCGCGAGCGTGACGTCGAATTTATATACGAGGTGGCGAATGGGTTTTGCGCCGTCCGCGAACGCGGCGCTCGCCGTCAGCGCAACTGCTGCGGCCAGCGAGAAAGAAAAACGAACCAGTGTCTTCATAACCCGGTCAGTGCCCTCCCGATTGTCGTCTGCGACTAGAAGCAGAGATTTCAACACGAACCGGGGCACTTCCTAAGGAAAGCGCTTAGGCGTACGCGTCGACTCCGTTGCCGATTCCGAGCGAGCCAAAAAGCCGCGAAATCAGATCTTGCTGGAGGTTTTGGGCATCTTTCATGACCCCGATGGTCACCGATGATGCCGCGTTCGAGAGCGCCATGCTCGAGGCAATCGCGTCGAGATTCATCCTTGTCTCCTGCGGGCCGGCGCCCGCCGTCCGAAACCCGTACTGACTTTATCGGTAAGGAGAGGTAAGAAGTCCACCCAAGGAGCCCCAAGGCATGCTCAACACCTACGTCAAGCTGGTCCTGCTCGTGGTCGCCGTCCTGGTGATCCTGGCGGTCCTGCACTTCGTCATCCCGCTGCTGGTGACGGCCGCGGTCGCGGCGGCGCTGATACTCGGCGTCCTCTTCCTTATAAATCTCTTCCGGAAGCGCGCAAGAACGTAGCGAGCGCCTCGCCCAGCGCCTCGGGCTCCTCGAGCATGGGCAGGTGACCCGACCGTCCCAGCACCCGCAGCTCGGCATGCGGAAACGCTCGCCGCATCCCCTCGGCCTCGGTCAGGCTCACGCCTTGGTCCGCGGCTCCGGCGACGATGAGCACCGGCATGCCGAGCTCTTCCGCGATATCGTACGCTTCGACGCGCTGCGCCATCCCGCGCAGCATTGCAGCCGCGCCTTTCACGGAATTCTCGCGCGCGATCGTTCGCGCGCGATCGATCAGCGGCGAGCGATTTTCCAACAAATTTGGGGCAAAAAGCCGTGGAACGAACGCGTCGACGATCGTGTCGATGCGATCTTCGCGCTCCGCGCGATCGGCAAGATCGTCGCGCCATTTTGCGGTTTGCGCGGTGTCGGCGGCGAGCTTGCTGCACACCAGCGCGAGTCGCGTGACGCGCTCGGTGTACATGCGGCAGAACGCCATCGCGACATAACCGCCCAGCGAGTGTCCGGCAATCGCGGCGCGATCGATCCCGAGCGCGTCGAGCATGGCGGCGATGTCTCCCGCGAGCGTTTCCATGAGATACGGTCCGTCGGGCACGCTCGAGGAACCCATGCCTCGCAGATCCGGACGGATCACACGCGCGTGCGCGGCGAGCTGCGCCGCCTGAAGATCCCACACTTCGCGCGTGAGCGGAAAGCCGTGGATCAGCACGATCGGATCGCCGGAACCCTCGCTGCGCACATCGATCGTCGCGTCGTCTACCGGTATTCGCATCATCCTCACATTGCGGTTCATTGACCAAAATTTGCGTTCACGCCGGTAATTGTGTATAACATAGGCAACAACCCTGGCTGCTTGTCGGCCAGAGAAAGGATGACGAGCTAGTAATGGCAGTCAAACGTACGAAGAAAGCGGCACCGAAGGCCGCTGCAAAAAAAGCGGCTCCGCGCCGCAAGAAAGCCGCGAAGAAAGCGGCGGCGCCGCGTCGCAAAGCCGCGCGCAAAACCGGAGGCCGTAAGAAGAAAGCCGCCGGACGCAAAAAGGCCGGAGGCCGCAAGAAAGCTGCCGGACGCAAAAAGGCCGCAGGCCGCAAAAAGACCACGCGCCGCAAAGCAGCTCGCAAGACCACTCGTAAAGCGACGACGCGTCGCCGCAAGACCACCCGCCGGAAGAAGGCTGCAGCCGCCGCCTAATTAAACGCTCCGGCGTTTTTTATGCGCGTCGCTAGCCGGCGCGCTTTTTTTTATGCCGGCAGCGGAGATGCCGAGAGCGCGCGGTAGCGCAAGAGTTCGATTCGTACGTACCCCTGGGCCGCCACCTCGCAAAGACGCTCGAGCGTTTCGATCTCGTCGGGATCCAGTTTCGTGCCGTCGCGATGGATGCCGTAGACCGCGAACGCGGTCAGTTCGTCGCCCTGGAAGATCGGAACCGCGACCGCCGGCACGCTGCCGCCGGATTGAAAATGCTCGACGACGTGGCTGCGCAGCTCCTTTACCTCGAGCCTGCAGCGTTCGGTCGCCAAGAACCGCACCAGTTCGTGCTCCGCGTCGATAGCCGGGGCGTGCATGAAGTCCCACCCGGCAGCGCACGATACGATGAACGAGCCGCCTTGCGCGCGGAACAGAGCGGCCATGGCCAGGTCGAGTTTTTCGTACGGCGCGTGCACGAGAGCGCGGTCGATGGTTTCCTCTCGCTCCGAGCGCAGCAGCGTCTTCGCCAAGCGGTTGAGGTATATCTCGGCGGCATGTTTGCGGCGGTACAGCAGATAATCGACGACGCGTTCGATCCAGCCGTAGGCGCGGTGCAGTAAGAACGCCAGACCGATCGTGACCGCCGCATCGATTGCCATGGCGACCCGAACTTGGCTCAAGTACGCGCTCGTCATCCAATCCACGGCGCCGATGACGGCGACGACGAACGTCGTGAGCACCGCATATACCACGGTGCGGCTGATCACGAAGCGCACGTCGATGACGTGCCGTTTCAAGATCGCGTACATGAGCGTGAGCGGCATGACGACGGTCAAATAGGCAGCGAGTAGGCTGACCGACTCCAACTCGTGCGAGGAGCTCGCGCTGAGCACGTTGCGCAGATCGTTTACGATGACGCCGAAGACAATCGCGAACGCGGCCCAGCCGAAACGCGCGCGTTCGAAGCGTTCCATCGTTGCCAGGCGGGCGGCGACCAGCAGCACCGTTATGGTCGTGAGACCCTCGTCGATGCCGTTTGCGAAATCGCTCGAAACGGTGACGCCCGCGTAGAAGTTGTTGATAATCGCGAGTCCGACATCCGCGAGCAGAACCGCAGTCGCGGCGTAGAACGCGACGCGGCGCCAGCCCGAGGGGATCGTCTGGTTTGGAACGAGCACGGTGAACAGCAGCAGAAAGGCCACGGCCGTTTGCGCGCCGAGTCCCGGAACGCCGTACGCGATAAAAAATTGCGACGGCGGGAGGATGGACCAGACCTCTTGGGCGGCGAACGACGGCGCGCTTCCCAAACAGAACACGTAGAAGATCCAGGTCATCAAGCTCGGGCGCGCCATCACCAGCGCGATGCCGATGATGAAGAACACCAAGAAGACGCAGATGCGCAGCACGACGAGCGCGTCGCTGCCGTAGGTGTTTTCCAGCGGCGGTCCCGCGCGGCCGGCAAACCGGATCGTGCGCAGCGTTCCGTTGCGCCGCACGCACGTCGTAAGCAGGGTTCCGGGTGTATACGCCTGCTGGAGTGTCGGCGTGACGAGCAGCAGCGCCCAATCGCGCTTGGACATGCAGCCGAGCACGTCGCCGGTTCGCAGCCCGGCATCGTATGCCGGCGAGCCGGGTTTTACACGGATGAGATTCAGCTGAAGCGGGGCGCCGGTATTCGCCGGCGTTATTCCCGTATAAATAGTGGGCGGCGTTTGAAACATCGGCGGCGCCACGAGCACGAACCAAATCGCGGCTACGCCGATCGTGACGAGGGCGCGTAGAGCGGTCATGCTCACATCCTCCGGACTGGGTAGATTCTGTCCGGCGGGTGCGTCATCTTGGAGTCATTTGGACTATACGGTATTGATGACCGGGCGCGCGAGCCAGAGTACGAGCGTCACGAGCGCGCACGCCGCGCCGACTATCCAAAAAGCCACGTGCAGACCGAATGCCGAGCCGAGGCCGCCCACGATGAGCGCCCCTCCCGGGACCAGCCCGAGCGCGACCATCGTATAGACGGAGACCGCGCGGCCGCGCACGTCGTCGGGCGAGAGCGTTTGAATGAGCGTATTGGACGCGCCCAGGAACGTCAGCGTTGCCGTACCGATGACGAAGAGCACCGGCAGCGAGATCCACAGATTCCAGATGAACCCCAGGCTCAGCACGCCGATCGACATGATGATTGCGGAGACCGCCCACACGATTCCGCGCCGCTCGCGGGCGCCCAGATACGCGGTGAGCAGCGCGCCGGCGAATCCGCCGACGCCGGTCGCCGCGATCGCAACGCCGAGCCCCTTCGCGTTGGCGTGCAGGGTGTT
>DATEHZ010000015.1:0-14877 GCA_035279385.1 Vulcanimicrobiaceae bacterium | reverse complement strand
TCTCGCCGCAATCCGGGTTGCGCGCGCCCTCGACGGCGCAGCGGGCTTTGTGGCCGCGATCGGGGCCCGCGCAAAAAGTCTGCGGCGCGCCCGCCAGAGGAACCGCGGAGTGCGCGTCGTGGATTCGCACCGATGTCAACGGTAAACCCGCCGCGTCGGCGCCGAGCGGCTACGGGCCGAGCGACCTGCAAACGGCGTACAATATCGCTACCGCCGCAGCGAGCAGCGGCGCCGGCGTAACCGTCGCGATCGTCGACGCGTTCGACGATCCGAATGCCGAGTCGGATCTGGGTGTGTATCGCTCGCAATTCGGTTTATCGCCCTGTACGACCGCGAACGGCTGCTTCAGCAAAGTGAAACTGGGCAATCGCACAAACACCGGCTGGGGCGAAGAAGAATCGCTCGACGTCGACATGGTCTCCGCGATTTGCCCGAACTGCCACATTCTGCTCGTCGAAGCCGCGAGCAACAGCACGTCGAATTTGACGAACGCCGAAGATTACGCTACGGCTCATGCAAACTACGTCAGCAACAGCTGGAGCGGCAACGAAGGCTCGGCAAGCAGCACCGACAGCCATTACCAGATCGCCGGCAAGGTGGTTACCGCGGCGACCGGCGACAGCGGCTACAACGCAACGGCGCAATGGCCGGCGATCTTGCCCGGCGTGATCGGTGTCGGCGGAACGAGTTTGAACTCGATTTCACCGCGAAGCGAGACCGCGTGGTCCGGCGCGGGCAGCGGCTGCAGCAAAGTTTACGCGAAACCGAGCTTCCAAAGCGGCATCAACACCGGCTGCTCGATGCGCGCGCAGGCGGACGTTTCGGCGATTGGCGATCCGAACACGGGCGTCGCGGTCTACGACACGTTCCGCGAATCCGGTTGGCTCGTATTCGGCGGAACCTCGGTTGCGACGCCGATTATCGCGTCGGTGTACGCGCTCTCGGGAAATACGGACAATGCGACGTTCCTATACGGACATGCGTCGAGCTTGTACGACGTGACCAGCGGCAGCAACGGCAGTTGCGGCGCGCCGCTCTGCACGTCGGGCAGCGGCTGGGACGGACCGACCGGCGAGGGTACGCCGAACGGCCTGGGCGCATTCTAACCGCAAGCCTCGCGTGACCCAACGAGAACCCGCCGTATTCGGCGGGTTCTTTCTTTTTGACGAGTGGTTTGTGATGCTTATGGCCCTCTCCGCTCGCGTCCGGCCCGGCGTACGTTGTGGATGTCTCCACGGCCAAAGTGAAAGTGAGGAACGGATGGCTATTTCCGCAGTGATGTTTTTCAAGTCCGACGGCGACATACGCGCGATCTACGATGCCGTCATCGACGAAATGGGTGTGCGGGATAATCCGGCGCGCGGCGGGATCTACCACTGGTGCGCTCCGGTGCCGGGCGGCATGCAGGTCTGCGACGTTTGGGAAACGAGCGAAGCTTTCGATGCCTTCGCGCAAGAAAAGATCGCCCCAATCACGGCCCGCCACGGGCTGGGTGCACCCGAACTCGACGTTCAGCCCGTTCATGAAATGATCGTGGGGCGTTCGATGTCGCACACGGGCACCGGCGTGCTGTTCGAATTTGACGGAGATACTGATGCTCTACTTGCAGGCATCGACTCCATAAACGAGCGCATGAACGCGATAGCGTCGCCTCCGGAGGGCCTCGTGTTTCACTGCTCCACAGCCCGCTCGGGGGGCGTACGTGTCATCGATCATTGGCGTTCTCGTGAAGACTTCGAGCGCTTTGTCGAAACGCAGCTCAAGCCGGCGCTCGCGAATGTGGCGATGCCGCAACCGCGCATGACGTTTTTCGACGTATACAACACCATCGACAAGCGAGTCGCTGCGCACGTCTAAGGGCGCACAAACATAAAAGGCCCGCGCTTACAACGCGGGCCTCTTTCCGTACTCGTGCGCGTGCTTAGGCGTGCGTCTTGACCCGATTGGGATCGACTTTCACGCCGGGACCCATCGTGCTCGTGAGCGTGATGCTGCGCAGATAGGTGCCTTTCGCAGCGGCCGGCTTCGCGCGAATGATCGCGTCCAGCAGCGTCGCCACGTTCTCGGCGAGTTGCTGTTCGCCGAAGCTCGCCTTGCCGACGATGGTGTGAATGATGCCGGTCTTGTCCAAACGATACTCGACTTTACCGGCCTTGATGTCGCGAACCGCCTGAGCGATGTTCGCGGAGACCGTGCCCGCTTTGGGGTTCGGCATCTTCTGCGCGAGCACGCGGCCCAGTTCCTTACCGACGGCAGCCATCATGTCCGGCGTCGCCACCGCGACGTCGAAATCGGCGAAACCGCCCTTTACTTTGTCGATGAGATCCTGTTCGCCGACGACGTCCGCACCGGCCGCTTGTGCCGCCTTCGCGTTGTCGCCCTTTGCAAACGCAATGACGCGAACCGTGCGGCCCGTGCCGTGCGGCAAGAGTACCGTGCCGCGCACGTTCTGATCGCTCTTCTTCGGATCCACGCCGAGGCGGATGTGCGCCTCGACCGTTTCGTCGAATTTGGCGTTCGCGTTCTTCTTCACGATCGCGACGGCTTCGGCCGCATCGAACAGTTGCTTACGATCGTAGCTTCCAACGACGTTGCGGAAGCGCTTGCCGTGAAAACGAGCCATTACGCTTCCACCTCCACGCCCATCGAGCGAGCCGTGCCGGCGATGATCTTCTTGGCCGCGTCGATGTCGTTCGCGTTGATGTCGGGCATCTTCACCTTGGCGATCTCTTCGAGCTGCGCGTTCGTGAGTTTGCCGACTTTATTGCGGTTGGGTTCCTTCGAGCCGGACTCGATCTTGAGCGCCTGCTTGATGAGGAACGACGCGGGCGGCGTCTTGGTGATGAACGTGAATGTCCGGTCTTCGTACACGGTGATCTCGACCGGAATAATCATGCCCGCCTGCGAGGCAGTACGTTCGTTGTACTGCTTGCAGAAGTCCATGATGTTCAAACTGTACGGACCGAGTGCCGGACCGATCGGCGGCGCGGGCGTTGCTTTCCCGGCCGGAATCTGCAGGCCGATCTTGCCTACAACCTTCTTAGCCATTGTTACCTCGACTTTTTAGTAGTCTGCCCCTCAAACACTCACGCGCCCGGGGTCGCTTCGCGTGAGAAATTTTTTACCGTTGCTTCGCTTCGCTCAGCGGTTCGACAAGCTCAGGATGACGAGTCGATCGCCATGGTGCCTTGCCCAACCATGACCGAGCCTGCATAAGCTCGTCATGGTGCCCTGCCCAACATGACCCAGCCTGCATAAGCTCGTCATGGTGAGCTTGTCGAACCATCGCCGAGCCGCTCGAGGCTCGTCTAAACCTTCTCGATCTGATAAAACTCCAGTTCGACCGGCGTCTCGCGTCCGAAGATCGAGATGAGGGCGCGAACTTTTTCTTTTTCCGGCTGAATCTCGTCGACGATGCCGGTGAAGTCGAAGAACGGTCCGGACGTGACTTTGACGCGATCGCCCTTCTTGAAGTCGATCTTCAGCTTCGGCGTTTCGATGCCCATCTGCTTGAGGATCGTCTTGACTTCTTTGTCCTGCAGCGGAACCGGCTTCTCGCCGGCACCCGGACTGCCGACGAATCCCGTCACGCCGGACGTGTTGCGAACGACGTACCAGGACTGATCGTCCATGTCCATCTCGACCAGCACGTAACCGGGAAACACTTTCTTGGGCGTAATCTTGCGCTTGCCGTCTTTGAACTCGACTTCGTCTTCCATCGGGACGAGCACGCGGAAGATCTTGTCCTGCATGTTCATCGAGTGAATGCGGCGCTCGAGGTTCGCTTTGACTTTATTTTCGTAGCCGGAATACGTGTGGATCACGTACCAGTGCTTGCGATCGTCTTTGGCGCCGCGCGGCCGCGCTTCTTTGGACTCTTCGACTTCGTCGGCCACGGCGGCCGCATCGGCCAAGTCGTCGTCGTGCGAAGCCTGCGTGAGTGCCTGCGCTTCGGATTCGGTGGTTTCTTGCGTTATCGCGAACTCGTCGCGGTCTTGGTCTACAAATTCGGTCATTGTGAAATCGGGGGATGAACCCAAGTGAAGAGCCAGCCGAAGAGTTGATCGGCTCCGAACGTGAACAGCCCGATAGCCACGACCAGGACGATCGTCAGAACGGTAGCGGAAATCCACTCTTCACGCGTGGGCCACGTGACGCGTTTGAGTTCGAGCCAGACGCCGCGGACGAACTCCTGCGCGCTCTGATTTGCCGCAGCACGTGCTGCGGGAGCAACGCTCGCCGTCGTCGGCTTCTTTTTTCCACCGTCCGGCGAAGAGCCGGGGGCTTTGTTCATCACAAGGTTTCTCCTAGGAGAGATTGGCAGGGCGGACAGGACTCGAACCTGCAACAACTCGTTTTGGAGACGAGGACTCTACCAATTGAGCTACCGCCCTATGAAGGGTCTACTTCGTCTCGCGGTGCGACCGATGGCAACGGCAGAAGCGGCAGTACTTGCTCAGCTCCAGGCGCTCCGAGGTCTTCTGCTTGTTCTTCTGCGTGTTGTAATTGCGGCGTTTGCACTCCGTGCACGCCATGACGACCATCACGCGATTCTCTTTCTTCGCCACGTTCCTCTACCCACAACGTAAATAAAACGGACCGCCGGTCCGTTTGACGACCCAGTATAGCATAGCCGCAACTTCACCCGCAACGGGTTCTAGAGCCATATTTGTCCCAAGCCGGACTACTCGCGCCCGGGCGGAATCGAACCGCCAACCTCGGCCTTAGGAGTGCCTTGCTCTATCCAATTGAGCTACGGGCGCGCGATTGCCGGGTCCAAGAGGGTATAGGGCGCGCCGGGCCCTCACCCCTTGCGCCGGTACGCCAGGAACCGCTCGACGTAGTACGGGTCGAACTGCGTTCCGGAGCAGCGCTCGATCTCCGCGAGGGCATCCGCCTCCGGAATCCCCCGGTGGTACGGCCGGTCCATCACCATTGCGGAGAAGGCGTCCAATATGCTGATGGCCCGGGCAAGCGGGTGGGATGTGGTTGCCTTGCAGGCCCGCAGGATAACCGAGCCCATCCCAGCGTTCGTGGTGCTGTCCGACGATTTCGGCGACGGTGGCGAAGGCCTCGTAACGCAGGAGAATGTTCTTCCCGAACTCGGCGTGATATTGAATCGCGCGGTACTCGTCCGCCGTCAAGCTGCTCGGCTTGACGAGAATGCGGTCCGAAATGAGCAGTTTTCCGACGTCGTGCAGCAGACTCGCTTGCAGAATCTGGGCGAGGTCCTCGCGTTCGAGCTCGAGATTGCACTCGGCCCAATGCTTGGCCATCGAGTTTACGTGCACCAGGTGCACGCGAGTAAACGGATCGCGGTCGAGCAGACTGTCGACGATCGTCTCGATGCCGGTGTAGTCGCCGTGCAGCTGATAAGCGCCGATATCGTCTTCGCCGACGGGATGGCCGCCTTGTTTGCGGCTCAGACGCGTGCGGTGCTCGCATACTGCGAGCAGTTCGCTGCGCGATGCAGCGTCGATAGGCGCAAACGCGAAACCGCAGGCGACGGAGATCGGAATGCTCTGCCCGTGTCCGTGATAGGCTAGCCGCCGGCAACGATTTTCGATGCGCCGCACGATGTCGAGGCTCTGCTCTTTGTGCCGCGCGGAAAGCAGCACCATGAAGACGTCGCCCCCGAAACGCCCGATAGACGAAACTTCCCCGCTGAACTCGTTGAGGGCGCCGGCGATATTGCGCAAAACCGCATCGCCTTCTTGATAGCCGTACGTATCGTTGAACATGCCGAAGTTCGTCACGTCGAGCATGATCGCGGCGGCCGGCTTGCCGGAGGTGGTCCGCGAGATGAGCCCGTCGAGCTCGCGCAGCAGGCGCGAGTGGCTCACGAGTCCCGTGAGCGGATCGAAATCGGCCGTGCGCAGCAGCGCGCGATACATGCGCTGGTTTTCAACCGCAACTGCGAGATAATGCGCGATCGCGGCGACGAGTTCGACTTCGCCCTCGTCGTATGCATCGGGCTGCGTGCTCTGTACGGACAAACAGCCGATGACTTTCGCCGACGTACGCAGCGGCACGAAGATCGCCGCCATGGTGTCGTCCGTTTCAGGCCGATCGAGGTTGATCGGTATGCGCTGGGCTCCGCCCACCCACTGTTCGGGGCGATTACCCCAGATGATGCGGCCGGTGCGAATAACTTCGAGCGAACGCGACTCTTCTTCCAGCCGGATGTGCGGCGCGCGCTTGATGACGCCGTGATCGTGAAAGTATTCGATGGTGTGCGTTCCATCGGGCCGTTCGAGCGCGATAAAGACGACCGATGCATCGATGTAATCCGCCAGCACTTCGCACAGACGCTCGAAGAGCTCGCCCAGCGAGAGGTCCGCTGCCAGCAGTGAAGCAGCCTGACGCACGAGCGCCCGATCGCGCTGCTCGCGGATGCGCTGGGAAATGACGAATTCGTCTGCTGCCAAAGCGCCCTCCAGATCCCGTACTCTTTTTGTCGGCTGCGCGGGCGCGTCCCGCTAGGGCCGGCGCGGAGGCGCACGGCGCATCCGTGGGGTAAGTGGCGTCTAATGCACGGAATTGGGGGACTGCAGCACGGTCCGGCGGACTACGACCTGCTCGAACGCCAGGCAGCATCGCTGCTCGAAGAGGTCGACAACTTTCTGGCCAACTCCGCGAACTTCGCGTCATTCGTCTATCATTCGCTCGCGGACGTGAACTGGGCCGGATTCTACTTTCCCGACGAGCAGGGGCTCGTACTGGGGCCGTTCGGCGGGAAACCCGCCTGCACGCGGCTTCCTCGGGGTCAGGGCGTATGCAACCGCGCCTTTGAAACGGGCAAAGCGGTTGTCGTGGACGACGTTAATGCATTTGACGGGCACATCACCTGCGATCCCGCTTCCCGTTCGGAGCTCGTCGTACCGTTACTCAAGGGTGAGGCCGTGTACGGCGTTTTCGACATCGACAGTCCGAAACGCGAACGTTTTTCACAGGCGGACGCCGCGGGCATTCAGCGCCTGGTCGCGCAATTTGCCGCCTACACGCCGTTGCCGGAAGGCTTCCGCACGGTCCGCGGCACGCCCCGCATCAACGAGCGCATCGACGTGCAGACGTGCCGCGACCATCATGTGGTCCTCAGATACCTCGCTGAAGAACTCGAAAACGCGGACAGCGCCGCGGGCGTGGTGCCGCTGCTGCGCCGGCTGCGAACGGTGCTGATCGCGCATCTCAAACTTGAAGACGATTGCCTGTATCCGCGGCTTGCGCAAAGCCTAAACGGCATCGTGCGCAGTAAAGCCGAGCGGTACCGCCGCGAGGTGGGCGGCCTGCGAACGCAGTTCGACGAGCTGTGGAGAGCCTGGTCGAAGGAAGGCGCGATCGACGCCGACTTTACCGCGTGGCGAGCCGACTGGCACCGGTTTCACGACGCATTCGAAACGCGAATCCTCTCCGAGGACGACGACCTCTACGTTGCCGCGGAAGCGGACATCAAGTAGCGCTCGCGCACGGCGTGCCGGTCCCTAGCGAACGGAGCGCCTGCTCTTTTTGTTTCGTCTGATTCGCCAGTATTGGACGAAAACAATGAGCCCGATCACGACCAGGACGGGCACGACCGAGAACCAGAACGAGATCACCTGGACGTGATAGGGATGCGCGTTGGTGTGGGTGAGAATTTGCCCGAGCATGCTATCTACCATCGTATAGTGCTCCACCATGAAGCCCTTTGGAAGACTCAGGGAACGGCAGATGAAAGCCGAAGACTCATCATATGGCGCATCTGCTCTTGCCGGCGCTCGCATTTGCGATCGTCGCCGCAACCTGCATCGTGACCATCGCGCGATACGACGCGCTGCCCGATCGCGTACCGCTCGGGCTGCATTTCAACGCCGACAGCGGCGGCAACGGGCCGCGCTACATGATTTGGTTCTTTCCGTTCGTGCAGTTGGGGCTCGCGCTCGAAGCCTCGTCGCAGCCGCTGCGCGGCGCAATCTTTTTCAGCGCGATCGTCGCGATTCTGTACTTCGCGCAGGCACTGGCCATCGAGCTCTCGCTTTACGGCCCCTCGCGCATGCGATACCTGCGTTTTTGGGCTTCGTTCGCGGTGCTGATAGCGGCAGGCACGGGCGCGGCGTTCGCTTTGCCGCTTCACTAACGCAAAAGCCCGGCACATGGGCCGGGCTTTCTACTATGGAGCCGTTGACGGGGATTGAACCCGTGGCCTTTTCCTTACCAAGGAAATGCTCTACCACTGAGCTACAACGGCGTTTCTAGGGCGAGTCGGGGTACTTCGTCGGCGTCGGATTTCCCTACCCCAGCCGTGCCTCGGAATAACAGATACCGGTCAGCCCAGCGCAATTTTCGGCGCTGGCCGTTCTTGGCAGTTTCGACTCTTAACATTCCAGCCTGGACGGGCATTTCGTCAATCGGAATGAGATACGTAGAGTCAAGTTGAGGACAATAGACTCCAAAAAACTCGATTTCGCCGAGATACTGGCGACAGCTCGCGCCGCCACGGTGTGCGTGAGAACTGAAGCAGTTAAACAGGATAACGCCGTTTCGCAGACGTCCCGTTTTGACCTGAACGCGCGAAAACGCGCCGTCCTTTTCGATCACGATGTCGTACCGGCGATCTTCGCCAAACGGAATCGACACAAGATAGCCGGCGCGCACGAGGTCGTGCATCACGCGCAGTTCGGAAATGTCGCCGATGCGCTTCGTGTTGCGCTTCACACCCGTTTCCATAGACATATCGTACGGAAAGCCAGTGCCACCAGTAGGTCATACCGGGTCGCAGCGTCATTGGAGCGGGCGGCGGGAATCGAACCCGCGCTGTCTGCTTGGAAGGCAGAAGCACTACCACTATGCAACGCCCGCGCGCGAAAAAAACTGGTGGGCAGGGCTGGATTCGAACCAGCGTACAGCTTTCGCTGGACAGATTTACAGTCTGTTGCCTTTAACCACTCGGCCACCTACCCACGAGGCACGGCTGACCAGGGTACGATGCGCCCCGGCCCGAGTCCTGTAGCGTAACCCGTAAAGCTTCTAATCGTTTTCTTCGGCTTCTCTCAGAGCGCGCTCATGAAGCGCCACTGCCGGCGCCGTTATAAACGAATCAAGCACCCCCTCCCTCAAACGATTTAGGAGCTTAGCAATGAATGCACGCACGCTACTCGCCGCCGCCGCGCTGCTCGCGGCAACCACACTCACCGCTTGCGGAGGCGGCGGCGCCTCCGGTGGTTCTCTTACACCGCCGTCGGGCAACACCGGCAGCACGGCCCAGTCGGTTCAATCGCAGACCGAAGACTCCATCGACACCGCAAACGACGTCGGCTCGCCGATGAAAGACATCACCTCCTACAACGAGGCGACCGGGTCGCCGCTGCAATCGATCGCGCGCCGTACCGATACGGCGAGCGCCGACGCGCTCGGCGACGGCACGTGCAGCAACGGCGTAGAGTTTTTTGCGCCGGACAAAAAAGGCGACGCGAACTCCACCGAGCGCATCGTCTTCTACGATAACGGCTGCACCCAGATTCAAAGCGACGCGGTTCGCATTTACACGCCGACCAGCACGAGTTCGGAAACCGTACAGCGGACCGTTTCGCGCTACAAATTGGGCGGCAGCGCGCCGGCCGCGGTGCGTACCGAGACCGTGAACTACATCAACGCCTCGTTCGACCAGTTCGGATATCCGGTCTACAAGAACGGTTTCGACCGCACGCATGCCGGCGAACTGGACGTCAACGGCGTGAAAACCATCGACGCCGACGGCGAACTGGCGCTGCAGCCTTCCGGCAGCAACAGCGCGACGTTCTGCGCCGACTCCGCCGGCTTCAACGCGACGGGCAACGCATCGCTGAATGAAACGTTCGGCTGGGCCGGTCAGATTGCGAGCGGCACACGCACCGTGAATTCTGACGGAAGCATCACCTGGAGCCTCACGCATCAAGGCAATACGTACACCGGCCCCATCGGCGGGCTCTCGATCGGCGCCGGCGCGCAGAATACGGCCTGCCCAATCTCCACACCGATGTTCACGCTCGCGGGCGGTACGCTCAAAGGCCAGTACAATGTGCCGATTCAAGCGACGTACGCGCACAGCGTCTTGAGCAACCTGACGATCAGCAATGCGACGCTTGCGAACGGCGACACGCTGAACGTGCAGACGAACGCGGGCGTCTCTCCGGGCGACGAACACTTCATCTCCGGCACGCTTGCGAAAAACGGCACGACGATCGCGAACTTCAACGTCGACGCCTTTGGTGACGGAACGCTGGTCGTCGCCGCCAGCGGACAGGCATACCAAATCCAAGACTGGCACGTCGTAAAATAAGCCGCGCGTGCTAACCAAAGGGCCGCGGGAAACCGCGGCTCTTTGCCGTTACGTCGCCGTCGAGCTCTCTTTTTTGAGACGTCCTTCTTCCAGGTCGAGCAAGTCCGTCCACGTGTTCACGCCGTCGTTGCCCGGATCGATGCGCTCGAGTTCATCGCAAAACTCTTGGCGCTCTTCCGCTTTGGGCTCGTTGTGCAGCACCCACTGATTCATCTTCTCGACTTTGTCGCGCTCCGGCCGGACGTACTCGCGGATCCACTCCAGCACCGCTTCGTCGTCCGGCGAACGCCGGACCGCGTCGAGAAACTCGTCTTCAGTCACACCGAGCGTATTGAACAGATGCAGGTTGAAGCGGCAGCCGTAATACTTGTACTCGCCGAGCTTGCCGTCGAGCTGCGCCCGCGCCTTATCGATCGCACGCGGCAATAGCATCATGCCGTCGAGCTGCTCGCGCGGGCTGCGCGGATAGTCACGGGTCAGATCCATGCCCGCAGCTTTCCACCCCGGGCGGGACTCTAATCAGGCGAGCGGGGCGTTATATTTGACGAACCGGCCCTCACGAACCCAGCCGGCTTTTTCGTAGAGCGCCTGCGCAGCAGCGTTGTCGTGCGCCGTCTCCAGGAAAATGCCGGCCGCGCCGTCCGCGCGGGCATGCTCCAATGCGCGGCCGAGCAGCGCGCTTGCGATGCCGCAATTCCGAAATGCCGGGTCGACGAACAGATCTTCGAGAATCCATGACGGGCAGAGATGCACCGTCGAATAGGCTTTGAACAGCTGCATGAATCCGGCAGCCGCGCCGTCCGCCTGCGCAACGTAGATGACCGACGTGCGGTTGCGAAGATGCGATTCGATGAACTCCCGTTCGCGCTGCGCGTCCGGCTGCTGCCGGTAGAACACGCGGTACGCGCGCACGAGCGGCAGCAGCGCCTCCAGATCGTCCGGCGTCGCTTCGCGAATCGTTACGGTCGTCGTCATGGCCATTCGAGAATGATGTGCGTGTGATCGCCGTCATCCCTGCGTTCGCCGAGGTCGCGAAACCCGGCTTTCTCGAAACAGCGGATTGCCATGTCGTCGTCCGAATGCGGCTCTACGGTAATCTTCTCCCAACCCAGCTCGCTGCGAAGATGCCGCGCCATACGTTTGAGCGCGCGAATCGCGATGTGCCGGCGCCGGTAGTCCGGCGCAACGAAGATTTCCAAGCCGCCGGCGCCGTTTGTGGTGCGCCACGCTTGAAGAAATGCTGCGTCGATGCCCCTCAGGGTTACCATGAACGGCCAAATCGTAAATTCGCCGACGATGCGCAACTGACCGCGATCGACGCCGTCATCGCGAAACCACTGCGCGAGGGTGGCAGCGTCGTACGCGTCGCACGGGCGTATCGAGACATCGCCGTCGATGAGCGCCGTTTCACAAAGATCGAAATGTTGAATCATGCTGCACCACCGAGCCATACGTATGGCACAACAGTATTTTAGCATGATTTCATGAGAAAGAAACCATTTCGCGGCTACTGCCTCATCGGGTGTGGGAACCCCATTTTCTCGAGGTACGCTAAGGCAAAATACTGCTCTCTAGAGTGCGCCAAGCGTCGATATCTGGTGCATCGCTTCGGCGAAAAATGTGCGCGTTGCGGGTGGGCCGAACGTCATCCGAAGACGGGACGCGTGCCGATCGAGGTGGAGCACATCGACGGCGACTATAAGAATAATCGGCCGGAAAACCTTACGCTTTTGTGCCCGAATTGTCACTCTCTGACCAATACGTTCCGCGCATTAAACCGCGGGCGGGGCAGGCCGTACCGCCTAGGCGGCCGAGAGAATCCCTTGCCATAAACTGCGTGTTCAAGGACTCGGGTATCGTCCGCACCAATTAGGGCTGGCACGCCGACGTGGCGGAGCGGTTGAACGCACCTCACTTGTAATGAGGACCCGAGAGGGCACGCCAGTTCGAATCTGGCCGTCGGCTTGCGAATTCGCGGAGGCGTTGCGAGAGCGAGCCTCCGCCTTCACGAAACGGACCACATGCAACCAGTCAAACCCAAATGGATGAACTCCGGCCTCGTGCTGGTGTGCGAGCGCTGCTTCAAAGAACGCATCCCCGAAGAAGATCCGGACAAAGCAGCTGAGATCGGTGACTTTCATCTGCGCGACTGGCTCAAGAAGCGGCTAAAAGAGGACGGCCACTGGGGCAAGATTCGCGCGATCAGCACCAGCTGCATGGACGTGTGCGCCCGCCGCCGCGTCACCGTCATCATCGACCCGCAGATTGAAGGCGAGCACCCTGAAGCGTTCGTCGTCGATCCGATCGCCGACCGCGAGATGCTTTATGCGAAAATCGTAGAGCGTTTGGGCCGCGGCCGTGACGGCGCGACGACGATGGATACGCCCCGTCCCGGCTTCGAACGCTACGAAGACGAACGTTCCGGCTAGCCGCCGGAAGGCCGAGCAGGCAAGCGCTCAGAATGCGGCGCCATGGTGCTCTTGGGCGGTTTAGTACTCGCGGCGTTCGCGGCGTCGTGCGATCCGAACGCGGCAATGCTCCTGGCAGCAGATCGGCAATTTACCGCCGCGGATACTGCGCTTGCAAAGCACGATGCCGCCGCGGCGAAGGCCGCGTACGACTCCGGCATGCAGCAGCTCGCTGCGACGCCGTGGTTCATCGGCGTAAAAGCATGCGACCCGCCGCAATACACGTTCGAACGTTACGTGGTGTCGCTTCACTCACTCGTACTCGCCGACGACACCGGCGCCGTCGATGCGCGAACGGCGTTCAGAACAAAAAACGACATGTGGGACGGCATCACGCAACCTGCGGGTGCCCCGCCGCACAGTGCGTATTCGGCCGCCGCGTACTTTGCGGAGCGCTATCCCGATCTCTTCAAACAAATGGGCACGTACGAGACGTCGCTTCGCGATAGGTACGACGCCGCTCAGATCGCGCGCCACTCGCCCTCCGCCAACTGCGTGGAGCGGAACGTTCCGGCGGAGTACCTGGACGATGGCCCCGTATTTTCCAAAACGTTCATTCAGAACGCGATGATGTACGCGCAAGTCCCGAAAGGCCACTACGAGGCAGCCGTCGATGTAGAACTTACCGTTGATGGAACGGTGCAGGACGCGCACGTCACGCGTTCGTCCGGGCAGCGCATTATGGACGAGAAAGCCGTCGAGGCGGCGAAGGCGCTTCACTACCTGCCCGAAATCAAAGACTGCCGCCGCGCTGCGTCGAGTTACACATACAACTTCAGCACCAATACCACACCCGACATTCCGCTGCATCCCTAGAGAGGTTTTCGTGCAAAGACACAACGCCATCGCGCTTACGCTGGCAGTTATAGCCGGCGCCGTTTCCGCAATTCCTTCGCCGGCTCGTGCCGGCGACATCACGCCGTATCATGCAACGCTGATCACGCCTGCGCCTCGCGGCGGCGTCGACCCCGCGGCGCATCGGGCCGGTTTCCCGCGCGCGCTGCGAGGCGTGTGGGTTTTGAAAGTTCCCGGCGTCGCGTACACGACGTCGGTCGACTACGGAGCCTTCACGCAAAGCACCCTGCACGTGAGTCCCGGCGCAGCGGCCGGCTACCTGCGAATCACCGCAAGCCGCCGGTACGTGTGGTACGGCAGTGACGGTAAGGCCGTCTCTTCCGGACGCTTGGTACAAATCGTTCCGCGGCGCGACGCGCAGCCGGGATACACATACTGGCGCGTATTTGAAGGCAGCGAGCAGCACTACCTCACGCTCGACGGCGAGGGCGGCATCAGCATCTACGACCCGGCCACGAACATGATCTCGATGGTAGGCACCAAACACTAAACCTGACAAGTTCTGTCAGCTCCGGCATGCTACAATGCCGGCATGGCAGAGCAAACAGTCGCATTGCGCGGGCTCGACGTCGTCTTTTACACGGTGAAAGACATGGCGCGGGCCCGCGCGTTTTACGAAGCGCTGTTCGGCGTGAAGCCGACGGCCGAGTCGGAGTACTGGATCGAATACAATCTTCCGGACGGCACGACGTTCGCGCTCGCGAACGATCCGCAGGGCGGATGGAAGGAAGGCCACGGCCTCATGCTGGGCGTTGTCGATCGAGAGCAAGCCGCGCAGCGCGCAAAGCAGCTCGGTGGAACGATCACGGATCGCAGTTTCGAGGGAGCCTCGTGCGGCGCGTACGAGTGCATCGATCCCGAAGGCAACTACGTGTACTTCCACCAGCGCAAATAGCGCCGCGCGCTACTTGGCTTCCAGCGGTAAGAGCGTGGTCTTGTCCAGCGTCAGTTGAAACGATCCGAGCAGCGCATGACAAGCCGTTTGCGCGCTCGCAGCGGGCGGCTCGACCATCATGCACATGACCGAATATGCGTGCACGTGACGCTGCTTGTCGACCATACCTTGCGTCAGTGCGAGCGTATCGATCTTGTCGTCCGCGCCCTCGAACGTGCCGGTCATCACCGTGCCGTCGTCGCTCAATGCGGGCACGATTGACGCAAGGCCCATGGCCGGCGGAATCGCCTTGTTCATCGCCTCCAAATTGGTGCGGAACGCACCGGAGGGTATCTGCTGCGACGACGTGGTCACTTGCACGAGCA
>DATEHZ010000014.1:0-29068 GCA_035279385.1 Vulcanimicrobiaceae bacterium | reverse complement strand
CTCCGAAGACGCAGCGGAAGGCGCCGGTACGACCCTCGATGCAATCTCGCGTTCCGACGGCGAAGCCGTGCGTAAACTGCTCTCCTACGCGCGCACGAACGCGGGACTGCTCAAAGAAGCGGCCATCGGTCTAGTGGAACGCGATCCGGTCATTCTCGAACAACTCTCGCCGCAGATTACCGGCGGCATCGCAGCGCGGCTCGGCGAGTCGTGAGCGACGATTTTCGGCGCCGCCGCAGACTGAGCAGCTCGGGATCGCCGCGCAGAGGCGGCAACGGCGGGATGAACCCGTGGGTAATTACGATCTTTGCCGCGCTCGTGGTGATCGCGGGCGGATGGTTTTTGGGACAGGCGCTCGCGCGCGTCTTCAACGGACCGCCGAAAACGCAAGTCGCGCAGGCGCCGACTACGCAGCCGATCGTGACGCCGCCGCCTTCGGCCTCGCCGCAAGCGAGCGCGATTGCCATCGCGACCGCGACACCGTCACCGGCGAATTCACCCAAGCCCACGCCCGAGCCCTCGCCGACCGCAACCGTGCAAGTGACGACCGCACCGACGCAAACGCCGGCGCCGACCGCGCCGCCGAGCGCCACGCCCGCGCCGCCGCCGGCAACCGCGACGCCGTCCGCGACGCGGCGTACGCAGCCGATCGGACGGCGTCCAGAACCGACGAGTGCGCCCAGCGCGCAATCCGAGGGTGAAGCAAGCCGGGTCGTGCGCGCGTACATCGACGCCATACGCGCCGGCAATCCCGCGCAAGCGTCAACGTACTTGGGCAACGGAGCTCCGGATGAAGCGTTCATCGATTCGACGACGCGCATCAGCAGCATCAGCGAATCGGCGAACGGCGACGGAAGCTACAAAGTTTCGGTCGACATGCAGACGCCCAAGGGCGAGTATTACGAAACGTTTATCGTTGCGTCAGGCAAGATCTTGGACAAAACCGCGATCAAACCGTAATTCGTCCATCGAGGTGAATACGCAAGCGCCGGCGCTTTCCAAAGCGGCGGCGTTTTCATCCGCTGCATATCCGTAGACGCGCATGCCCGCCGCGCGGGCTGCGATCACGCCGCTCGGCGAGTCTTCGATGACGATCGCCTGCTCCGGCGGCACGCCCATGCGCTGCGCCGCGAAGAGAAAGAGATCGGGCGCCGGTTTGGGACTTGCGACCATGCTTGCCGTAAACACGTTTTCGCCGAAATAGCGATCCAGGCCGGTGAGCCGCAGCGATAGGCGCACACGCGGCAGCGGCGACTGCGAAGCGACGCAGATCGCGAAGTTCGCCGCGCGCACGCGTTCGATCAGCCGCTCGATGCCGGCGACGGGCTGCAATTCGCGGACCAAACCGAGCGCGGTGGTCATCGCCCAATCGTAGCCGAATTCCGCAGGCAACCTGCGGCCGACGCGCGCTTCCAGCGCCGCTGCGACCTGTTCCACCGTCTTGCCTTTGAACTGCGCGCACGCTTCTTGGGCGGTCATCGGCGCGCCCAATTCGGTGAAATATGCGGCTTCTATGCGGTTGACGAGCGGCTCGCTGTCGACGAGCACGCCGTCACAATCGAAGATGACGAGGCTCAAGACTCGTCCGGCCACGCGGCCAGTTCGCCGATCGCTGCGCTCTTGAGGACCTTGAGACCCAGCATCGCGCATTTCATGCGCGTCGCGCTGATTCCGATACCGACGTTTTCGAGAACCGTTTCCTTCGGCAGCGTCGCGACGTCTTTGAGCGACTTGCCTTTGACGGATTCGGAGAGCATCGACATGGAGGCTTGACTGATCGCGCAGCCTTTGCCGGAGAAGCGCACGTCGCTGATCTTGCCGCCCGGATCGACCTGCAACTCGACGCGAATCTGATCGCCGCAAAGCGGATTCATGTCTTCCGCCGCCGCATCCGGCTTCTCTAAATGCCCAAAATTCCGCGGATTACGATAATGGTCGAGTATGAAATCTCGATAAAAGTCGTCCATGCTTACAGTTTGAAAACATCCGCTGCCTGGTGCAGCGCGTCCACCAGCGCGTCTACGTCTTGCTCGGTGTTGTAGATGTAGAACGAGGCGCGCGTGGTTGCGGGCCAACCCATTTTCTCCATCAGCGGCATCGTGCAGTGATGCCCCGCGCGCACGCAGACGCCCTGCGTATCGAGCAACGAGGCCAGGTCGTGCGGATGAATGTCGCCGAGATTGAACGAGATCACGTCGGCTACAATATCCGGGTCGTGCGGACCGTAGATCTCCAGGCCGCGGCTGCGCAGCGTGTCCAGCCGGTCGAACGCGTAGCGCATGA
The DNA here is from genome assembly GCA_035279385.1 of Vulcanimicrobiaceae bacterium. Classification (GTDB taxonomy): domain Bacteria; phylum Vulcanimicrobiota; class Vulcanimicrobiia; order Vulcanimicrobiales; family Vulcanimicrobiaceae; genus DATGJX01. The sequence goes on along the minus strand of DATEHZ010000014.1, from coordinate 26,785 downwards.
TGGAACGCTCGTGTTCGCGCACCCAATCCATGCCGATGCCGTTCAAATAATCGATCGCCGTGCCGAACGCAATGGCGTCCGCGATGTTGCTCGTGCCGGCTTCGAATTTCCACGGTAGATCGTTGAACGTGGTTTTGGCGTACTCGACCTTGCGAATCATGTCGCCGCCCGTGAGGAACGGCGGCATCGCCTCGAGCAGCGCGCGCTTGCCGTAAAGCACCCCGATACCGGTCGGGCCGCACATCTTGTGCGCGCTGACGGCATAAAAGTCTACGTCGAGCGCGCGCACGTCGACGGGCATGTTCGGCGCCGCCTGCGCGCCGTCGACCAGAACGACCGCTCCGGCCGCATGAGCTTTCGAAACGATCGTTTGGAGGGGCGCAATCGTGCCCAGCGTGTTGCTCACGTGGGAAAGTGCGACGAGTTTGCAGCCCTCGAGCAGCGCGTCGAGATCGTCGAGCACGTGCACGCCGCGATCGTCCACGGGAATGAAGCGCAGCTCGGCACCGGTTTTCTCGGCGAGCAGCTGCCACGGCACGAGATTGGAGTGATGCTCGAGCTGCGTGGTGAGAATGGCGTCGCCTTCGCGCAAATTCGTCAGGCCCCACGAGTAGGAAACGAGGTTGATTGCCTCGGTCGTGTTGCGCGTCCAAACGATCTCTTGCGGCTGCGCGTTCAAAAACGCCGCAACTTTTGCCCGGGCACCCTCGAACGCGTCCGTGGCGCGCGCCGCGATTTCGTACACGCCGCGATGAATGTTCGCGTTGTACTTCGAGTAGTACTCGACGAGCGCGTCGATGACGGCCTGCGGCTTTTGCGAGGTCGCGGCCGAATCGAGAAAGACGAGGCGTTTGCCGCGGCTGGTCCGCTCGCGCAAAATCGGAAAATCGCCGATGATGCGCTCGAGCTTCGGATCGATGGTGTGAATCATGAACGCACCTTGGATTCGAGTGCCGCACGCAAGCGTTCGCGCAGCGCCTCGCCCGGAAACCGCGCCACGGCCGGCTCGAAGAATCCGAGCGCGATCATCTTCTCCGCCGATTCGCGGTCGATGCCGCGGCTGGTCATGTAGAAAATCTGTTCTTCGTCGATCGCGCCGACCGTTGCGCCGTGATACGCTTTGACGTCGTTGGCCGCAATCTCGAGTGCGGGTACCGAGTCGATGTGGGCTTTCTTCGAGAGCAGCAGCGCGTCGTCGCGAAGCGAAGATTCCGTGCCCTGTGCCTGCGGCACGATGCGAATGTTGCCGACGTAGCGCGCCTGGCCGCGCCCGATTGCCGCCGATTTGACGAGCGTTTCGGAGAACGAGTTGCCGACATTGTGATCGACGTTCGTAATCAGATCGACGTGCTGATCGTCGCGGGGGAAGAAGATGCCTGCGATATCGGCTTGCACGCCGGCGTTGTCGATGGAAACGTCGACCAATGCAACCGAAAGCGCCGCCCCCAGTTCCGCTGCCGCCCAGTTCACCCGGCCGTCTTTACCCGGTTTTGCCGCGCGCGTGAAGATCGCGCGGCCGTCCGGCGGGAGCTGCTGATCGACGGCGTACGTCACGAGCGCGTTCTCCGCGGTGACGATCTCCGTGATGCCGCAGACGAACGCGCCGGCGCCGCCCGTGACGCGCTCGACGATAGTGCATTGCGCGCCGCGTTCGAGAACCACGAGCGTATACGGAAAAAGCGCGCCGGCGGACGCGTCGTACGCGATCTCGATTTCGGCGTCGATCGCCGTGTCGGCGGGGACGTAGACGAACGCGCCGGTATTGCGCATCGCGGTTGCAAGCGCGGCAAATTTCGCAGAGGCCGGACGTACCACCGAACCTGCCGCGCGCTCGACGATCGCGCCGTGCGTGCGCAGAGCAGTTGCGAGATCGCATACGACGGCGCGGGAGTTTTGCGGTGCGCGCAGCTGCACGGGAGCGGACGCGGGAACGCTCAGCGCGCTATAGTCGAGCGCGTCGACGTCGATCTTCCAGAACCGGCCCGGCTTCTCGCGCCCGGAGCGAAGTTCGAACGAACGCGCGAGCAGCTGCGCGCGCACGTCGTGCGGAACGAGCGCCGCGTCGAGCGTCGGAATCGTTTCTTCGAGATTCGCGGGAATGCCGAGAGTGGCCAGGGCACTAGGCAATTTGACCGATCTCCTCGCGAATGATGTCGTAGCCTTCGCGCTCGATGCGCAGCGCGAGCGACGCGTCGCCTTCCTTGACGATGCGGCCGTCCATCATGACGTGCACGACGTCCGGCGCGATGTGCTGCAGGATGCGCGGATAGTGCGTGATGATGAGGAAGCCGGTATCTTTGCCTTCTTCGCTCTTGCGCAGCGCGTTTACGGATTCTCCCACCGCGCGAAGCGCGTCGACGTCAAGCCCTGAATCCGTTTCATCCAAGATCGCGTATTTCGGCGCGAGAAGCGCGAGCTGCAGCATCTCCAACCGCTTCTTTTCGCCGCCGGAGAAGCCGTCGTTCAAATAGCGTCCCAAGAAAGCGGGATCCATGTCGAGCAGCTCCATCTTTTCCATGAGCATCGATCGGAATTGCGCCGGCGTCAGGCCGCCGGGGCGCACCGCCTGCCGCGCGGCGTACAGAAAGTTCGCAACCTTCACGCCCGGGATCGCTGCCGGATATTGGAAGGAAAGAAAGAGTCCGGCTTTTGCGCGCTTGTCCGCAGGCAGCGCGAGAACGTCCTCGCCGTCGAGCGTAACGGTCCCCGACTCGATCTCGTAATTGGGATGCCCCGTCAGCGAGAACGCGAGCGTCGATTTGCCGCTGCCGTTCGGCCCCATGAGCGCGTGCACGCGCCCCGGCTCAACCTGCAGGTCGATGCCTTTGAGGATGTGGTTGCCGGCGACGTTGACGCGCAGGTCGTTAATATGAAGCCCTTGGTTGCTATTGCTATTCATCGGCACTGTTATGCTACGTGTCCTCACGGGGAAAGTCAAGGAAAACCTGGACTATCTTCGGATTTCGTGGTAGCATCTCCCGTAGGATATGCAAGCCGACCGTTTTTTCCAGACAACCAGGGGCCGCATCGTCGAGGAATTGCGCCGGCGCAAGTCTGCGTCGGCTATCGACCTTGCCGAGCACTTCGACCTCTCGCCCAACGCCATCCGGCAGCAGCTGGTCGTGCTCGAGCGGGACGGTTTGGTCGTGGAAAAATCCGTCCGGCGAGGCCGCACCAAGCCGACGTACGAGTTCTCGCTCACCCAAGAAGCCGAGAAGCTATTCCCGCAGCGTTACGACAAGATGCTGGGCGCCGTGCTGCGCGAGGTCAAAGAGCAGTTCGGCGACGAGGGCGTTGCCAAGGTGTTCGACGGCATCGCCAAGCGGACGGTCGCCAAGGCGAAGCAGCGGGTGACCGCCCCCGACACGCGAGGCAAAGTTGCGCAGCTGGCCGAGGTGCTGCGTGAAGGCGGCGTGGTTGCCGAGTACAGCCTCATCGACGGCGGATACGCGCTGCACGAGCACAACTGCCCCTACTCCGAGGTTGCAAAGGAGCACCCGCAAGTCTGCTCCGTCATTCATCACGTGCTGGACGAGACCGTCGGCGGGGAACACGTACAGACGGAATCGCTCGCAACCGGCGGCACCCAATGCCGGTTCGAACTAAAAGCGCAATAGAAATGTTTCAAGCGACCACGGGAAGACTCTACATTACCAGCAAGTTTTCAGGCGCCCGAGCCCTGGGGGCCCCGCTTTGCGGGGGGCGCGTAGTAGAACGGAGCGCCTTTTAGAATGGATTTTCCGAAATTTCAACGGCTCGTCGAAGACCGCGCGGGATTCCGGACGATGGAGAACGCCACCGCGAGCGGTGAGTATTTCAGCGACTCGTGCGGCGACATGTACAATTTCTTCTTGAAGATCGGCCCAGGCGCAACCATCGAGGACATCCCGTACTTCACGACCGGCTGCGGTTTCGGCACGGCCACGTGCAGTCTCGTCGTCGACCTCGCGAAAAGCAAGACGGTTGACGAAGCGGCTGCTCTGACCGAGAAAGACATCGAAGACCAGCTCGGCGGCTACCCCGAGAAGAAGAAAGATTATCCGCAGCGCGCGCTCGAAGCGCTGCACGTCGCGCTCGACGACTATAAAACGAAGGTCGCGTCAGGCACGATTCCGGATTACGGCGCGATGCCGGCCCCCGAGCGCAGCGCCGAGCCGGTTGCGCAAGCGCCGCAAAGCAACGGATCCCCGCAGCAAACCGAAGACGGCAAACTGCTGATCAAATTGCGCTAATTCGAGTTCGGCACGAAGTTCACGTCGAAAAAGTAGGCACTCGGCACGGCCATACAATATGACCGTGCCGCGCTGTACGTGGAGGTACGCGCGGCGCGCAGCGCGCTGTAATCGTACGAATCAACGCCCGACGGACCCCAAATCCATGCGTCGCGCAGCGTACCGTCCGGGCCCAGAGCAACTTCGACGCTCGTCATCCCGCGGTCGAGCATCCCGTCCATACCGTCCGGAAACGCCGGCCGCGCCTGATCGCGCACTTCCGCGTCTTGAAACGGCACCCGGCAATCCGTTCGCTCGAGCGGCGTTGACGTTCGAGCCGCAAGAATCACCGATGCAGCCGTTGGCGCAGCGCTCAGCGGATCGGGATTTGAGAGGGTATACGCTGCGTCGTGCATCGTACGGACTCTGGGACGACGATAGCGCTTCTGTTGTGCCGCGGACATATCGGGCGGCGGCGGGCACGATACCATTCCCAGCGACTCCCATCCGAAGGCGCCATCTTTATCTGCCTGCGCTTGATACACCCACGCTCGACGTATCGCGACGTCCCTGGGAAAGCGCACGTAGGAAACGGACGTTACCCAATCATGGCGCGTAAACGACGACCAGTTGTTCGCGTAGTGATGATCCTTCAATCCCAGCGTCACGCTCGGCATAACGACGCTGAACCACCCTTCATCCGTATCGAACGCCAGCGTCGCCGACGTTATCGTCCGCGGCCCTTGCGCCGAAAGTTCGAAACCGTACAGCGCTCCGGGCGAGTCATTTTCGCTCTGGGCGCCAACGCGCTCGTATTGAAGGCTCGCAGGGCAGAACTCCACCACCGCACCGGCAGGGCGATGTGCGCACAAGAAAAGCGCCACAGCCGCAAAAGATGCAAATACAAAACGTTTCATTCGCTAACCGTTGGGATCGAACGTCACGCGAATAAGATAGTATCCCGGTGCAGGCTTGCAATATGCGCGACCTCCGATGTACGAGCTCGCGCGCGCCACGCGCAGCGCTACTTCATCGAACGCGGTCTGGCCGGAGGGCCCCCAAATCCAAGCATCGACGAAGTGTCCGGCATCGTCGATAGCAACCTCCGCTGTCGAAACGCCGAAGTGACCGCGGCCGGCTTGCGGGAAATCCGGTTGCGCTTGTCGCGTCACCATCGCGAATTCAAAAGCGTGCGCGCACGGGGCCGCTGAGCTTTGGGGAATTGCCGGCAGCACGATGGAGGTGCGCTGCGGTGCGGAGGTGAGCGGATCGATATCGTTGGGATCGATCTTGTAGAGATCGTCGGCGCCCCAATCGCGAGCGGTCGTGTTGATAGCCGCGATCGCTATAAGGCGTAGCCGCCGCGGAGCCGGAGCGCAGTGCACCGTTCCTTGCTTGTCCCAATCGAATTGCGAATCGCCTTGGGCGGCTGCCGATGACACCCAGCCGTGATTGACCGTTACTGCTTGCGGGAAGCGCACGTAAAACACCGGCGACACGTAATCTTCCCGTACGAACCTGCTGGACGGGCCGGTGTAATGGCGGTCTTTCTCGATCAGCGTGAGCGCAGGAACGTCAGCGCTGTACCAACCGCCGCTCGTATCGAATGTTAGCGTCGCGTGCGAGACGGTGCGCGCACCGAACGCCGTCAACTCAAGAGCGTACGTGGATGACGTTTCTGTGGCGGACTTTCCGGCTTCGCTGCGGCTCGATTGCTGTCGTATGAGCGCCGCATTGGAACCGACTCGTTCGTATTGAAGCCCTGCCGGACAAAATTCCACCATCGCGCTCGCCGGACGGTGTAAGCATAAGAAAAGCGCCGCGCCGGTAATGGCTGCAACGATCACCCGTTTCATGCATTGGGATTCAGCGGTGCGCGATGGCGCACCTCGTATCGCGTCGTCGGGCCGGCGGGCAGCGATTCGAAGAGCACGATCTCCGTGACGTGCACTTGCATCGGCGGCACCTCGAGCATCGGCAGATGCGCGTGCCCCCCTTTGACGCGCCCGATGGTGACGTGCGCGACCGCGTCTTTGTCGAAGGAAAAGCCCAGTTCTTCGAACGCCGCGCGCGCACCGTACGCGAGGCGCCGGTACGGCGCGCCTTGATCGCGCGAGCCGATCCACACGATTTTGGGCCGGCGTTCGTGCGGAAATGCGCCGATGGTATCGAGCGTAAGCGTGAACGGCGGTGCGGTGTCCGCGGCCGTGCGCAGCGCATCGGTAATCGGTTCGAACTGCTCGTAATCGACCCAGCCCAGAAACGCGAGCGTGATGTGCAGTTTTTCCGGCGGCTCGAAGCGCGCGTCGAAGCCGTGCGCCGCCAAACGCGCCGCGACGCTCGCGCACTGCGCGCGTACGCGTTTGTCGAGTTCGATTCCGGCGAAAAGTTTCGGGCGGTGCGGCACGACTATTGCAGATACGGATTCGAGTTGCGTTCCGTGCCGATGGTCGTGAACGGACCGTGTCCGGGAACGACGGGCGTTTCGTCGGCGTAGTCCATGAGTTTACGGTGAATGCTCGCAACGATGTCTTCCATCGACGTGCCGCCCAAATCCCAGCGTCCGATGGAGCCGGCGAAGAGCGTGTCGCCCGAAAGAATCGAGGTTTTCGCGTCCTCGTGAATCGCAAAACAGACGCTGCCGGGCGTGTGTCCCGGCGTATGCAGTATCTCGATTCGCGCGGCGCCGAGCGCGATCGCGTCGCCGTCGCGAAGATCGGCGTCGAGATCGACGACGCGCGGCGCTTGCGCAAGTCCGATCCAGTGCGCCTGCAGTTCGAGCGTGCGGTAGAGCGGCAAATCGGCGGGATGCAGCATGGCGCGGCCGCCCGCGCGCTGCCGCAGCGCACCGAGATCGCCGATGTGATCGATGTGCGCGTGCGTGTGCAGCAGATGCGTTGCGCGCAGATTGCGTGCCTGCAGGCGCCGCAGCACTTCGTCGACGCCGTCCCCGCCGTCCACGACGACGGCCTCGCCGCTTGTCTCGTCGCCGAGAATCGTGCAGTTGCACGCCAGCGGGCCGACTGCAAAGGTTTCGATAATCACGCGGCTCCCTATGCTAGAACTTGCCGCGCGGCCTGCCGATATCCAGTAGTGGTGGACATCCGGTTCGATCTCGCTCAGGTCCAGTCACGCATCGCGCAGATTGCGGGCGGACCGCCCGTTGCCCCGCAGCCGCTGGCCGGCGGAGCCTTCGCATCGCTGGTAAACGCCGTATTTGCCCCGCCGCAGATGCCGGCGGCTTCCGGCTCCGCCACGCCGATGCAGTGGCCCGTCGCCGGACAGGTCACCTCGCCGTTCGGCGAGCGCAAAAATCCGATGGGCGCCGGCGAGGATTTTCACCCCGGCCTCGACATCGCCGCCGACGAAGGCGCGCCGATTGCGGCGGCGGCGGCGGGCCGCGTCGTTTCCGCTGGACCCGACGGCGGGTACGGCAACCTCCTCGTCGTCGACGACGGCAACGGCGTGACGACGCGTTACGCGCACTGTTCGCAGATCTTCGCGCGCGTGGGTGAAACGGTCGCACCGGGTCAGACGATCGCTGCCGTCGGCTCCACGGGACGCTCCACCGGCCCGCACGTCCATTTTGAAGTGCGGGTGAACGGCGAGCCGGTCGATCCGGCGCAGTTTCTTCCGAATTAATTCAAACTGAAGTATTTGCCGAAGTAGCGTTCTTGCTCGGTGCGGTGCGCGTCGTCTTCACCGCGCTCCGCTTTGGCTCGACGTTCGGCTTCGCGGCGTTCGAGCAGCGTGCGCATCTGCGGGAGAAGACGCCGCAGAAAACTCAGTTCCATCGTAAGCCGCTGCTTCGTGCTGTTGATTTCGAGCAGACGCTGTTTGGCGGTGTCCGCAATTTGAAGCGCGTCGGCGATGATATACGACACGCTTGCGGGATCCGCGGGAAGGTCGACGTTCGCCGGTTCACCCGCGAACTCGGCCAGCACATCCAAGTACTGCAGAAACGATTCGCGCACGCGCTCTTCCAGTTTCGCGAGCGCCGATGCGTCTTCGTCCTTGACTTCCGCAAGCGTTTCCGCTTCGACGGTGAGATACGGATCGCGGCTGACGATGTTGCGTATGCGGAAACGTTCTTTGCCGACCGTGGAAACGTAAAACCGCCCGAACGGCAGCGGCGTCACCTCGACGATCTCCGCGATGGATCCGACCTGGTGCGTCTCGACCGTCGGATCGCCGGCTTCGTTCCCATCGCGAATCAAAACGACCCCGAACGCCCCACCGGCTTCGAGGCATTCGCCGATCATCTGTTTGTAGCGCGGTTCGAACACGTGCAGGTTCAGTGCGGCGCCCGGGAAGAGCACGGCGTTGAGCGGGAACAGCCGCAGGCGCGCAGACATGGGTCCATGCCTTTCAGCCGGAGGTGGAACCGCGCCTGCCGCGTAAGCGTGCAAGCGGACCGTTGCGATGAAACAAACATTCGACTCGCCGTGGACTGCGTTTGTGCTCGGCGTCGCGCTCACCGCGGCGCTCTATGCGCTTGCGCTGCGCCTCGCGCACGCGGGCACCTAGCCGTGGACTGGCCCGCGGCGCTGCTGCGCTGGTTTCACGAACTCGCCGCGATTATGTGGCTCGGGCTGCAATACTACACCGATCTCGTGTACGCGCGTGCGCGCACGGCGGCAGCCGCTGCGGCGAGCACCGCAATTCTCGATAATTTCGTCGCGACGCGGCTCGGACACGCGCTGCGCATTGCAGCGATCGTCGCGTGGCTGCTCGGATGCGGTCTGCTCAGCACGCTTTCGATCCCGGGCCACAACGGTTTCACGGAGGCGTTCTTGCTGCGCGGCATGTACGCACCGATCGGTATCGGTGCGTGGATAGGTACGGTGATGCTGGCGATTACGCTGGGACCGATGCGCACGACCAACGTTACGTCGGCCCTGCTGTGGGCGCGGGTGAATACGATTCTCTCGGTGCCGCTGCTGTTTTTCATGGCGTTCGGTTACTCGCATCAAGGAATCGTCGGCCTCTAAACAAACACCCAAAGCGATGTACGACGATTTGCCCCGCTATCTCGAAACGGCGCATCCCGCGCCCAATCCGCTGCTGCTCGAACTCGAGCAGTTCGGGCACAAAGAAGAGATTACGCGAGTCTCGCGCGCGGTGGGGCGCCTGCTCTCGACGCTCGTGCACGCGATGCAGGCGAATCGTATATTGGAAATCGGCACGGCATACGGATACGCAACGCTGTGGATGGCGCTGGCGCAGCCGCCCATGGGGAAAATCTGGACCTTCGATCCCGACGCCGAGCGGACCGAAGTCGCGCTGACCTATTTTCAGCGTGCGGGCGAAGCGGACTACATCGAGATCGTCAATCAGCCGGCGCTCGAAGTGCTCGGCGTCTTTCCGCAGCGCAACATGGACATCGTTTTCGTCGACGCGCCAAAGCGCGACTACGAGGCGTATTTGGAGCACTGCATACCGCTGCTCAAACTTTCGGGACTGATTATTTTCAACGGCCTGCTGCAAAGCGACAAGACCGAAGAGTTCAATCGCGCGTTCTTGCATCATCCCGATCTCGACGCGACGATCATCCCGCTCGGCAGCGGTCTGGGGCTGGGCGCGCGCAAGCGGTGAACCAGCCCTCATCCGCCGACTTCAAGGCGGTGATGCGTCATTTCCCGACCGGCGTTACCGTCGTAACGAGTCTGCGCGAAGGCGAACCGCGCGGCGTCACCGTCAGCGCGTTCGCCAGCGTCTCCGCCGATCCGCCGCTCGTGCTGATCTGCATCAACCGGGAAGCGCGCAGTTATCTGTACATCTCCAGTTCCAAGGTGTTCTGCGTCAACGTGCTCGCCGGCGATCAGCGGCATTTGGCCGAGCGGTTTTCCGGGAAGTTCCGGGAGCAGCAGTTCGAAGGCGTCGATTACGAGGTCGACGTGACGGGCGCGCCGGTGCTGCGGGGAACCGTCGCGCACTTGGACTGCGAAGTTGCACAGGAGCATCACGCCGGATCGCACAGCATCTTCATCGGCCGCGTGCTCTCGGCGAAGTCGCGCACCGGATCTCCGCTCGGATACTACAACGGCGAATTTCACGATTTCGGCATAAGAATCGGCTGATCGCGGCGAATACGCGCTTATGCGTCGTATCTTGAGCGTTCTGTGTGCCATCGTTGCGGCGTTTCCGGCCAATAACGCGGTGCGAGGCGATCGCGCCGAGGGATGGCTGCCGCAAAGCCGCTCTCCGGTTTTTGCGCGAAACGGCATGGTGGTGACGAGTCAGCCGCTGGCGGCTCAGGCCGGGCTGCGGATACTCATGCAGGGCGGCAACGCCGTCGATGCCGCGGTCGCGACCGCTGCGACGCTCAACGTCGTGGAACCGATGATGGTCGGCATGGGCGGCGATCTCTTCGCGATCGTGTATATCGCAAAAGAGCGCAAGTTCTACGTGCTTAACGCGAGCGGCAAAGCACCCACCGGCGCGACGCTTGCGCGATTCAACGCATTGGGCTACAGATACGATCCGGCTGACTGGGGGCCCGGCTCGGGCATGCCGCCGGGCGGCATTCTCGACGTCACCGTGCCCGGCGCTGCGTGGGGCTGGGACGAGTTGCTGCGCCGTTTCGGCACGATGAAATTCGATCGCGTGCTCGCACCCGCAATCGACTACGCGCAGAACGGATTTCCGGTTTCGGAGCGCATCGCGACCGATTGGAAGTTGCCGAACGCATTTCCGCTGCGGGGATGCTGCACGAAACTCGATCCGGACTCCGTACGCACGTGGTACGTGAACGGCGGGCCGCCCGCGGCCGGACAAATTTTTCGCAATCCGGAACTCGCGCATTCGCTGCGTCTTTTGCAGAAATATGGCCGTGACGTATTCTATCGCGGTGAAATCGCGCGCGCCATCGTCGCCAAATCGCGCGCGCTCGGCGGCACGATGACGCTTGCCGACCTTGCGGCGTATCGCGGAGAGTGGGTGCGGCCAATCGATACGATCTATCACGGCGCGCATCTGCTCGAATTGCCGCCGCCCTCGCAGGGATTCGCGGCGAATGAAGCGCTGAACGTCCTCGCACGATGCGTGCCGAAAATCGTGCCGGGTGCATCGCTCGCATCCTTGGGACCGGCAAATCCCGAATATTGGCATCTGCTCGTCGAAGCCAAGAAACTCGCGTACGCCGATCTGTATCGCTACAATGCGGATCCCGATGCCGTTCGCGTGCCTGTGGCGCAGCTGCTCTCCGCGCGTCACGCGGATTCGCTGTGCGCGAAAATCGATCCCAATAAAGCATCCGATACCGCGTCGCCCGGCCCCGAGAGCGGCGTCAGCGATACGATCGTGCTCTCGACCGCGGATCGCTGGGGCAACATGGTTTCGTGGGTCAACAGCAATTACGACGAATTCGGCTCGGGCATCACCGTGCCGGGATACGGATTCATTCTCCACGATCGCGGCGGCTTATTTACGCTCGATCCGAAAAGCCCGAACGTCATTGCACCGCACAAGCGCCCGTTCAACACGCTCGCTGCCGGTTTCATCGTGCGCGGCGGCCGCCCGCTGATGACGCTCGGACTCATGGGCGGCGATATGCAGGCGCAGGGCCACGAGCAGATCGCGGTCGACATCATCGATCTGCATGCGAACGTGCAGCAAGCCGGCGACATGGCGCGTTTTCGCCACGATGAAATCTCGAACACGCTGTATCTGGAGTCGCCGCTGTACGCTCTGGCCGGCGACCGTTTACGATCGATGGGACATAAGGTCGTCTCGCGAAATCGCGCGCCGATGGGCGGCTATCAAGCGATCATGGTGCTGCCGAGCGGCGCGTATGCCGGCGGCTCCGATTTCGGAAAAGACGGCGAGGCCGTGGGCTGGTAAGCGTCGAGCACTCGCAGCATAAAAAAAGTATTTGCGGCGGGTTTTACGCTGCATTTTCGCCGGGGGCTTATACCTATCGTGTCGTTCGCGCATAGTGCGCGGCGAGATAAAAAGGGAGGTCCCCATGAAATACGTGTTATCGCTATCCGCCGCGCTTATGCTTGCGGCCTATGCCGTTCCCTCGCTTGCTTCGCCGGGCGCGAAACTCATCTCCATCGGCCCGACCCATGTCGCTGCCATCTCGCATCGGCCGGGATGCGACGCTCCGGCGAGCGTCGACGACGTGCCGTTCGTTGAAGTTCCGCATATCGCCGCCGATCAAGGTGCGACCGGCACTGCGCAAGTGAAGATCCGCCTTACGGCTGCCGGCGAACTCGCCGCAAGCGAAATGTTTTCGAGCAGCGGTAACCCTTGGCTCGATAACGCAGCGCTTCTCTCCGCGCGCATGACGCGGTATACGGCCGAAGTCGCCAACTGCGAACGTGTCGGCGGCACCTACCTCTACGAAGTAGACTTCTAACGATAAATCCGCGCTAGCGCAGCGCTATGCCGGTTGCGAGAGCGAAAGCCTCGTCATCGGATAGCGCTGCGCCTTCGTGCAAGAGTCTCTCGATCTCCGCATCGCTCGCCTTTTTGCGTAGCGCTTCTCGCGCTCGCTCTCGTGTGACGGCATCGCACACCTCTCCGATGAAGTGCAACCGCGTGAGCGCCGCCTTAACGTAGCCCAAAAGGCGCGCGGCCGTTTGCGTGTCGCCCTCGAGGGCCGCGATGCTCGCGAGCATTTCGACCGCGAAACTGGCAGATACCATACTTTCTGCCTCGAGCGCTTTCTGGATCGCTGCGTGAGCGTACTGTTTCGCCGGCTCGATCTTGTTCAGTGCTAGGTGGTACTCCGCCAAGTTTGCGAGCGCATGGGATTCTTTGGCGGAGTCGTTTCGCCGTTGAAAAACCTCCAGGGCCGTGAGCCCGCTAGAGACGGCGCGCGGCACATCGCGAAGTTTGAAGTAGACGGTACTCAAATGCGCCGTTACGTATCCGACGTAGAGATCGTCTTCGAGCGCGTGCGCCAGCTGTAAGCACCGCTCGTAGAGCGGAATGGCGCTTTCGTATTTTCCGGTCTCCGATGCGTTGTGCGCCCGCCGCAATAACGCACGCAGCAGCACGCGTCGATTACCCAAGCGCTCCGCGAGCGCCTGCGCTTGCAGAAGCTTCGATTCCGCATCTTCATGAAGGCCTGCCCGTATAAGCGAATACCCCTCGGATTGCAATGCGTAGGGCAGGTGCTGCTCGTCACCGAGTTTTTCAAATGCGTCTACGGTGCGCCGGGACGCGTCCAGCGCCTGCGGCGTGAGAAAGAGCACGTTCGCAAGTTGCGCCACGACGAGCCACAGGCCGGCGCGCAACGCCGGAGAAGCCTGCTGGTCGAGCGTCTCCAATGCTCGCTGCGCGCGGTGAAAGCCCTCGGCGTAAAGTCCCAGTTCCAGCCAGAGCTCGCGCGCCGCCGCCGTTAGACCGGCTGCGCGCTGCGTATTTCCTTGCCGTAGAAAATAGTCGATCGCGGCGCGCACGTTGTCGATCTCGGGCCGGTAGCGCTGCAGCCATTCGCGAGCGCTTGCGGCACCGTATTCTCTGTCGGATCGCTGCATCAAGGCCAGGAAGTATTCTGCATGGCGCTCGTACGTCGAGTCGGCTTCGCGGCTCTCAGCGAGCTTGTCTCGCGCATAGCGCTGGGTGGTTTGCAGAAGGGTGTACCGCTCGTTCTCCGGGTCCGTATCGACCTGGACCAAAGACTTTGCAACCAGCGAAGAGAGCAGGTCGAGCACGTCAACCGCCGGTACATCCTCGCACAGCGCGGCGGCGGCCTCCAGTGTGAAACCTCCGACGAAGACGCCCGCGACGCGCAACAACGTTTGTTCCTGTTCGGTAAGTAAGTCGTAGCTCCAGTCGGTGAGCGCGCGGACGGTTTTGTGCCGTGGAAACGCCGTCGTGTCGCTGGTCGTGAGGATTCGAAAATGCTCGTCCAGGTGCTGCAGAAGGTGCTTGGGACTCAGAACGTTCACGCGCGGAGCGGCAAGTTCGATCGCGAGCGGAATTCCGTCCAAGCGCCGGCAAATCGCCGAGACGGCGGGCGCAACGCGGTCGCTCAGCTCGAAGCGTTTATTTGCCGCTCGGGCACGCTCCGCAAAGAGCGTCATCGCGTCCGCTTCGCAGAGAGCGGAAAGGCGCAGGAGTTGCTCGCTCTCAACCTTGATCGCTTCGCGAGAAGTTGCGCAAATGTGGACCTGGGGACAGCCTCGCAGGAGATCGAGGACGATCGCCGCCACGGCGGAGATGAGGTGCTCGCAATTGTCGACTAGCAACAACAGCCGCCGCTTTTGAAGCGCGAGCACGAGCGTTTCAATCACCGGCCGCTCGATGGAACTTATTGGGATTCCTAACGCCGATGCGATGGCAGGGGCGATGTAGTCCGGGTCCGACACCGTCGCAAGGTCGACGAACCACACGCCGTCCTTGAAGTCGCCGCGAAGGTCTGCTGCCGCTTGAATTGCGAGCCGCGTTTTGCCGATACCGCCCGTCCCGGCGACCGTGACGAGGCGCGAGCGGCGAACGAGTCCTTTGAGTTCGGCGATGTCGTCCTCGCGACCAATGAACGTCGTGAGTTGTGCGGGTAGATTCGTATCGCCGCTCGCGGCCGGCGCCTGTGAGGTTTCGATGCGACGCGCGTCCGGAACCGGCGGCGGCGCGTGCAGATGGCCGAAGCGATGCTGAAATTCGGCGGAAGGCTCGGCGCGGATTTCTCGCATTGCGCTGCGATACTGCGCGGCAAGTTCCGCAGCTGCGGTTTGACGATGTGCCTGCAGATCAGCGCCGATCAGGATCATGTACGAGGGCTCGTGGTATGGATCGCGTGCCAGCAAGAGCCGCGCGGCATCGACGTCATTTGCGCCAACGACCAACTCGGCAAGGACGCGTTCGTACAAAGAGGCGAGCCGCTCGCGTTCGCTTATCGCCCATTCGTCGTACGCTCCCTCGAGAAAGTCACCGCCGTACAATTTCAAAGCCGCGCGCTTGTCCGCGGTGCCGGAGCTGCTCGCAAGTTCCTCAAACCGGGCCGCATCGAACTGCACGATTGCTCGCCAGCGCACGACCGATTTGTCGGCGAACAACACGTCTTCGGGCAGGTTGCGCGCGGTCCGCAGTACGTGCCGAATCGAAGAGAGTGCAGTCCGCAGACCTTCGCGCGCGCGTTCGGGCTCGGCATGGGGCCAAAGGAGTTCGAGAAGCCGCTCGCGCGCAACGTCGTTTCCGCGGTTCGCGGCAAGGAAGGCAACGAGCACGCGCGCTTTTTGCGTAGGCGGCGCAGGCGCAACGTGATTCCCGACCCGCAACTCGAATTTTCCGAGCGTCAGAAGGGTGCACTGAACTGCCGACGGCGTGAAGGGCATAGCCATAGCGCTGCGACCTCACCGCGAGCGTATCCCAGTGCGGTTCTTGGTGCAAGCGGTGATTAGACCAGCTAGCGGCGGCTTGCTATCGCTCGCCGGCGGCGATCTCCGTTTTGTCTATTTCGCGATCGCATCGCGCGCAGTGAAAACCGAGTTCGACGTTGCCGCCGCAGGCTTTGTGGACGATGTGACTCGTGTCGGCGCCCTTCGTAAAACGTTTGCCCCAGGAACGCAGCGCGAGCACCACCGGCGCGAGCGCGTAGCCCCGCTCGGTGAGCAGATACTCGAAGCGATCGGGGTGCGTCTGATAGCGCTTGCGTTTGAGGATGCCGGCTTCCGTGAGTTTCTTCAAGCGCGCGGATAGGACGTTGTCCGCGATGCCGGTCGCCTTGAACTCGTCGAACCGGCGAGCGCCGAGCAGGGCGTCACGGACGATCAGCAGCGTCCACCATTCTCCCACGACGTCGAGCGTTCGCGCGATCGGGCACGGCTGGGCGGCCAAGCTGGCATGTCGCATGTGCCAAGCATAGATACTTGCGTCAAGCAAGTCAATATGCTATAGTCGCTTGCGTCACGAAAGTGACTGGAAAGAGAGGAACTCATGCTCGAACTGGTTCGTACGTTGGTCCTCGGAGCTACGGCCGGGACGCTTTTCGCCGCAGTGCTCGGCTCGCTGCCAATCCGTCAGGGATCCCGCTTGGCGCTGGGCGCCGGGATCGGCGCCTGGATCTCCCTGGCGGTCGCGATCGCCGCATCCGGAGCGACGCGCAATACGCCGCTCGCCGTTCCCGTCATGTTCGCGCTGCCGCTCATCGCTGCGGGACTTGCCGCAACGTCGGCTGCAAGCCGCCGCGCAATGATGGCGATTCCGGTGAATCTGATCGTCGCGCTGAGCGCGATACGCGTAGTCGGCGTGCTCATGCTTATCGCTGCCGCAACCGGCCTCATGTATGGACCGTTTCCCTACTTCGCCGGTATCGGCGACATCATCACGGCCATCTTCGCCCTTCCCGTCGCGCGCTTGGCTTTGCGCAACCCGCGCGACATACGGGTCCTCGAGTGGAATATTTTCGGTGCGCTCGATCTCGTCGTAGCCGTGGCGCTCGGAGTGGCTTCGGCGCGAACGGGCTCGGCCGCGATGACGACGCTGCCCTGGGCGCTCATCCCGCTGGTGCTCGTTCCGACGTACCTGATCGGCCACGCGCTCGTCTTCGCGCACATGCGTGAAGCGGCGCCAGTGGGGAGCCGCGCGCAGACGACTGCGGCGCAAGCATAAACCGGCGGCACCGGTGCCGGCGTCGGACTACGTTACGAGATTCGTCGCGGCTTTGATGACGTTGCGAAGCAGAGCGACGTTCGTAACGGGACCGACGCCGCCCGGAACCGGTGTAATCGCGCCTGCGACGTGCAGGGCCGATTCAAAGTCAACGTCGCCCTTGAGTTCGCCGTCGACCACCGTCGTGCCGACGTCGATCACCGTCGCACCCGGCGCGATATCGGCGCCGCCGATGAGCCCCGGAACGCCGGTGGCAACCACGACGACCTCGGCCATTCGCACCTGGGGCTGCAAACTTTTGGATTCTTTGTGAAGCACGGTAACGGTTGCGTCTTGCGTGAGCATCAGCATCGCAACCGGTGCACCCACCACGACGGAACGGCCGATCATCACCGCTTGCTTGCCCGCGAGCGGCCAGTGCGGGCTTCGTTCGAGCAGCAGCATCACGGCGGCAGGCGTTGCCGGCACGAATTCCGCGCCGCTGCCGAAGGCGAGATGACCTTGATTCGTAGGATGCGTTCCGTCGACGTCTTTGTGACGCGGAATCGCGTCGGCGATCGTACGAATGGAAAGATGCGGCGGAAGCGGCTGCTGCAGCATGACGCCATGCACGCTGTCGTCGTCGCGCAACCGTTCCAGGCGCTCGCGAATCGTCGATGCGCTCGAAGCTTCCGGTAACTCGTCGACGTGCACGGCTATGCCGACGCGCTCGCCCGTCTTGACCAGGTTGCGCACGTAGGCGAGCGAGGATTCGTTCTCACCGACCAGCGTGATGACGAGCCGGGGATGAATCCCTTCATCGCGAAGCGCAGTACTGCGAGCGAGCAGTTCGGTGCGCAGTTCGGCTGCGACCGCGCGTCCATCCAATATGCGTGCCGGCACGGCATCGCGCATTCGTCCGAGGAAGGAGGCTCCCCTGGAGCACGTGCGGCGAGAGGTCAGTTTGGGCCGGCACTTCAGCCCGGCGGAGTTCGAGCGCGCATTCCGGAGTTTTCAACAGATGTACCAGGTGCGGCCCTCGCGCGTGCTGTGCAGTCCCGACGTGCTGGACCGCTACTGCGAACTCTACGCGCGCGCCGGTGAGGCGCATCGGCGCGAACTGCGTTTTGACGGCGTGCGCGTGAGCGCGTCCATTATGCCGCCGGGGACGGTGGCGTTCGAAGGCGACGTCGATCCGGACAGGATGGGCGATTGGTAGCGAATGTCATAGCGCGCGCTCCGCTCGCCGTGCGATGGTAGGACGATGAGGCAGCGCGCCAATTGGCTCTATTGGATAGCCGGCGCCGTTATTGTTGGCGTCGTGCTCGCCGTCTATTTCCGCGGCGGCGGCTCCCAAGCGAGCGGTCCAGCCGCGCTTCAAGGGCAGCCTGCCCCCAGCTTCGCGGTTCCGGTTTTGAACGGCGCGGCGTCCGGGCTCGACGCGTACCGCGGCCACATCGTCGTGATGAACCTGTGGGCGTCGTGGTGCCCGCCCTGCCGTGCGGAGATGCCGGATCTGCAGCGTCTCTATCAGTCGTACAAAGCGCGCAACGTCGTTGTGCTCGGCGTCGATCAGGGCGAATCGGCGGAGCGCGTCGCTTCGTTTGCGCGTTCGCTCGGGATTCACTATCCGATTCTACTCGACCAGCAGCAGCAATATGGACGCGTCTACGCGGCGCTCGGTCTGCCGACGACGATCGTGGTGAGTCCGCAGGGTATCGTCGTGCGCGCCTTTGACGGGCCGCTTTCGTATCCGCAGATGGTTGCGGCGGTGAAGCCGCTTCTCGATACCTAGTGGCCGCTTTTTGGTTTTTGCTCGCGTGCGCCGTGGCGATGGTGCTCGCGCAAGACGCGTATCCCGGTGCAATGGTGTATCACACGGGCTGGTACAACGCGCTCGACATCGCGCTCTTCGTGCTATGCGCGTGGCAGCTGCGCGCGCTGCGTACTTCGCACGCGGCGGCCTTTCCCCGTCTTGCGGCTGTTGCGTTCGGCGGCGCGATCGTCGTATTCTCCGGCGCTGCAAGCGGCCTGATGGGACCGGATACGCACGTCGTCATCGGCGCACCGGGCGCAAGCGTTCGCGACGACGAGGTCGGCGGCTCGTTCGTATTTCCGCTACACGGCACCGGCATAACGCTGCAGCGCGGCCGCGCGGCGGTTTCGGTCGGCGCGAGCGGACGGCGGTACAGCGGCGGGTTTATTCTGTGGGAGCAGCCGCGCACGGTGCTGAACGTTCAAGCCGCGGACGCGCGCGGCAACCATTTGACGATCACGCAGCCCACGAACGCGTCGTTTCTCTCACCGGTGCTGCTGCTGCAGCAGCGCACCACGATCGACGGCATGGATGTGACGTTCGACTCGTTCTCGGTGCCGGCCGCGCAGCGCAACGTCAAAGCGGTGCTCTTCACGCCGCAGCAGGCCGCGCAACTGCACACGGATCCGCCGATCGTCGGTCAGCCCGCGGTGCTCTTCGCCGTTGCGAATACCCGCGATGAAGTACTCAAGGGCGGCATCGGCATTGCGCCGCCCGGCGTGCAGAAGAGCCTTGCCGGATTGCGTTTGAGCGCGAACGTGGGAAGTTATCCCGCAGTCGTGGTCGCGGCGGCGCCGTATTGGCCGATTCTCGCGCTGGGGCTGCTGCTGATTATCGCGGGCGCGATTCCTAAAACTCCGTTCCGCTCGAGAACGTGAATCCGTTGATTTTTGCGGCCGGCACGACGAGCGAGTACGAGTAGCCGCCCGTGCGGTGCAGGGAATTCGAGAATTCGCAGCTTTTCAGCGCCTCGATGATGCTTTGATTGAACCGCATGTTGCGTACGCCGCCGGCGATCGCGCCGTTCTCGATCAGAAACGTTCCGTCGCGTGTCATGCCGGTGACGATGGCTTTTTTCTGATCGACCGTGCGGATGTACCAAAAGCGCGTGACGAGCAGGCCTCGCGCGGTCTCGGCGATGAGCTGCGCGAGGGGTTTGCTGCCCGCGGAAACGACGATATGGGATGCTTGCGGGCCGTAGGCGTTCGGCGCGGGCAGCGCGTGGCCGGTGTTCTCCCGCCGTAACTTGCTCGCCCAGTAGCTGTCGGTAACGATGGTTTTGGCAACGCCGTTTTGGACGAGCGTGAGGCGCTGAGTCGGATGGCCTTCGTAATCGAACGGCATGCCGGGATTGAGCGGATGTGCGTAGTCGTCGGCGATCGTGACGTTGTCGCCGAAATAGCGTTTGTCCAAACCGTCGCTCACGAACGACGAGCCTTCGTCGAAAGACTGCGCCGAGAAGTGATCGACCAAGTAGGTGAAGAGTTCGCCGAACGCCGCAGGCTCGAGAATAACCGTCCACTCTCCGGGCTCGACGCCGCGCGGGCGTGCCGATCCGTGGGCTTTGAGTGCGGAGTTGCATCCGATGACGTGCGCGTCCAACCGCGTGACGTCGGCATCGTAACCTTCGGCGAATCCGGTCGAGTCGGCGGCGTTCATTTTCACGTTGACGCCGCTGTCCGTGCCTTCGAACGAAGCGAGCGTTCCGCTCGAATTGGCGATCGTCACGCCGGTGGCGGTGGTGGTTACGAAGCCCGCGCACCAGTAATCCCGCTCTTCGGCCGTTTTGAAGATCGCGTCGCACATGTGCGCACGCGTCTGCGGCGTTGCATCCGCGGTGTGCTGTATGTAGGCGCCGGGCGGCGACTGCGTGGGTCCTCCCGAAGGAAGCGCGGGAAGGTCGGGATCTTCCGGAGCGAGTTTCGCCATTTCGATCGCGCTCGATACCGTATCGCGCAGCGCCGTATCGTCGAGCACGTTGGTCGTTGCGACGCCGGTACGCTTGCCGACGATCGCGCGTACGCGTACCGAGACGTCCGCTTCCGCGACGTTTTGATGCACCACGTTGTGCGTGAAGCGCGTCAGCGCGCTGTTTTCGCTCCACACCATCACTTCGGTCTGGTCGGCGCTCGAGAAACCGAGGGCGCGCTGCGCCAACGCTTCGCGGCTGCTCTTATCCACGGTATCCCACTCCCACTTGCACGTTGCGGAAGCGCGCCGGCGAGGCGCATTGCGCCGTCCGTCCGGCCTGCATGGGTTCGCCTTTGCCGCAGTTCGGCGTTCCCCACGCGACCCACGAATTTCGATCCGCGATCGCGTCGCACGAGTTCCAGAACTTCGGCGTCATGCCGGCATAGGTCGGATTCTTGAGCATCCGCCCGCGCTTGCCGTTCTTGACTTCCCACGCAATCTCGCAGCCGAACTGAAAGTTCAAGCGGTGATCGTCGATCGACCACGATCGATTGCTTTCCATGTAGATGCCGTCTTTGACGTCGTCGAAGAGGTTTTCGAAGGGTACGTCGCCCGGCAGCAAGTTCAAATTGCACATGCGGATCATCGGAACGAACTCCCAGCTCTGCGCGCGAACGCAGGCGTTGCTCTCACGTCCGATCGTACGGGCCGTATCGTTGCTCATTTCGTAGCCGACGAGCATACCGCTGCGGATGATGTCCGAAACCGTGCTCTTGGTGCCTTCGTCGTCGTACGCGACCGTGGCGAGCCCTTCGGGCAGCGTGTTGTCGATGACGATGGTGACGATCTCCGAGCCATATTGCAACGTACCGAGCTGCGCGATCTCCAGGAAACTCACACCCGAGAAATTTGCCTCCCACCCCATGACGCGATCGAGCTCCGCGGGGTGTCCGCACGATTCGTGCATCTGCAGCGAGACTTGCGAACCGCCGAGGATGATGTCGAAGCTTCCGCTCGGACACTGCGGCGCCGAGAGCAGCGCCACGGCTTCTTCGCCGATGCGCTGTGCGTTCGCAGCCAGCTGCGCCTGTTCGATAACCTCCCAGCCGCCGGCTTTGTATAATCCGATGTCGCCGGGGAACGTGCGCGTCTGCACGTCGCCCTCTCCGACGGCCATCGCTTCCATGCCGCTGCCGGTTTGACGAATCGTCTGCCGGATGTTCGAACCGATCGTGCTGTAGAAGAACTTCTCGGTGCTCCACAGATCCATCCACGCACGGCCGACGCTGATCTTCGGCGACACGTGCAGCGCCTTCTCCGCGTCCAGCAGCAATTTCACGCGTTCGCCGAGCGGGACGTCGTGCGGATTGCGTTTCATCGGCGTGGCGAACGTGTCGGTGTACGCTTTGGGCGGTGCGTAGCCCAGGCGCGTGCGCGCGATTGCCGCACCCGCCTTGGCGATGTCGACGGCGCGCGCCGCCGCGCGATCCACGCCGGCATCGCTCAAATCCGAGCTCGCTGCAAATCCCCACGCGCCGTCGACCAGCGCTCGGATGCCGTATCCGCGGCTTCTGCTGTCCGAGAGGGTCGCCACGACGCCGTTGCGGGCTTCAATTCGCTCGCTGCGCAGGTTTTCGAAACGGATGTCGGCATAATCCGCGCCGCGCGAAGATGCCGTGTCCAGCGCGCGGGCCGCAAGAGCGTCAAAACTCATCTTTGGCGCTATTTGGGGGGCTTGTCTGCCCTGCCTGCCAGGATGGCTTGAAGGTTGCGAACCGAGATGGCGCCGGACGCCGTGACCGGCGTGCCGGGTCCCACGCGGTTGATGACGTAGAGCGATTTGAATACGATCGGCTGCGGCAGCGCGGGCGGAAGGCGGAACTCGAGGTGACGCCACCCGTGCCAATCGACGGTCGCGACCGTGTAGAGGAAGCGCTCGTTGATCGCGTTGTTCACGGCCAAGCGAAGCACCTCGCCGTTTCCGTCGCCGTACACGTCGGCCGCGATGCCCAGCGCGCGCTGCGGCAGCGTGACCGCGGCGTTGATGTATGCGGCTCGCTCCGTGCCGCTGAAATCGTATTTGAGCGAAAGGCAGCCCGCGCACGCAGGCGGCTGCTCGATGCCGCCGGGTCCCCCGCGCGGTGCGGTCGCGAAGGTGGCGCCGCGCAGCCCAACCGGTTGCGTGTGCTCTCCGACGGTCACCGTTTCACGCACGAGCGCATCGCCCAGCCGCACGGTCGCGAGCGCATCGCGATCGCTCGCCGCGAACGCGCCGCTTGAGTCGATGGAACCGCTCGATACGTTCCATGCGAGGGTGCCCGGCACGGCGATGGGATACCCATTCTCGTCGAACGCTCGCGCTTGGAGTTGCAGGCGTTCGCGCGCGCGCAGCGCGGGATGTGCGGGGAGTATCTCGCCGCGCGCGACATCGTTCGTAACCCGAACCGGGACGTCCGTCTGCAGCGCGCCGCTTTGCACGCGAATCACCGCGTCCTGCGGTTTCTTGCCCGCAATGAAGGCGCCGTTCACGATTGTACCTGCGTCCCCGGGGATGACGCGCACGCGCATATCGCACGGGCACGTTTGTACGGCGTGATCGGCTGCGTCGGTGATCGCCACGTGCAGCGGAACGCGCGCTCCCGGAAGGGCGCGAATCACTTGCGGCGTCGCAAAGATCTTCGCGGGCGGTCCGTACGGCGCATCGCTGTAGACGAGCAATGCATCCGCGACGCGGCGCTCCACACCGTCGGAGGGTGAGTTCTGCACGGCGGCATCGGTTTGTCCCGGCAGGCGCGCGACGATCGTCGAACTTCCGCCGCCGTCGAACTGCATGCCCGTAACGACGCCGAACGAGATCATGAGCGAGGCGAGTTGCGGCTGCAGCACGCCGATCGAGAGTGCCGGCTGCCGTCCGTCGACTTCGAAGAGCAGCAGCGTGCCGTCGCGCGTGATGCCCGCGGCGCTTGCGGGCATGTGCGTGAGAAACTCGCCCTTGTTCGGACCGTCGGGATCCGCGTACCACGCGCCGTCTTTTACGAGCAGCGGTCCGCCCCCGATTGCCGATACGATTTGGTCGAGCGCCGGCGTCGCGTTCGCTTGCACGGCAATCGTGTCGCCCGGATTCGGCAACGGGACGCTGCCGTACGCCTGCGGCCCAATCGCCAAATAATATCCGGGCGGCTGCATCGCGGTATTGTCTGCCGTTCCCGCGATGCGGTAGGTCGCGAAGGGCGGCGTTCCGTCGACGAGCTGCAGCGCGAATTCGGTGACGTTCTCCGCCGGGCGCAGCGCGCCGAACGCGGGCGTGACGAGCACGCTTCCGCCGCCCGGCGGCGGCCAGTCGTTGAGCGTCTTGAGCGGCAGCACGCCGCCCGGCAGCACCGCTTGCGCGGTAACGCTGAACTCCGCGAATTGCGGCGCTTTATTCTTGTCGAACGCGAGTGCCCAGCGATGCATCGGCATCCGCGTCAGCTGACCGTTCTGCACCAGGATGTTCAGCGGCTGATTGGTTTGATTGATGTCGAAGTAATCGCCGTTGATCCCGGCAACCGCGCCCGTGCGGTGCGCCATCGCCGAAACCGGCTCGCCTGAGGAGATCAGCCGATCCTGGGCGAGCGCCGTTCCGATCCGAAGCGTCGGTTCTTGCAAGTCCACCGCGATGACGTGCAGCGAAATCGGGCCGTCGCTCGTCAACAGCTGATAGTCGCCGTATTTCACGCCCGGCGCGACGTCCGCGATCGTCGGGGCGTCGGTGATAATCTTGGGAAAGGGCGCGGCGGGCGCAGGCGAGAGCGGCAGCACGGCCGCCAGCAGCAGTGCGGTTAGGGCCAAAGCGCGACGCTCAACGGAAAACCGCCGGTGGCAAAGGGCGCGCCCGCAACGCGGCGCAGCGTGCGCAGATCGAACACGTCCACCTTGTCGGCATTTGCGCACGGCACGTACAAGCGTCCGCCGGCACTACGCGGGCGCCAGGGCGTATCGCACGTTTGCAGAGGCGCATGCACGCTGCGAAGCGTCTTCGTACTCAGGACGTATACGGCATTCTTCACTTCATCGGTAACGAACAAGCGGCGCCGTTTGTCGTCAAGCGCAACGCCGATCGGAAAGACCATCGCTGCGCTGCGCATCCCGATGTGCGGCCGCGGCAGTTGTAGATCGATAGCCGCAACGTATCCCGAGCGCTCTTTCATCGACGGACTGGTATTCGAGACCACGAACAGCCGATGCGCTTGCTCGTCCAGCGCGATACCGAACGTCCTTGGCACGCTCGAAAATTTGCGCATGACGCGCATCGAGCGCGCGCCGACTTCGGCGACGCTCTCGTCGTTGACGTTGCCGACGTACACGATGCCGTGCCCCGAGTCGATCGCCAAGCCTTCCGCGGTATCGCCGGTTTTCACGCGCGTCACTTCACCTTGCGGCGTGATGCGCGTGAGCGCACCGTATCCGCCGGCATCGCGATCGCTCACGAAGATATCGCCGCCGGCATCATCGACCGCGATTTCGTTGCCTTGCAGCACGCCGTGAATGACGTTCACGCTCCACGGCTGCCGGGATATCGAGGTCATGGCTTCGCCGTCGGTGTCCGGTGCGACGATACCGCCGCGAGGGGTGAATGCGACGTCGCCGGGAGCGCCCCCGATCGGCACGTAGCCGATGAGATGAAAGGTTCGCGGATCGTGCAGCGCGATGCCGTTGCGATAGGTTGCCACCGCAAGCAGCGCCTGCGAGGGTGCGGGCGGCGGAACGACGTGGATCTCACGCTCCGCGAGCGCGCCGCGCGCGCTGCCGAAAATCGTCACCGTTGTTTTGTGCGCGACCGGCGGCGCAATAAACGCGTTCCCGTCGATCGTCCCCGCTCCGAGAACGGAGAACGCGACGCGCCCTTGCACGCCGGTTGCATTCAGCGTGAGGCGGCTTCCCGATACGTACGGGCCTGCCGGAACGTCGATCTGGAACGAGCCGGCCGACCGAAGGCGGTGATGCGGCGCCGTTCCGATCAGCGCACACGCGGCCGCGGCAAGGAAAAGCGCTCTACCGCGCATGCGAGCGGGCGCGCTGCAACCCTTGTAAGACGTCCGTTCCGGGAGCCACGGCGGTTTGCCGTGTCTTTGCCGGATCGAACGTGAAGCTTGCAACCCGGTACTCGCCGAACGTTCCGCAGACGACGGCGCCGTCGGGATCGACGGCATACGCGCGATCGTGCGCCGTATCGATGACGATCACGTACATACGCAGTTCGAGCGCACGCGCGCGCGCGAACGTGACTTGCCACGACGGATCGTACGACGTGCGCCACACCGCGAGTTGCAGATCGCCGGAAACGCGCATCTCTGCAAGCACGCCGGGATCCAGCACCATGCCGTCGGTCACGGTGAATACGATGCCGTCGATCGTGCCGAGCGGTGCGATCTCGTCTGCGTAGATCAGCGCGTCGGCCTCCAATATCCGCAGAAGTTCCTCGTCATCCGGATGCGGGCTGCGCGCGGTAATCGCCAAGCGGCACGCGCGGGACTCGCCCGGTATCGAAACACCCATCGGTTCGTACGGCCGGCGCTGCGGAGCCGGAGCCCCAACGTCGAGCGTAGCGAAAATCGTTTCCTCACGATCCTGCGAGGCCACGACGATCGGCATTCCATCGGCTGCAACGATCTGGCTCTTGCCGCAGTACGCGACGCAGCCGCGTTCCACGCCGCACTTGTTGGCGGCGATGAACGGCACGCCGTTCTCGCGCGCGCGAACGCGCGCCAGCAGATCCGCCTGCGCGTTCTCCATCTGCTGCGGATCGCGTCCGCTGGTCACCCACGCCGTCGGCATGACCAAGATCTCCGCTCCCGCGTCGACGAGCGCGCGAGCGATGGTCGGAATTCGGCCGTCCGCGCAGACCAGCGCGCCGATGCAGCCGATCGACGTGCGGATCGGCTCGATGCGTTCCCCCGGCGCGTACCACTGCCGGTCGAAGTGCCAGAGGAAATGCTTGTCGGCACTGCCGGCGATGCTGCCGTCGCGTTCGATGACGACGGCGCTGTTGAAGACGCGATCGCCTTCACGTCTGGCTGCCCCCGCTACCAGCACGACGCCGTACCGGCGCGCGATCGCAGCGCACTGCTCGAGCGCGGCTTCGATCTCCGAGGGCTCGTACCGGTCGTAACCCAGCACGTAGGCGGGCAGCGTGCCCTCCGGAAGCACGACGATCCCGGCACCCGAGGCGGCGGCCGCTTCGACGTGCTGCGTGATAGCGGGCCACGCCGCCGCGAAGGATGCGCGTGAATGCGCCCTCAGCTGAACTGCGGCTGCGTGAATC
>DATEHZ010000013.1:0-7428 GCA_035279385.1 Vulcanimicrobiaceae bacterium | reverse complement strand
ATGCGCAGCGCATCGACTTCGAGCGGCTTCTCGAGCCGGTTGCCGTCGCCGTGCGTTACGGTGAGGCGGTGGCCCGCCAGACGCACGTAGCGCGTCTGCGTCGGATTCGCGTTGAGAATGCGCAGACGAACGCGATCGCCCACCTTTACGGCGAGCTTCTGCGTGCCGGGATAACTCGCGCCGTTGATACAGTGCGCGACGTACGCGACTTCGTCACCCATCTTATCGCCGGGCTTCATCTGCAGCATCTCGGGCGCCCCGATGGGGTCCGACATCGGCGCGCTGCTCGTGCCCATCATCGCCGCCTCGATCGTGCTCATGTTCGGCACGTCGTGGAAGACGAGCGCAAACTCTTTGTCCGCCGGCTCGTCCTTCGAATCTTCGACGATGATGAGCCCGAAAAGGCCGCGCGCCACGCCGTCGCTGACGTGATCGTGATACCAGCGCGTCCCGGACGGATCCGGCGTGAACTCGTAGAGAAACGATTCGCGATCCGGAACGGCGGCTTGCGTGACGCCTTCGACGCCGTCCATCTTGTTCGGCAGAATCATCCCGTGCCAGTGAACCGTCGCGGGTTCGCCGCTGTTGTTCACGAATTTCGCGCGCAGCCGCTGTCCGTGCGCGATACGCAGAACCGGCCCCGGAATCGTGCCGTTGTATGCAAGACCCGCAAAACTGACGCCCGGCGCCGGTGAGAACTTCAGCGGCGTCGACGTCAGCGTGTAATCGAGCGTATCGCTAGCGAGCGCGCGCGAGGATAGCCGCGGCAGCGCCGACGCCATCATCGCGCCGGCACCGGCCAGCAGAAACTGCGAGCGCCGCATCAGCTGCCCACGCTCAGCGGAACGTCGAGCGTTTGTCCGTCGTACTCCACGCGGATCGTCCACGGGCCTCCCATGGAAAACACGACGTGCCCGGTAAATACGTGGGAATCGCTTGCGGACTGCTGCAGGTGCACGGCGCGCGTCTGCATCGAACTGCCTCCCATTTGCATGATCGGAAGAACGCTGACGCTCGCGGGCGGGGTTCCCGGGAACCGTACGGTGATTGTCGCCTGATCGGTCGGCGCAGCGGGATCGAACGTGACGACCGGCGCCGTGCTGTTTGCCCCGCCGTCCAAGCCGGACAGGTAGGCGACGATATCGCCGACCTGCTCTTGCGTGAAGCCGAAGTTCGGCATCGGCGCGCGGGGATGAACGATGAAGTCGGCGATTTGATCGGCGCTCAGCCGCTTCTCGATGCCGTAGAGTTTCGGACCCACCGTGCCGCCCATCAGATTCGCGCCGTGGCAGCCTTCGCAGCCGTTGGCCTGCACCAGTTTCGCTCCCGCATTAACGTCGCCGGCATGTACGGCTTGCGCGGCAACCGTCATATGCGCGATCGGCGGCGGAGTCGATTCCGCGATCGGTACGGTCCGCCCATCGGCGAGAAAACGCGTTCCTTGCTCCCACGGGCCGGCGAAGTCGAGGGCGAAACCGATCGACGGGTGCGACTGCGGGCTCATGCCGAGTTCGACCGTCGCTTTGAGGTTCGGCACGAAATTGTGCGCGTAGTCGATGACGTACTGGCGGTTCAGCGTATCGCTGCTCGCGACGTCGTAGCGCGCCAGCACGTGGTCTTTGCGCGTCAGATCGCGCTGCACTTCCAGCATCGCGCCGTTGAAGGGCGCGCCCGGCGCGCCGGCGTCGGGCTGGTTGTCGTAACCATGATAGTACATGGTCTGAATCAGCCACTTCGGCGTCTGGTAGCTGTAGTAGAGCCCTTCGCGCGTGAACAGGTCGTTGTCGACGAAGTTCTCGTTCGTATCGAGCAGTGGCGCGGTGCCGCGAATGCCGGCGATGCCGACCGTCCAGGGCTGCGTCATTCCGCCGTACGAGAGGTTGAAGTCGACGATCCGGTTTCCGTCCTGCTTGTTGAAGTCGAACGCGTGCTGAATCGGGTCGACGCTCGTGGTGTACGAAAGGCTGTACATGAACTCGTTCGACATGCCGTTGAACGCGTAACCCCAGCGTGCGTCGTTCGGCTCGAACGTGTTCTGCCCGTTGTCCTGCGTCGCGAGCAAGTAATCGCCGAGCGTCCATCCGTGCGCGGGCATGAACGGGAACCACGTGTGGGCTTTGCCGACTTGGAGCGAGTTCGTGCCGTGCAGCAGGCCGTTCCAGGAGATCCACGCCTGTTCGGTAATGCCGGGCGCGCCGCCGTCGACGAACGGCTGCTCCGTGTACCAGGTGAAATTCTTGCCGATGAACCCGCCGCCCAGAATCGAGAGCGCGTTCACCATCGTCTGCTGCGGGTGATCGCCGTTGCCCAGGAACGAGACGATTTGCGAGCGGACCGCAAACGGAAAAGCCTGTTCTTGTTTCTTCCAGTTCAAGTTCTGGAAGTTGGTCATCATGGTCATCATGCCGTACGGCGTCATCCCGGGGAACGTCGTGTGGCACGTCTCGCACGAGACGCCTTGTCCGTTTGCGAACACCGGGATTGCGTCGGCGCGGGCCGACATCACCATAACGGCGAGAGCGACGACGCACGCAATGCGTGCGCTCGCAAGGAGCGCGTGTTTCAAAGGAACCTCCGATGGAATTAAAAGCCGGCTAGAATGAGGAAGAGTCGGCTATCCAATCGGGGGCGGTCGTTGAAATCTCGCGCTTCCGGCGCGAACGGCGAGTGCGTGCGCGACGCACAGCGGCTCGCGCACGACGAAGATTGCGCAGACGCTCGCGGCCAGGCGTTTCAGATACTCGCACGCGGCTTGCGCACCGGCGATGCAGCGCACCAGCAGACGCGAGAAGAGTGAGAGCACGTAGGCGACCGCAAGCGCAACCGCGGCTTGAACGATACAGCCGGTGATGCCCGCGTGCCCGCCCTCGGCGCGTTCCATCGCAGCGAAGATTGCCAGCTGTGCGATCGCGAGCCGCGGCCAAAGTTCGAGCGTCGAACGCTCCGCCGCGGTGTGCACCATGATGCCCGCCTTGAGCAGCGCGCCGGAAAGGAGCGCGCAGCACAGCGCTGCGAGCAGGGCCAGCGAACATTCGAGCGCCGGTGCGACCCACGAGTGCGCGGCATCCGCAGCGCTGCGTCCCGCGATGGCATATGCCAAGCCGTGCCCGACCAAGGTGGCCGGCACGACTGCGGCAATCCACAGCGGCAAGGGGCGCTTCACGTCAGCGGAATTTCGGCGCGCCTAACGCCCGGTCCTCATTGTTGGGTTTCAAAGTTGATGCCGGGCAGATGGATGGCATCCGGGTTGCCCGCGCCCACTTCGAACCAAATCACTTCGTGCGAATAGAGCGGAATGGCGTGCGGGTCGCCGCCGGTCCACAGCTGGTAGTTGGTCGATCCGACCTCGCAACTTCCCGGCACTTCGCTGCTGCACGGTCCGCGCGCAATCTGCCCCGACGTGTACACCGTGACGACGCCGGTGAACGGGCCGAAATGTCCGCTATCGACTTGCACGCCCCAAATGTCCAGAAACGCGCCGAGGTTGAACAGCGTTCCGGTGATCGGCGTGCCGCTCGGATCCGAATCTTCGACGTGAAGCAGACCGCTCGGATCGTGCGTGTGCAAGTGGTAGAAACAGCTGCTTGCGTAGATTTCCTGGTTCTTCCATCCTGTCGCGGGGTCGGTGAACTCTCCGAGCGGCTGCACCAGACCGACGCCGTCGGGTATCGCCATCTGCACGCCGTTCACGTAGAGTCCGACGAACACGTGAACGTGGTAGACGTTCGACATGCTCGGATCGCATGTGGTGCCATCAACTGAACCGCCCTGACCGCCGCCGCCAGGCATTGCTCCCGCGTCCGTGCTGCCGAGATCGCCGTCGTTGTGATCGCGATTGCTCGGCGTGCTGTAGAAACCGTTGTCGGTGCCGTTGAGATTACCGTTACCGGCGCCTTCCCATGAGTATGCGAACGGCGTGCTGCTGGGAGCAGGCGTCGGGCTTTGCGTCGGAACCGGCGTCGGTGACTGCGTCGGAACCGGGGTTGGCGACTGGGTCGGAAGCGGCGTCGGCGTCTGGACCGGCGTCGGATTCGACGTCGGTGAGGCCGAGGCGGTGCCCGTCGGCGTCGGTACGGGCGTCGTGATGCCCGTCGGCGTCGGTGCCGGGCTCGTGCTGCCGCTCGGCGTGGGAGCCGGCGTCGTGCTCGCGGTCGGGTTGGGCGACGGATTGCTGGTGGGGGGCGGACTTCCGCCCGGATTGTTCGTGGGGCCGACCGGAGGCGTGGCGCCGCCGCCCCCGCCGCCGCATGCGGCAAGCACCGAGAACCCCAGCATGCAGGCAACCGTTACGAGCTTTCCGGCGCGACCCATGACGCAATTCCCCCACTGGCAGACGTACGTCAATTATCGTATCCGCGGCCGGCGCCGGCACGCAGGTCCGGCGGGGGAGCGGCCGGGGGGACCTTCGGCCCGGAACCGTCCCCATAGAGGCCGGGTTCATAGGTCGTGAAAGACAAGGGGTGGGCTTGAGCCCGCGTCTAATAGACGCGACCCCCCGCCCGAAAACGGGGGAATACCCTAGTGCCACTTCGTCGGAGAGAGTCTAGTACGTCGTCATGAGTGCCCGGTTGCCGGCCGAAAATAGCGATACCGTGAGTCTGGTGTGCGCACTGCTCGTGCGTTATCCGGAGATCGCGTCTATTCGCAGCATGCCCGGCGAAGGCACGGTGCGTCTCTCGTACGCGGTGTCGTCGCGCATCGATCGCAAGACGCAGCGCCGCGTCACTGAAGACATCGAAGCGCACGTCGACGGGTTCCTCTCGCTCATCGGCGAGCGCGGCGAGATCAAAGTCGAATGTGAATCCGACCGCGCCCTGAGTTTGCTGCACGTCACGCGCGATCTCGAGACGTTCACCAAGGACGAGCTCGCGATGCTTACCAGCTATCTCGCCGACCGCTTCGACGGCGCGCTCGTGCGCAATCCCGTGCCCGACGAGCATCCCGACGAAGATCCGGCATTTCAGGACGAGCTTGCGGAGTCCGCCATTGAAGCGCTGCGCGATCCCGCCCAGTCGAAGAGTCTAGTGGGATTCCGCGAAGAGAAGCGCGTTCTGGTATACTTTTTGAAATCTCAGAAGAAAGCAAAGGCGTCGGCCCGCAGATAGCTAGCACACTCACCCTGCTCCTGATTGGGGACGTCGTCGGCTCACCCGGCCGCGAAACCCTCAAGCGGTGCGTTCCGCTCGTACGCGATCAATATCACGTCGATCTCTGTATCGCCAATGGCGAAAATGCCGCCGGCGGCTTCGGCTTGACGGCGCAAACCGCCGACGAGATGTTCGGCACAGGCGTCGACTTCATCACGAGCGGCAATCACATTTTCGACAAGCGCGAGTTCAAAGCGTATCTGGACTCGAGCGAGCGTGTCATTCGCCCCGTCAACTATCCGCCCGGCGTGCCCGGACGCGGCATCGGCTACGCTTCGGCCAACGGAACCACCATCGGCGTGCTCAACGTCATGGGGCGCACGTTCATGCCGCCCATCGACGACCCGTTCCGGGCGGTCGAGGCGGCGGTGGAAGAACTGAGCGACCGCACGAGCATCATCGTGGTGGACGTGCACGCCGAGGCCACCAGCGAGAAAATCGCCCTGGGGCGTTATCTTGACGGCCGGGCTTCAGTCATCTACGGTACTCACACGCACGTTCAGACAGCAGACGAACATATTCTGCCGGGCGGAACGGCGTACATCACGGACCTCGGCATGACGGGGCCGACGGACGGCGTCATTGGGATGGAGGCAGGGCCCGTCCTGGACCGGTTCACGACCGGATTCTCAGAGCGCTTTTCGGTGCAGAAGTCCGGAACCAAACAATTCTGCGCCGCAGTAGTAACAATCGATGTGGGGACCGGCCGCGCGACGGAAATCAAGCGCATCTTCCAGCGAGGCATAGCATGATAGACAATCCGGCAAAACAACACATCTCGACAAGCGTCCTCAAAGTCTCGGCGAAGAGCAATCCCAACTCCGTCGCGGGCGCACTCGCGGCAGTTTTGCGCGAACGGGAAACCGCGGAACTCCAGGCCGTCGGCGCCGGAGCGATCAATCAAGCCGTCAAGGCCGTGGCCATCGCACGCAGCTATCTCAAGGCGAGCCAAATCGATCTGGTTTGCGTGCCTTCCTTTATAGATGTAGAGATCAACGGCAACGAACGCACGGGGATCTCGCTGGCCATCGAACGCCGCACCGCCGAGCCCACCTAAACGCAAGGGTGCTCGTCGACTTCCATTCACACACGTGTGAGAGCGACGGTACGCTCGCGCCCGCCGCGCTCTGCGAGTTCATGCAGCAGCGCGGCGTGCGGTTTTTCTCTATTACCGATCACGACAGCATCAAGGCGTACGGTCAGTTTGAGGTGCCCGCGCACATGCGGGTGACCAGCGGCATCGAGATCAACACGAGCTTCCGCGACGGCGAAGTACACATTCTGGGCTATCGCCTGCCGCTGGGCGATTCGCCCCTCACCGCCGTGCTCGAAGCGAATCGCGCGGCGCGGCGTACGCGCGTGGGGCGCATCGTCGAACAGCTGCGCGACGCGGGCTATGCCATTTCCATGGACGACGTGCACGCAGAAGCGCTCGAAGGCGCGTCGCTCGGGCGGCCGCACGTGGGCAAGGCGCTGATTCGTTTGGGCATCGCGCCGGATATCGAAACGGCGTTTCGCTCGTTTTTGCGCCGCGGTACCCCCGGATACGTTCCCTCGACGCACATCACGCCGCAAGAGGCGATCGAAGTCGTGCTTGCTTCCGGCGGCGTGCCGGTGCTCGCGCATCCGGGGCGGCTCAAGGATTACGGCATCATCGAGGAGCTCGTGCAGTGGGGACTGCAGGGTCTGGAGGTGTTCTATCCCACGCACGAGCCGATGCAGACTGCCTACTTTCGCGATCGAGCCCGCCGGTACGGCCTGGTGATGAGCGGCGGATCGGATTTTCACGACATCCGCTATCATAAGCGCGGCGTCGGGATGGAAATCGACGAGGAAGACATCGCGCCGTTCCTCAATCTTGTTGCATGACGAGACGGCTTGTCGCCGGTGTACTGGCCGGATTTTTCTTATTGCCGCAGTGGGCGCTCGCGCAGAACGCGCCGCAGCCCGCCACCGGTGTCGTCCAGGCGACGCTTGCAAACGGCATGCGCGTCGTGCTTCTGCAGAACAAACTCGCGCCAGTGGCGACGACCGTGCTCACCTACGGCGTCGGTTCCGACGACGACACGATGCCGGGCATCGCGCATGCGACCGAACATATGATGTTCCGCGGTACCGCGGACGTCTCCGCGACGCAGTTTGCCGAGATGGCGGCGCGCGCGGGCGCGCAATACAACGCGCAGACCTCGAGCATCGCAACGACGTACTACTTCAAAATTCCGTCCGCCTACACGGGACTTGCGCTGCGTTTGGAAGCCGATCGTATGACCGGCGCGGCGGA
>DATEHZ010000012.1:0-4920 GCA_035279385.1 Vulcanimicrobiaceae bacterium | reverse complement strand
CTTCAAAATATTCACCGCACCGCTCGGACACGAGCGCGGCGCGGGCGTGCTCAATCTGGGCGAACATCACGTGCTCGCGAACGTGCGGTATCCCAGCGTCATCGACATGCTGCGGCGCGGCGGCGTCGTCGTCGAGGCGATCGACCTGCATGACTTCGGACGCATCGGCATCTCTCCGTCGATGCTTGCCGTCGATCTGAAGCGCGTCTAGAGAAACGGCTGCGCGACATGCGCGTTGCGATCTTTTCGGATATTCACGGCAACCTCGTCGGCCTCGACGCGTGTCTTGCGGACTTGCAGTCGCAGGGCGGCGCGGACACCCTCGTGGCGGCCGGCGATTTTTGCATGGACGGCCCCAAGCCGAAGAAGGTGCTGCAGCGCTTGCAGGAGATCGGCGCGCAGTGCGTGCGTGGAAACACCGATCGCTTCATCTGCGCGCGCGACGGCTCCGAGCTCGCCGCTCTGGACGACGCGGAGCGCAAGCAACTCGCGTGGACCCGCGGTGAAATCGGCGAGAAGTGGATCGATTGGATGTCGGCCCTGCCGTTTTCGCTGCGCTTCGGCGAGCCGGAGAGCCAGCTGCTGGTCGTGCACGCGAATCCGACCAGCGATGACGAACACGTTTGGCCCGATGCCGACGATGGGACGCTCGAGCGGCTCATCGGTGACGAAAAAGCGGCAGTGATCGCGTTCGGCCACCTGCATCTGCCGTACGTGCGCACGTGGCGCGGCAAACTGCTCGTCAACGTCGCCTCCGCGGGGCTGCCCAAAGACGGCGACCCGCGTGCGGGCTACGCCATTTTGACGCAATGCGCCGGGGGCTGGGAGGTCAAGCACCGGCGGGTCGCGTTCGACGTCAAGAAAGTTGCAACCCAATTGGCGGATTGCGGGATTCCGGAGAGTGCAGAATTGATCTCCACCCTTCGCCGCCATCGGTACAAACGATTAAAGACGCATATTCCTTAAACGGCCAAACGCCCGCCATCGAGCTCTCGCACATCGTCAAGCGGTACGGAGGCTTCACCGCGGTCGACGATATATCGCTGCGCGTCGAAGCCGGCGATTTCTTCGGTTTTCTGGGACCGAACGGTGCGGGCAAGACGACGACGATCAACGCGATCGTCGGCCTCGCCCGTCTGACCGGCGGGTCCATCAAGATCTTCGGGCACGATACGGTGGGCGACTGGCGCAGCGCGCGCCGGCTCGTCGGTTTGGCGCCGCAAGAGTACAACTTCGATCGCTACCTTTCGATTCGCGACATCCTGATCTATCAGGCGGGGTATTTCGGTCTCAACCCGCATGAGGTCGCCGAGCGCGCGGATCTGCTGCTCGACCGCTTCGGGTTGGCGTCGAAGTCAAAGCAAGACTACATGAAACTTTCCGGCGGCATGAAGCGGCGGCTCACCCTTGCCCGCGCGCTCATTCACTCGCCGAAACTGCTGATTTTGGACGAGCCCACCGCGGGCGTCGACGTCGAACTGCGGCTCGAGCTCTGGGACTTGCTGCGCGAACTCAACGGCGACGGCATGACGGTGTTTCTTACCACCCACTATTTGGAAGAAGCCGAAGCGCTCTGCCGGAACATCGGCATCGTTCGCGCGGGCAAACTGGTCGCATTGGAACCGACGCGCGAGCTGCTCGAGCGTGAAGGCAAACGTCTGCAGGACGTCTTCCTGGAGCTGACGCGATCGTGATTGCAACGTTCAACAGCGTGGCGATGCTCACGCTCATCAAGCGCGAGATGGTGCGCAGTCTGAAGATCATCAACCAGGTGATCTGGCCGCCGGTCATCACCACGGTGCTCTACGTGACGATCTTCGGCCTGGCGCTGGGAAGCCGCATCAAAACGGTGCAGGGCGTTCCGTACGCGGAGTTTTTGATTCCGGGACTCATCATGCTGCAGGTCATCGACTCATCGTACGCGGAGTGCAGCAGCTCGATCTTCCAAGGACGCTTCATGAACTCGATCCAGGAGATGCTCATCGCGCCGATGTCTGCAGCCGAGATGATCTTCGGGTATATTTTCGGCAGCGTCGCACGCGCGCTGCTCATCGCGAACATCATCATGGCGCTGGGCTATTTCTTCGTGCACACCCTTCCGTCGAATTGGGGATTGTATTTCGGCGCAATGATCGCCGTCTCGATCCTCTTCTCCGCGCTCGGCCTCATCTTCGGCCTGATGGCCGAGAAATTCGACCACCTCGCCGTGCTTACGACGTTCGCCATCACACCGCTCGCCTTCGTCGGCGGCGTGTTCACCGCAGCGAGCCAGCTGCCGCCGCAGATTCGCAATTGGGAACTCGTCAATCCGATGTTCTACACGGTCGACGCGTTCCGGTACAGCTACACGGGCCAAAGTTATCTGCCGCTCTGGCTTTCGCTCACCGTCATCTGCGGCCTCATGGTTCTCGCCCTGGTCATCGCCTTGCGCATGGCGCACGTAGGATATAAACTGCGTACATGATGGTCGTTCTCGCGCTCATCACGCTGATGCTCGCACCCTGGCGCGGCCCGTCGCTGCCGACGATCAGTCCGGCTGCGGCGGCGAAGTATAAACTGACGGTTCACGGGCCCCCCGAACACGCGGTCCGTCTGCACGCGAACGGATTGCCGCACGGCTGGGTCGCGGCCTTCTGCACGGGGACGCTCTGCTCGCCGTTCCGCTATACCATGGAATTGAACGACCGCGGAATCGGCGTCGTCGAGTTTCAGGCGATTCGGACCGATGAGAACGCACCCAAGCACGTCGAGATGACCGTCACAGCCGACGGCGCAAAATCGTTGGAAGTCCGGGTTTAGCCTACACGCGTCCCGCGGGGAGGGATCAGTTTATGTTCCACCTCGTCTTCGCCGCCGCCGTAGCCGCGGCACCTTCGCCTTCACCGACACCGCTGCGCACGATCGTGAACGAGAGCGTCTCGCCGCTGTGCACGGCGCTGCGCCAGAACATCGGGCATTCCATACAGGCGGTGCTCGCGAACGATCAGGCTATCGCTGCCAGTAAACCGGTGTTCGTTTCGATGGCGCATGACTTTATGTCGAGCAGCATCGTGGAACAAACGGGACTCGGCAACTTGCACGGTTCGGCGCAGGTGGATCACGACAGCGCCGCAATGCAGCTGGACGCGCAGCACATCGAGCGAATCATCAGCACGATAACGCATAATTTGGAACTCATCGACGCGCAGCTCAAAGATTCGTCGCGTTTCCCGAAGGACCCAAAAACGGACGCCGATCGCAAAGCGCTCGAGATGCGCGCGCAACTCGAATCGGTCGAGACGCAGCAAAAACAGACGCTGAACGTGCTGAACGCTTTGTACGACACGCGAACCATGGAAGCGATGGCCGGCAGGGGGGCCGACGTTCTAACGCTGTTCGGGCTGAATGCCGGCAACAATCCGGAGATCGCCGGAACGAATCAGCAGTTTTCGAACGGGCCGCTCCCCGCAACTCCCGACCAGAATTACGATCCCGTGCTCAAACCGAGTGAATTCAACGCGCTCACGAACAGCGTATTCGGCCGTTTTTATCGCATCGTGTTCCTCGAGCAGGGCGCGATCTCGTCGCTGGAACAGCCGCTCGCGAAGAACGTGGTGCAAACGACGCAGCGGTGTCGCGGGCAGTAGTCGCCTCGCACGCGCTCGGCTACTAGAAGAACGGGTTGTGCGCTTTTTCCCAGGCGACTTTCGTGGGCGGACCGTGCCCCGGCATGACGACCGTGTCGTCGGGTAACGTGAATATCTTCGAACGAACGCCGTTCAAAATATCCTCGTAGGTCGACGCGTCGCCGTATGCGCCGCCGACACTGCCGGCAAAGAGCGTGTCGCCCGTGAAAATCGTCGATTTGAACATGTAGGACGACGAACCGTCGGTGTGTCCGGGCGTGTGCAGCATACGAATGCGCACGTCGCCGAACGGCAGCTCCTCGCCGTCCTTTACGCGCAGCGCGTGTTCCGCGAGCGGGCCGATCGCGGCGATATCCGCGCCGTGCATCACGATTTTGGCACGTGGAAACTGCGCGGCGACCTCACCGGTGGCATCGCAGTGATCGCGGTGCTTGTGCGTGATGAGAATGTACTCCAAATGGTATTGGCCGTCGCGTAAAATGCGCAGCAGATTCCCCGGAATGCCCGCGGGATCGACGAGTACGGCGCGCTTGCCGCCGTCCAAGAAAAAGACGTAGCCGTTGCTCGGGTGCGGATCCTGCGGATGATGGCGCACGTCGGGCAGCCGAATCGCATCGGGGTGCCACCGCTGCGCCGCCGCGTCCGCAAATTTTGCCGGATCCAAGCGGAGCGCCGCCGCAAGTTCGCGCGCTTCGCGCTCGCCGGGCACGCCCCGGCCTGCCGCCCAAGCGCCGATGGCCTCGCCCGGCAGGCCCGTAGCCCGAGCAAGCGCCGCGACGCCCGTGCCGGTGCCGCGCATCGCCTTGGTAAGAACGTCGCTAAACTCGTCTTCGAGCGGCATCAAGCTCTCTCTCCCTCGCAACCGGAGGCTTCCATCGGACAGTCGAAGGGTCGCATATGGAACGCCTCATCATCATCGGATCCGGTCCGGCTGGACTCACCGCGGCGATCTACGCCGCGCGCGCGAATCTTCGTCCCCTCGTTCTGGCCGGCGGCATGTACGGCGGACAGTTGATGCTTACGACCGAGGTCGAAAACTTCCCCGGTTTTCCCGACGGCATCATGGGCCCCGATTTGATGATCAAGTTCCGCGAACAAGCCGAGCGGTTCGGCGCGCGCATCGAGAACGTCGATGCAACCGGCGTCGATTTCGGCAAGCACCCGCTCGTCGTTCGCGCCGGAGACGCGGAATACGAAGCGAGCAGCGTTATCGTCGCGACGGGCGCAAGCGCGCGCTGGCTCGGCATTCCCGGCGAAGAGCGCTTGCGCGGGCGCGGTATCTCGACGTGCGCGA
>DATEHZ010000011.1:0-44057 GCA_035279385.1 Vulcanimicrobiaceae bacterium | reverse complement strand
CCAGCCGGCGATTACCGCCTGCGCTTCGCGCACGCCGCCTTCCGACTGCGCTTCGTTAATCTTCTGCTGCGAGCCGTTGGGGTACCTCGCCACCATGTCGCGGGGAATCGAGAGCTGGTAGATATGCTTGCTCGGGAAATCGAGGTTCACCGCCCAAATGACGTCGCTGCGCGAGTGGCCCGAGTACTCTTCGTCCTTGTCGTTGTAGTCGTAGTCCAGCCCTTCGACCAGCACGAGGATGTGGTCTTTATGGAAGAGTTCTTGCGGCGAAGCCGTGAGCTGTCCGGTGATGATCTGGATCGGCGTGCGATGGAACGCGACGGAGAAGCCGGCAAGGACGGCGACGAAGCCGAGCACGACGATAGCGGCGGCGATAACGGCGATGCGCCGCACGTCGAAGCGCCGCTGCGAGTCTTCTTCAGGAGCCAAATGCTTATCCAACGCTTGCCAAATCCTCTGCAGTCATACGTCCGAAGAAATCGAACGGCCCGTTGCCCTCGAGCGTGACCCGGACGAATTCACCCGGCTGCGCTTCCCCGGTGAAATAAATTCCACCGTCCACGCCCGGTGCCTCACCCATCGACCGCCCGAACCAAGCGGACGTTGCACCGAGCGCAGCGCGAATCGGATCCGTCTTGCGCAGCGGCCGGCGTTCTTCGACGAGCACCCGCTCGATTTGTCCCTTTCGCCGCCCGCGTGCCTTTTCCGAGGCGATACGCTGCGCTTCCCGCAGGAGCACGAGGCGGCGGCGCTTCTCCGCCGCGGAAACCTGCGCACCGAGCTGCGCGCTGTGGGTTCCGTCCTCGCGGCTGTACTCGAAGAAGCCGACCCGGTCGAGCTGCGCGCGTCCGATCCACTCTTCCAAATACGCCACGTGCTCCTGCGTTTCGCCTGGGAACCCGACGATGAACGTGGAGCGCATGGTGATGCCGGGGACGCGACTGCGGAACTGCTCGATGATCTCCAGATATCGTTCGCCGTTCGACGGACGCAGCATACCGCGCAGCACGTCCGCATGAGCGTGCTGAAGCGGCATGTCCATGTACTTGCACACCTTCGGTAAACGCGCCATCGCGTCGATGAGTTCGCCGTCCACGGTAGCCGGATACAAGTACAGCAGGCGGATCCACTCGATGCCGTCGACTTCGTGCAAGCGTTCGAGCAGATGTGCGAGGCCCCCGCGGCGGAAACCGCGATCGCGCCCCCACATCGAGGTGTCCTGCGCGATCAGAATCACCTCTTTGGTGCCCGCCTGCGCGAGCGCCCGCGCCTCTTTGAGGATCGACTCCTCGCTGCGGCTGCGGAACTTCCCGCGTAACTGCGGGATGATGCAAAACGTGCACGGATGATCGCAGCCTTCGGCGATCTTCAAATACGCGCTCGCTTTCGGCGTCGTCACCAAACGCGGCAGGAAATCGTGCTCGGGCTCGGCGTCGAACTGCAAACGCACCGGATGATGACCCGCGCGCGCGTCTTCCAATAACTCGACGATGCCGCCGTACGCCCCGGTGCCGACGACGCCGTCGATCTCCGGAACCAGCGACTGCAGCTGCTCGCCGTACCGCTGCGCCAGACATCCCGCGACGATCAGCTGCTGGCCGGCCGTTTTGCGCTGCGCCTGTTCCATGATCGCATCGGTCGACTCCGCCTTCGCGGGATCGATGAACGCGCACGTGTTGACCACGACGGTGTCGGCTTGCGCGCTATCGCCGACCAGTTCCCATCCGGCGGCGCCGAGTTTGGCGATCATCACCTCGGTATCGACGAGATTCTTCGCACACCCAAGGGAAACGAACGATACTCTGGGCATTTTAAAAGGCCGCGCCTAAAAATTGTGCCAACGTAGACTCTCCCCGAGGGCGCCGCATTATCTATAGTTTACGAACTGGAGCGGGAGTTCGTAGTCCATCGATTTGAGGTGGGCGATGACTTTTTGGAGATCGTCGCGGCTCTTACCCGAGACGCGGATCTGCTCGTCCTGATACTGCGCGCTCACTTTGAGTTTGAGGGATTTGATCGCCTCGGTCAACGCTTTGCTCTTGTCTTTGGGAATGCCGCTGCGCAGCGTAATCGTTTGGCGAACGGTGTTCTGCGCCGCGGGCTCGAGTGTCCCGAGATCGAAAGCTTTGATGTCGATGCCCCGCTTGACCGCCTTGGACTGAATGATGTCGATCACGTTCTTCATCTTCAATTCATCGTCGGAGACGACGGTGATGACGCTCTTGCCGTCGTAGGCGATCTCGGTCTTGCTGTTCTTGAAATCGAAACGCCCGCCAATCTCTTTGCGGGCTTGATTGAGCGCGTTGTCGAGTTCTTGCTGGTCGATTTTCGACACAACGTCAAAAGAGGCTTCGCTCGCCACGTGAACTCCTAGAGCGTGAAATTCTTCTCGGCCACGTCGCCGG
This sequence comes from Vulcanimicrobiaceae bacterium, assembly GCA_035279385.1. Lineage (GTDB taxonomy): Bacteria > Vulcanimicrobiota > Vulcanimicrobiia > Vulcanimicrobiales > Vulcanimicrobiaceae > DATGJX01. The sequence continues at coordinate 41,652 of DATEHZ010000011.1, read as the reverse complement.
CGCCGCCGAGTTTGCCGACCGTCTTGCCGTCGACCGTGATCTCCACGCCGCCGGCGTTCCCGACCCGTACGAGGGCGGTTTTGCCGTGGAAACTCTTGGTCGTACCGGCCGGAAACGTACCCTCAATACTAACATTGCCGTCAACGGTAACCCTCAGCCAGGAGGGGGCGGTCAGATGGATGGCCAGCGTCCGGGTTTGCGGCAGAGGCGCGGGCGAAGGCGACGCCGAGGCGGAGGCCGGCCCCGAAGGACGGGGTGACATGGGCATGGCCGTTGCCGAACCGTTCGTGAGCGAGGGCGCGGTGGGGCCGCCCGAGGTTGCGGCCACTTGCCCGCTTCCCCGCGGAGGCGTAACCGCGAGATATATAACGAAGCCGACCAGCGCCAGGGCGATGATCCCTGCTACCCAAATCAGCGGCGCCAAACTGCCGCCCTGCTGACGCGCCTCGTATTTCGAAGGATGCGCCGGCCCGGCAGCCGGAGCGGCCGCGGTGCCCGCGAGCGCGTTGAACTGCGAGACGGCCTCTTCCGGGTCCAAGCCCAAAAAGCGGGCGTACGTCCGCAAAAAGCCCCGGATGTACACCGGAGCCCCAATGGCTTTCCAGTTTTCTTCCTCTATCGCCGCGAGATAGACCGACCGGATGCGCACGTGCTCCGCGACATCAGAAAGCGTCAGGCCGCGCTGCTCCCGCGCGGCGCGAAAACGTTCTCCCAGCGACATTGGAGCTTCTGTTAGCGCCGCCGTCCTGTTATCCTGTCCCTGCGAAACCTATGGCAAAAGCACGCGTTATTGCCGCAATGAGCGGCGGCGTCGATTCCGCGGTGGCCGCGGGCCTGCTCGCGCAGGCCGGCTACGATGTGATTGGCGTGACGATGAAGATGTACTCGCCGTCCAGAGCTCCGCACGCGAAGAGCTGCTGCGGCATCGACGATTTCGACGATGCGCGCCGCAGCGCGGCGGTGCTCGGCATTCCGCATTACGTCCTAAACTTCGAGGAAACGTTTCGCCGCAGCGTCATCGAGCGCTTCGCAGACGATTACGCAGCGGGCCGTACGCCCAACCCGTGCGTCTCCTGCAACAACTTCGTGAAGCTCGGAACGCTGCGCAAGTACGCCGATTCCGTCGGAGCGGCGCATATCGCGACCGGACATTACGCCCGCGTCGAGCATCGCAGCGACGGCCCGCATCTTTTCCGCGGCACGCACGCGAAAGATCAGGCGTACGCGCTGGCGCAACTCACGCCCGATCAACTCTCGGGCCTCCTGCTGCCGCTGGGCGAGTACGATAAGACAACGACGCGCGATCACGCGCGGCGACTAGGTCTGCCCGTTCACGACAAGACGGAATCGCAAGACATCTGTTTTGTGGAGGGCGGCGATTATCGCGACGTGCTTGCGCGCGTGCGTCCGGACGTCGAAAAACAAGGCGACATCGTCACGTCCGCCGGAGCGCGCGTCGGCACGCACTCCGGTATCTCGAATTTCACCGTGGGGCAGCGCGCGGGGCTACCGGCGGTGGGCGGCGGTCCGCGTTACGTTACGCGTATCGATGCGGCGAGCAATACCGTCGTCATCGGCCGCGAGGACGAACTCGACGCGAACGGACTGATTGCGAACGAAGTAAATCTTATTCGCCCGGAGCGTTTTGCGGACGGCCGCGCGCCGGTCCTCGCGATGGTGCGCTACCGCTCGACGCCCGTGCCCGCGCTCGCGTCCGTGCGCGGCGATTCGCTGGAACTCGAGTTCGAGAGACCGCAGCGAGCGGTTTCTCCGGGTCAACTCGTTGCGCTTTTCGACCGCGAGAGTGAAGAGGTGCTCGGAGCCGCGACGATCAGCGCTGCGAAATAGCGGCGTAAATACCCGCAGGACGGCGCCGCAGCAGATCGTTGAGAATCGCCGTCAGCACTTCGCGCTTATGCGGCGCATCGGCTGCGGCATAGCGCGCGTAGTGCTCTCCCAGGACGTCTCTGAGCCCGATGTCGACGAGCTGACGCGAGTCGTGCGACGGTTCGCCGTTGCCCGCGGGCGCGAGTTCGCCGTCGAGTTTGTTGGTCTCCAGCAGACGCAGAATCGTATATTCGCACGCGGTCCGGCGGTAAACGTTTCTGCGCGAGCGCGACTCGGGCAGGCTCTCGCGCGAACGCACGAAGAATCCGTATTCTTCCAGCACGGCGATCGATTCGAACACCATCGTGGTGCTGAGCAAACCCAAGTCTTTGCGGATCTGTTCTATCGTCGGGTGGCAAACGCCGTACGCGTCGGAGAGCATGATGAGATACACGTACATGCTGACCTGTCGCGGGTTGAGTACGTGAAACAGAAACCCGCTCCACCACGCGGGGATATGGGCTTGAGGGTCGCAATCACCCCCGCTCCCATCGCGGAAAGCGGAATGCTGGACGACGTGAGCATCATCCAATGACGGAAAACCTCGCGATAGAAAAGCGCAGTTAATACGAGTGCGTTTTCCAAAGCGAAGCTATTGTAGCCTTTCAGACCAACCATACAATATTTTGGACTATCGAGGGTTCGGCTGCTTACAATCCGCAGGCGAGAATTTCGCCGCTACGCCGTCGCAAGCGCGACGTCGGCGCGCAGGTTCCAGTACGTGTCGCGAATCACGGGCGTAAATCCGGCGCGTTTCACGATTTCTTCAAGATCCCGGCGTGTCGCTTCGTTACTCGAACCCGCGTCGTGCACCACTTGCTCTTCGATGATCGTGCCGCCCATGTCGTCGCACCCGTAGAAGAGCGCAAGCTGCCCCATCTTCAATCCCGGGGTCAGCCAAGAGGCCTGCAGATGCGGGACGTTATCCAGATACAGGCGGGAGATCGCGAGCACGCGCAGATAGTCCAGACCCGTGGCCTCTTTACCGCGCAGCGGCGTTTTCCACGGCACGTAGTACCACGGAATGAACGCGGTGAAGCCCCCGGTTTCGTCCTGCAAGCTCCGGACCACGTCCAAGTGCTCGATACGCTCCTCGAGCGTTTCGATGGAGCCGAACATCATCGTGGCCGTAGTCGGCATGCCGAGAAGCTGCGCTTCGCGCATGACGCCGATCCATTCGTCCGGCTTGACCTTGCGTGCGCTGATGCGTTTGCGCACGCGTTCGACCAGAATCTCCGCGCCGGCGCCGGGCAGCGATTTCATGCCGGCAGCCTTCAGGCGAACGAGCACGTCGCGGACGGGAAGGCCCTCGACGCGCGAGAGTCCCACGACCTCCGATACCGAAAGCGAGTGGATGTCGACGTTCGGATACTCGGCGGCTACGCGGCGAAAGAGCGCCTCGAACCACTCCAGACCCAGTTCGGGATTGACGCCGCCCTGAATCATGATCTGCGTCGCGCCCTGATCCGCGGCATGCTTCACGCGCGCGAGCACCTCATCGTGCGACATCGTGTAGCCTTCTTTGTGTTTTTCCGGACGGAAAAAGGCGCAGAAGGTGCAGTGTACGTTACAGACGTTCGTGTAATTGATCGTCGTGTCGATCACGTAGGTAACGACGCTGGTGGGATAGAGCTGCATGCGCCGCGCGTGCGCGGCCGCACCCAGATCGTGCAGATCCGCTTCTTCGTACAGGCGCACGCCTTCCCCGAACGAGAGGCGTCCGCCGCCGGCGGCTTTATCCAACAGGCTACTGAGCGACACCGATGACCTCCGGAACGAACGGCGGAATCTGGTCGATCGCGCCGATAGCGTGCAGTTCGCGGCAGTACGCGGCCAAGCCGCGCTGCGCCGCGGAATGAAACGTGAAATTCAGCTTTCCGTAGTAGATTTCGTAAAAGCCGGCAGGCCGCGGTTTGAGCGACTGCGCGAGCGCGATTACGCGATTGCGGTTCGCGCGTCCCCACGAATACGCGTCCGTCAGCGCGTGCAGGCACCGGCGCACTTCGTCGACGCGCTGCTCGAAAATCTGGCGCCGCGCGACCCATACCGCGGTAATGGACTGCTCTCCGGTCCAATCGCGCCAGAGCGAGCCGAGGTCGTACACCTGCTCGCTCGGAAATTCGAATGCGGCATCGATTGCCGCATCGCCGATCACCATCGCCGGTTCGCCGGCGAGCGCGTGGGAGAGCGGGTCTTCTACTTCGACGAACTGCGCGCGCACGTTGTACCGCCGCTCGAGCAGAACGCGCAGCAGGTTGCGTCCGCTCGCGGATTCTTTCGTGGTCGCGATCTTCACGCCGTTCAAAACCGCCGGCGGCAGATTTGAAATAAGCAGCACCGAGACGATTTCGTCGCGCGCGCCGATGCATAGATCGGGCAGCAGAACGTAGCGATCCGCGTCGAGCGCGTACTCGTACGCGCTTACCGGTCCCATATCGAGCTCGCCCTCGCGCATCATCGCGTTCAGGCGAGCCGGCACGTCGGCGACGAGCGTGCCGGGATAGTCGATTACGCCTTCGTCGAACGCCGCGTAAATCGGCAGATCGTTGACGTAGCGCATACGGCTGCTTCGCAGCATTACGCGAGAACCGGTTCCTTCGGCGGCGTCCAATCAAAGGGGAATTCGTCGTACGTCGTGTTGCGGCGAACCGGAACGTATCCGGCTTCCTCGATGAGGCGGCGGAACTCGCGATCGTCGACGTACTGTCCCGACCGCGTGCCGGCGCTGTGATAGATCATCTCTTCGTCGGTGCTGCCGTGCGTGCCGTCCATGTCGTCGGCCCCGAATTGCAGCGCGACCTGGCAAACCTTCAGGCCTTGGATCATCCAGTAGGCCTTGATGTGATCGAAGTTGTTCAGCATCAGCCGCGCGACGGCGAACATGCGGATGTCGTCCAGCCCGCTCGTCCAGCCGCAGTCGTTCAGTTCGTTGCCGTCGGGATGGAACGCGAGCGGAATGAACGCGTTGTATCCCGGCGAGCGTTCCTGGGATTCACGCAGGCGCACCAAGTGATCCAAGCGGTCCTCGAGCGATTCGATGTGGCCGTACAGCATCGTCGCATTGGAGGCGATCCCCTGGCGGTGCAGTTCTTCGTGGACGGCGAGCCAGTTCTCCGAGTTGACCTTGTTCGGGCAGATCTTTTTGCGCGTCTCTTCGGCGAAGATCTCCGCGCCGCCGCCGTTGACGTTGTCCAATCCGGCAGACTTCAGCTCGGCGACGATCTCGGGATAGCCCATGCGGTGACGCTTGGCCATGTAGTCGATCTCGGCCGCCGTGAAAAGCGAGAGCTGCACGTGCGGCAAACGCTCTTTGAAACGGCGCATCAGCGGCAGCCAATAGTCGAGCGAGAGCTGGCGGGGATCGTGTCCGCCCACGATATGGATTTGGTTGAAATTCTCGCCGGTTTCCAGCGCTTTGGCAAAAACTTCGTCGGCGGGCATCCGCACGACGCGCTCTTTCTCCTTGAACTCGTCGACGGCGAAGGAGCAGAATTTACAGCCCGCATAGCAGACGTTGGTGGAGTTGATGTAGCGGTTGAGAACGTAAAAGACTTTCTTGCCGCTCTTGCGCTCCTTCGCCGCACGCGCCATACGCCCGAGGCGATGAATATCCGGCGTATTGAAGAGCAAGAGGCCGTCCTCGATGGAGAGCGGGATGCCTTCTTCGACTTTACGTTCGATGACGTTCAGCGCTGAATCCATTGCATTAGCCACGGTTCGCACTGTACCGTTGGCGCCCTGGTCTTGCCAAGGACTTTTCCGGTTTTACCGTGCGAAAGGGCGCCTGCCCCCGGTACGCAGGAACGCCGCCGCAAGCAAAATCAGCGCGCCGCCCAGCACCGCTCCGCCGATAACGTCGGTGAGGTAGTGCGCGCCCAACGCGACGCGCGACCACATGATGCCCAGCGTAAGCGCCGTGAGCGCGAGGAACGCGCCGGCGGCCAGCCAAGCGGGCAGCCGCGAGCGCAGCAGCACCAAACCCCAAAGGAAGTAGAACCCGGTGGAGATCGCCGCGTGAGAGCTGGGATATGAGAACGCGTGCTCGTGGCGGATCAGCCAGTCGGCGCGCCGCGGCCGCGCAAAGAAGTGCTGGAAGTTGTCGGCCGCGCCCCAGCAGATCAGTGCCACGACGAGCACATAGAACGCCGGCACGCGCCATCGCGGGCTGACTACGCCGACGAATGCGGTCGCTGCAAAAAGCGGTGCGAGCACGTACGCGTATCCGATATTGGTAAGAACCCAAGCCGCTCGAACCGCGCGCCCGTGAATCGCTTGCTCAAACGACCAGAGCGCGGGCGGTTCACCGTGCACGGTCACGTAGAAGCCGAGCCACACGAACGCCGTAAACAACGCAATCGCCGGAAGCGCAAGCGCGAGCACTCCCGCGACGTCTATGTCGCGCGTGCGCACGTCAGGATCCGGTTGCGAAGAGATCCGGTTGTCCTCCGTCCGGGCGTCCCAGACGCGATGCAATCTGTTCGAGTTCGCCCAGGCTCAGAAGAATGCGGCGCGGCTTCGTGCCTTCGTGCGGTCCGACGACTTTGAAGTCTTCGAGCTGCTTCATGACGCGCACCGCGCGCGGATGGCCGATGGAGAATTGCGACTGGAGCGCCGCCGTCGACGCGTAGTTGCTCTCGATGATGAACTTCGCCGCGTCGTAGCAAAGCGGATCGGCTTCCTTCTTGTTGCCGTCGTCGTCGGAGATGGGGACGACCTCGACGTCGAGCAGATTCTCCGGACGCCCCTGCTTGGCCCAGAAATCGACGAGGCGGTTTACCTCGCCGCCCGTGATGAGCGCGCCTTGAGCGCGAACGGGCTTCGGCGCATCGATCGGCAGGTAGAGCATGTCGCCGCGCCCGAGCAGCCGTTCCGCGCCCGCCATGTCGAGAATCGTGCGCGAATCCACCTGCGAGGAGACCGCGAACGCGATACGCGAGGGAATGTTCGCTTTGATCAGACCCGTGATGACGTCGACGGACGGACGCTGCGTCGCCACGATGAGATGTATGCCGGTCGCGCGAGCGAGCTGCGCGAGGCGCATGATCGTCGTCTCGACTTTCGCGGGTGCAACGAGCATGAGGTCCGCCAACTCGTCGATGACGATGACGACGTACGGCAGTTTCTCTTCCGGAAACTTTGCGTTGTACTCTTCGATCTTGCGCACCCCCGCTTTCGCGAAGCGCTCGTAGCGCACGTCCATCTCCTTGGTCATCTCGAAGAGCGCGCCCGCGGCGAGCCGCGCATCCGTGATGACGTCTTTGATGAGATGCGGGATGCCGTTGTAGACGGTCAGTTCGACGCGTTTGGGATCGATCATCAGCATCTGCACTTGATCCGGCGTCGCGCTCACCAGCAGCGAGGCGATGATCGTGTTGAGGCAGACGGATTTTCCGGCGCCCGTCGCGCCCGCGACGAGCAAGTGCGGCATCTTGCCGAGATCGCCGAAGACCGGCCGGCCCGTGATGTCTTTGCCGAGCGCCATCCAAAGCGGCGGAACCTGTCCCCGCTGCGGCAGCGATTCGAGAATCTCGCGAATGGCGACGATGGAAACGGTTTTGTTCGGTACTTCGATGCCGACGGCGGATTTGCCGGGAATGGGGGCTTCGATGCGCACGCTCGTCGCGGCGAGCGCGAGCGCGATGTCGTCGGCGAGCGAGGCGATACGCGAAATCTTGACGCCGCGCTCGGGGCGCAGTTCGTAGCGCGTAATCGAGGGTCCGCGTTCGATGTGCACGACCTTCGCGCCGACACCGAACGACGCGAGCGTATCCTCGAGCACGTGCGATCGCGTGGAGTCGTCGGCGACCTGCGCCTGCGGCGGATCGAAGAGCGCGAGGTCGGGAAGATGGTACGTGACCTCACCGTGCGTTACGGGCGAGGGCGGCTCGTACTCGCCTTGCGTCTCCGCGTCGTCGTCGTCCTCTTCCTCGTCGTCGTCCTCGTCCTCGTACGGTTCGTCTTCGTACTCTTGCTCGTCGTCGAGATCCGCGTCGTCGAACGCTTCCTCTTCTTCGTCATCCTCGTCTTCGACGACGATCGTCGGTGCGGGCGGCGGAACGAACGCCTCCACCGGAACGATACCGAAGGCCTCCGCCTTTTTCTTCGAAGCGCGTGCGTTCGCGGGCGCGGCATCCGGCAGCGCGAACGCCTCGCGCAGCGTGCCGTGTCCTTCGGGCAGCTGCACTCGCGGAGCGCGCGGCATCCGCAACTTCCCCAGGGCCAGGATGAGCCAGCCGATCACTTTCTTCACGGAGACGTTCGTGATCCACACGGCCAGCAGCAACGCAACCAGACCCAGCACGATGCGCGCGCCGGTTACACCGACCAGCGCCTGCAGTCCGGTCCATAACGCGCCGCCGACCCACCCGCCGCGATGCCCGAACGCGGCATCGATTAAGAGGAAGTAGCCGAGCGCGGCCGCGCCGAGGGTGGCCATCATGCGAGGGACGTTGATTTCCAGAAAGATGATTCCGCCGAAGAGCGCGACGAGCACCGGGAAAAGCGGAGCGGCTCCTCCAAACAGGGCGCTCAGGGCCGCAGCCGTTGCGCCGCCGGCAATCCCGGCGCGCGCTGCAGGCGAGGCCAATGCGATTCCCAAGAGAACGGCGAGACCGATCGCGGCGATCCCGGCGATCTCAAAGTTCAGTCGCGATTTCGCGGTCGCCTTACGGCGTACGCGTGCCATGGAATAGATTCTTTCGTCATCAGCATAGGAGTTCATTTGACCCCGCCAACGATCGTCGTTCTGGAAGGCGACCAAACCGGACAAGAATTACTGCTCGAAGCGCTGCGCGTACTCGATCGCTCCGTCATCGACGTCGAGCTCGATTTCGAGCGCTACGATCTTTCTCTCGAAAACCGCCGAAAGACGCAGAACGCGGTCGTACAAGAAGCCGCCGAAGCGATGAAGCGCGCGCACTACGGTCTGAAGGCCGCGACGATTACGCCGGAGACCAAAGGCGACGTCGGTTCCCCCAACGCGATTCTGCGGCGCGCCATCGAGGGCAAAGTGATCGTGCGCACGGGGCGGCGCTTGCCGGGGATTCGTCCCGTAGCCGGCATTCACGCGCCGATCTCGGTCGTGCGCATGGCCGTGGGCGATGCGTACGGCGCGAAAGAGTGGCGCGAAGGCGAAGGCGCAAACGAGATCGCGTATCGCACGGAAACGATCGAACGCAGCGTGTGCCGTTACGTTGCGGAGTACGCGTTCCAGCACGCGGAGCGCATGCACGCGAAAGTCTTCGGCGGCCCCAAATACACCGTGAGCCCCGTCTACGAAGGCATGCTCAAAGAAGAGATGGATGCGGCGGCGCAGCGTCATCCGGCGGTGACCTACGAGCCGCAGCTCATCGACGCGACGTACGCGCTGCTGCTCAGCACGGACGGCGATCTGCCGATGGTCATTCCCTCGCTCAATCGCGACGGCGACTGCCTCTCCGATCTCGTGATGCAGCTGTTCGGATCGATCGCGGGAGCGGAATCCGTACTTCTCTCATTCGACGAACAGCTCAAACCCTCGGTCGTCATGGCGGAGGCGCCGCACGGCACCGCACCGCGTCTGTTCGGAAAGAACATCGCCAATCCGATGGCCATGATCCTGGCCAGCGCGGCGCTGCTTTCGTACATGGAAGACAAACGCGCACAAAACGCGTCGCGCGCGATCTACGAAGCGACGCTCGAAGCCGTGCACGAAGGACTCAAGACGAGCGATCTCGGCGGCCACGCTTCCACGAGCGACTTCACCGACGGCGTGATCGAGCGCGTGAAACGCAAACTCGACGTGTGGTCGACGTTGTAGGAACGAACCAGCGGCGGATGCTCAAGAACGCGCGCTCGAGCTATCGTCAACCGATGGACCTGCCCGTGCACGTCGACGTGAAGGGCATCCGCCTGCCGATCAACGCGACGATCGTCGACGTATCCGTCACCGGCTGCCGTCTGCGCTCGTGGATCGCGCTCGAACGCGGCGCGAACCTCACGTTCACGTGGCCGCGTGAGGGCGTGCGCCTGTTTTTGAGCGGAGCCGTTGCCGAGCGTCGGGCGTCGAGCAAAGGCGAGGCCTTCGAATACGGAATCGTTTTTACCGGAATGCCCGCCGCACAGACGGACGAGCTCGCCAAAGAAATCCTCGAAGCGCAGCGGCGCGAGGCGTTCAATCGCACGCAGCGCGAGCACGAAACACACGTGAACCCGTCGGAATCCAACCGCCGCAGCGCATACCGCGCGCACGTGCGCTTTCCGGTTGAAGTCACGTTCGTCGAACGCCCGGCAGCGCCGCTCCAGGCTTGCGCCGTCGACGTCGGCGCGGGCGGGTTGCGCATCGCCTGCGATCGGGACTTGCAGCCAAATGACGAGATCGTGCTGCGGTTCCGGATGCCGGCCGAGGTGCTGCGCGTATTTCCCGCGCAGATTCGCGAAGAGATCGTCGAGACGCCGTTCGGTCCGCGCATGCGCACGAAAAACTCCCGCAAACCGTTCGAAGAGATGCGCATCCGCTCTCGCGTCGCGGCGCGCCTCGAACGAGACGGGGGCCCCTGCGAATTCGGCATCGCCTTCGTCGAAATCGACGCGTACACGCGCGAGGAGATCGCGCGCTTCATTCATGCCGTGCAGCTCGGCGAGCTGCGCGAACGCTCGAGACGCCGCTAAACGTAAAGTTGACGCGCACCGGGCATAAAGTCCGCTGACCAAGCGGCCGGGCCGTTGTACGCTTAGTGCATGTCGTGGTTGCGGAAGAGTCCGGGTGCGGTTCCCAAATCAGATCAGTATGTAAGCCGCCATACATTGAACGTACCGGTGAAGATTCGCGTGCGCCGAGTCGCCGAACCGGTGCAAGCCACGATGCTCCACATCGCCGTCGCCGGATGCCGCATCCGCTGCTGGATGGCGCTCGAGCGCGGCACGGCGGTTTCCTTCGACTGGAGTCTGGACGGCGGAAAAGTTCTGCAGCTCTCCGGCGCCGTTGCGGCGCGCTACGCGGCGCGAAACGGCGCCGTCGGATTCGAATACGCGATCGCGCTCGAAGAGTTGCCGGAGAGCGACTCCGATGCGCTTGCACGCGAAGCCGCATTGCTCGCTCGCCGCAGCGCCGCGGCGCGCAGTTACGATACCTCGATCGTCGACGTATCGCAATTCACGGGCAAGCGGGTTCCCGACGACTTTCCGATCGCATTCCGGATCGAGGGCGGACACGCGACCTCGAGCATCGGCAGAGCGTGCGATGTGATGGGCAGCGGACTGCGTATTCGCTGCGACTACGCCTTTCGGCCGGGCGAGATCGTCTTGCTCCAGTTCACCCTTCCGGATCGCAAAGAGCTGCGGCGGCGGTTTCCGGCCCTCAAAGTGAAAGCGAAGGTACTCGGCGGCGTGAAAGACTCGCGCCGGCGCGACAGCTACGAAGTGCAGTTCGTCGACGTAGGCTCCACGGTACGCGAGGAGCTGGCGCGCTATATTTCTGCCTCGTAAAACTACCCCGCAATGAGTGCGACGCCCGCCAGCGCGAGCGCAACGCCGATCTTCTGGACGTTTGCGAGGCGCTCGCCCAGCACGAAGCGCGCCAGAAATACCGTGCTCGCCGGATAGAGCGAGGTCAGCACGGCGGCGATTGAAAGATAGCCCGCGTACGCCGCAAGCACGTACAGGACGTTTGCGCTCATGTCGATGGCCCCGGCGAACAGCACGAGCGGCAGCGACGCGGCGGGAAAGATGCCGCGGCGCAGCACGCCTGCAACGACGAGCAGCAGTGCGACGGAGCCGGAACGCGCGAAGAGCAGCGGATAGAGTCCGGTACCTTTTCCCGCGATCGCCAGAAAAATATAAAATCCGCCCAGCAGCAAGCCGGAAACGATCGCTTCACGCACTCCGGCGGTAGAGAATTCGAAGCGCCCGTCGGGTTCGGTCGAAAGCGATATCAGTACGACCGCGGTGAGCGCGACGGCGATGCCGAGCAGCTGCCATACGCTCAAGCGATCGCCGCGAACGGTGCCCACGATGACCGGCAGCGCCGCTGCCAGCACCGCCGTGATCGGCGAAACGACGCCCATCTTTCCGATCGAAAGTGCGTGATAAAGCAGCACGATACCCAGACCGCCGCACGCGCCGCCGAGTAGTCCGTACACGAGCGCTTCGTGCGTGTAGCGGCCGCCCAGCAGCGGCATGATCGCAAGCAGCAGCACGAGCCCGGCCGCTTGCGAGGTTACCGCGACCGCGAACATCCCGCTTCGCTTCGTGGCGAAGCCCCCGCAGAAATCCGCCGCGCCGTAAAACGCCGCCGCGAGCAGACCCAGGACGATCGCCAATTCGGGTTACTGCGCGTGCAGCGGCGGGCGCTGCAGATGAAACCGCGTGCGGGACTGATACCCTTTCGCGATTTGCGTAAGTTGAAATTCGCCCCACGCGCGCCCCATCAGGGCAAGTCCCGTCGGCAGCCCGTGTTCGCCGAAACCGCTCGGCACGCTGATCGACGGCAGCCCCGCGAGATTGCCCGGGCTCCCCATCTCGATTTCGCCGGAATATTTGTCCGGATACGCTTTGTCGAACGGGATGCCGACGGGGTATGCGACCGTCGGCAGGGTGGGGTAGACGATGGCATCGTAGGGCGCGGTCGCACGCATCAGTTCTGCATTCAAAATCGCGCGGCGGCGCATGCCGTCCACGTAATCCACGGCGAGCGATCCGTAGACTTGATAACCGCCGATGCGATCGTCGACCGAACGCAATTCTCTCGAACGCCCGCTCTCGATGAGATCGCGGAACGCGGACGCGCACTCGCCGTTGAAGATCGCGCCGAAGACGGCGCCGTACGGAGCTTTGGGAAGCGCTACATCGGTCGTGACGTCGCAGAATTCGCGCAGCACGCCGAGCGATGCTTCGAAGTTCTTCACGACCGCCGGCATCGACTTGGCGGCGGCATTCTTTACGACGGCAACCTTCGGCTTGCGTCCGCGCACCGGCGCGAACGGTTCGTCACGCGAGGTTTTATCGTTCGGATCGCTTCCGCTTATCGCGCTCAGCACCGCTTGCGTATCGCGCGCCGATCGGCAGATCGGTCCCAATTTGTCGGAAGTCCACATGAGCGCCATCGCCCCGTGCCGGCTCACGCGTCCGTACGTCGGGCGCAGACCGCTCACGCCGCAGAACGCGGCGGGTACCATAATCGACCCGTTCGTCTCCGAGCCGATCGCAAAACCGACCAGACCCGCTGCAACGGCTGCGCCGGGACCGCTCGACGATCCGCCGCTCCAGTACGCGCGGTTCCACGGCGTGCGCCCGGGACCCGTGAACGACGCATCCGCATCGTTGTAGCCGAAGCCGCCGGCAAGCTCGACCATGGCGAGCTTCGCGCACAGCACCGCACCGGCCGCGTTGAGTTTCTTCACCACGGCGGCGTCGTAATGAAAGACTTGATCGCGGTACGGCTGCGCGCCCCACGTCGTCGGTGCGCCGATCGCGGCGAGCAAATCTTTGGCGCCGTACGGCACGCCGTGCAGCGGGCCGCGCACCATTCCGGCTGCAAGTTCTCTGTCGGCCGCCCGCGCCTCGCGCAGCGCGCGCTCGTGCATGATCGTAACCACCGCGCCATACGACGCGCCGTATTTTTCCAGCCGCGCGAGATAGAGTTTGGTGAGTTCGACGGACGAGATGCTGCGCTTGGCGATCAGCCGGCCGAGCGCGACGGCGTCGGAGAAGGCGATCTCCTCCTGCGTCATGACGAAACCTCGAACACCGTTACCGGCTCGTCCCAATTCTTGAGAACGCCGCCGTGCGGATTTACGGACGCGCCGGTTTTGAGGTTGTCGTCGATGCCGGCCGCGATCTTCTCGAGTTGTTCGTCGCTCAAGTGCGAATCGAACGTGCGCATCCGCGCCGCGAGCGCCTTTGCCGCCTCGGAAATCTTGCGCTTATTCGGCGCAGGCGTCTGCGTAGGCGCGGGCACGGCCGCACCGGGCTGCGGCGAGGGGGCCGCGCCAACCAGCGGAATTGCCGCCGCTGCGGCAAGAAACTCTTTGCGCGTTCTCATGCGATGTGTACTCCACTAGGACGAAGTCCTACACTTCCATGACGACGGGGACGATCACCGGACGGCGTTTATATCGCGAATGGATCGCGCGTGCCAATCCGCTGCGTATGTGTTCCTTCACCGTGTTGACGTCGCGAATCCCCTCAATCGGAACCTCTTCGATGAGTGTCACCAGTTCGGCACGCAAATCGTCCATGACGCCGTCGGATTCGGGCACGTAGAAGACGCCGCGCGAAATCAAATCCGGCCCCGCGATCACGCGTGCTTCTTCGCTGTCGATGGTGACGACGACCATCATGAACCCGTCGGCCGCGAGCAGACGGCGATCGCGCAGGACCGCTTCGCCGACGTCGCCGACGCTCGAGCCGTCGACCAGCACGTGACCGCCGTACGTTTTGCCGATCTTGTCGCCGTACTCGTGCGTGAACTCGAGCACGTCGCCGTTCTCGATGACGAACACGTTTTGCGGATCGACGCCGGTGCGCGCCGCGAGTTTGCCGTGCTGCACGAGCATCCGGTACTCGCCGTGAACGGGTACGAAAAACTCCGGACGCACGAGATTGAGCATGAGCAGCAGTTCTTCTTGCGACGCATGACCCGAAACGTGCGAGCGTCCGTCGGTGCCGTGCACGACGGTTGCGCCCAGGCGGCACAGGTTGTTGATCGTCTTGTACACGCCTTTTTCGTTGCCGGGAATCGGCGTCGCGCTGATCACCACCGTATCGCCCGGCACGATTTTGAATTTTGCGTGATCGCGCACCGACATGCGGGTGAGCGCGCTCATCGGCTCGCCCTGCGATCCGGTCGTCATCACGACGACCTCTTCCGGCGGATACTCGTCGACTTCTTCGATGCGGATCCGGCGATCCGCGGGCACGCGCAGATAGCCCAATTCCGATGCAAAATGCACGACGTTCATGAGCGAGCGGCCCAGAAACGCAATGCGGCGGTTGTAGCGAACGGCCTGATCGATCACTTGCTGAATGCGCGGTACGTTGGAGGCGAACGACGCGACGACGATGCGTCCTTTGGCCTGCGCGAACACGTGGCTGAACGCTTCACCGACGATGCGCTCGGACTGCGTGTGCCCCGGACGCTCGGCATTCGTGCTGTCGGAAAGCATGCACAGCACGCCTTCATCGCCTACGCGCGCGATCGCCGCAAAATCCGCGGGCTTGCCGTCGATGGGCGTTTGGTCGAATTTAAAGTCGCCGGTATGAAATACCGTGCCGACGGGCGTGCGCAGCGCGAGCGCGCACGCGCCCGCAACGGAATGATTGATGTGCACGAACTCCGCTTCGATACCGCCGTAGCGCACGCGATCGCCCGGCTGCACCGTCACGAACTCGGCTTCGCCCATCATTTTGTGATCGCGCGCCTTGGCTTTGATCAGCGCGTTCGTGAGCGGCGTTCCGACGACGGGAACGTTGAACTCGCGCAGCAGATACGGAATGCCGCCGATGTGGTCTTCGTGCCCGTGCGTCACCAGAACGGCGCGAAACTTCTCGCGGCGCTCGCGGATGTACGTGAAATCGTTGATCACGATGTCGACGCCGTACATCTCTTCATCGGGGAACATCAGGCCGCAGTCGACGGCCACCATGTCCTCGCCCGTCTCGATGAGCGTCATGTTGCGCCCGATCTCGCCGCAGCCGCCCAGCGGGATGACGCGGACGTACGGCTGCGCCGGAGGCTCGGGAACGATGAGGGGGCTACTCGGTTTGAGCATCTAGCCGGACGGCCTGCAGGGCGTGATGGAAGCGCATGTTCATCGGATACCGCGCCGCATTGGCGCTGACCTTGGCTCTGGCCGCTTCCCTGCCCGCCGCGGCCCGCGTTCCGCGCAACCGGCACGTGCAACGCAACGCCGCCGCGCCCGCCGTGGCCGCGGACGCGCTCTATTCGTCGCGGGCGCTGCGCCGCGCACGAACGATTCTGCAGCTCAAATTGCTGGAGTTGCGCCGCGAGCGCCTCGACCGCGTGCGCAAAGCCCTCGAAAAGAACGTTCCAATAGACGACCTGCTGAAGACGCCTTAAGCGCGGGCCGCGCGGCTCGTTCCAGCGCAGAGCTGCCACAGTTCGCTGCGTAACGCGTCTGGTTCGTCGCTCGCGACGTAGATGCGCGTGACTTCCCGCGGCTTGGACAGAAGCGCGTGATGTTCGAGCGCAGGGCTAGCGAGATCGATCCGGAGCAGCGGGACGCCGCCAGCAACCCACCACGCGCGGTGCGGGATAAGCAGCCAAAAAAACACGGCGTCGGGAACGATCGCGGCGCCGATCGCCACAGCAGCGATGACGATCTTTGAGCCCTTGACGTACGAACGCGGCGAGCCGTGCGCGACGTCGACGAACGTTTTCAAGCCCGCGAAGGCGTGCGAAAGAACGGTGACGTCCGCGCTGACAAATGCGGCGAACGCCGCCGGGAAAAATTGAACGAGCACGCGTTGCAAACGCTGTTCGGGCATCTCGCTGCACGCTTCCGGCGTTCGCATGGCACGGGCAAGCCGCAGACAAAAGATCAGAAACAGAACGTCGATCGCGAGCAAACCGGCAACGGCGAGAGGCTTGGGGATCAGATGATTTGCGACCAACAGTGCCGCCGCAAGGAGCAAACCTGGAAGAATGAGCCGAGTGGACGCAATCTCGCGGCGACGCACCGCCACGATAGCATCGCGTGGAATCACCGGGCAACTGCTTCCGTCGCCTTGCCGGGCGTCGCCGGGGACGGCCGGATACGCCCAAGAGCGGTAAAGCGGCGTCCAGCCGCGAAACAAACGCCTGCCGCGCTCGCTATAAGTTTGCGGCACTTGCATTTTCGAGGAGGCTACTATGGGTGTGTCCGCTCCGGCTGCCGCTAAGGCAAACGGTCTATCGACCGTTGTAAACGTCGTCACCGCCCCACGCGAGGCGTTCGAAACGCTGCGCGTGGTGCCGATGTGGGGATGGGCGTTCGTCGTCGCAGCCGCACTGGCCACGTTGGGTCAATACCTTGCCACCCCCGCGACCATTCATGCCCTTCAATCGAGTTGGCCGGCGCAAGTCGCCGCGAATCCGCGCTTGGCGGCGCTCACTCCCGAGCAGCAGCAGCACGCGCTCGACGTAACGCTCGGTGCGATGCATTACGGCTGGCTCATCGCGCCCGTGAGCGTGCTCGTCGTCGCACTGCTGCAAGCCGTGATCATGCTGGTCTTCCGCACGGCCGGCAAGGGCGACGCAACGTTCAAGCAGCTCTGGTGCGCTTCCATGAACGTCGCCGTTATCGGCGCCGGAATGTATTCGCTCCTCGCCGGGCTCATCGCGGTCGTGCGCGGGCCGGCGAGCTACAATTCGATACTGGACGCGCTTCGCGCCGTTCCCTCGCTGGCTTGGCTCGCGCAGGGCGCGCCCGTGAAGATCGTCGCGTTTCTCGGCGCCTTCAACGTCGTGAGCGTCTGGGGGGCGATCGTGCTTGCCATCGCGATGGTCTGGGTCGCGAAGGTCTCGAAGGCCAACGCCGCGTCATGCGCAGTCGTCACGACGGTGCTCGCGGGGTTGTACTTCTTCTTCACGGCGCGTTAAAGCGTAGCCGATGCTCCATACCGTCATCGCCGCACTCTCGCTCTCGCAGGCAATCGGCTACGCGCTCGATCATAGTCCCACCGTCGCCAAAGAACGCGCGGCGGTCGTGCAGGCGCGCAGCGAGTATCTGCTTCGCCGCGCGGCGACCTTGCCGAACGTGAACGGCTCGCTGCAGAACACGATGCAGAAATCGCAAAACTACTCCGGCTACGCGATCATCGGCGTGCCGCAGGCGAACGTGTATTCGCAAAATACCGCGCAGATCGGCACGAGCTACACGTTCAACGGCGGCCTCGCGTTCTGGCAGTCCCTCGCAGCCAAGCAAACCTACGAGCAGTCGCAGGCGGACCTGCACAAGACGCAGCAGCAGATCACGAGCGACGTTACGGCGGCGTTCTACACCCTGGCATCCAAGAACGACACCGTTGCGCTGGACCGGAGCGACGTCCAATATCAAGCCGTGCTCGTCAAAATTGCCAAGGCGAAAGTAACTGCCGGCGTCGCGGCCGGCGTCGACGTGCTCAGCGCGAACGCGCAGGAAGAAAAGAGCCGCTACACACTCGACGCCGCGAAGGCGGATTCCGAAAACGCACGCGAATCGCTCGCGCAGCTCATCGGGGCGCCGCTGGACGAGCAGTTCGACGTGCCGGTGCAGGTGGCGCAGCCGCCGCTGCCGCCGCAAACGCTCGACGCGCTCATCACCCTCGCGCTTGCGAACCGTCCGGAGGTCGCCTCTGCGAATGACGGCGTCGCCATAGCGCGCACGAACCGGCGCGCGGCGGACGCCGATCTGTTTCCGCAAATTCAAACCTTCGCGTCGTTCGGCAACCAGTTCTCGCCGACGTTCGCCGGCTCGGCGTTCGCCGGCGGCGCGCAAATCGCGCGCGGCACGCCCGGCTATTGGCAACTCGGGGTGACGAGCACGTTCACGCTTCCGCTCCTGGACTGGGGCGCGCGCCATGCAAATCACGTAAACCTCAACGAGCAGATCTCCGAAGCGCAGACGAACGTGCAAGCGGCTCAAACGCAGGTCGAGCTGGACGTGCGTCAGGCCTACCGCGGCGCGCAGACCGCGCTGGCGCAGATGGCATCCGCTCGCGAAGAGAGCCGCTACGCTTCCGAAGCCGCGCGCATCGCGAGACTGCAGTACGAACACGGCATCAAAACCTTGACCGACGTGCTCGCGGCGCAGCAATCGTCGCTCTCGGCGCAAACCGACGAGTTTAACGCGCGCGTAGCCTATGTCGAGGCGATCGTGAAGCTGCGCGTCGCGCTCGGCACCTACACGCCGCAGTCCGCCGTGGCCGATCTTCAGGGGAGCACCTAACGTGAAACGCATCGTCACTCTTGCGGCCATCGCGGCCGGCATCGTGGTGATTCTCGTCATTGCAAAATTCGCCAACCACAGCGCGCAGGACGCGATCACCGTGAGCACCGCGACCGTCAGGCTCGGAACGTTTCAAACGAAGTTGCCCGAGAACGGCGTAGTGCAGCATCCGCGAGCGGCGACGATCCCTACGCTGGTCGCCGGCAACATCAGTGAGATCGACGCCAAACCCGGCGACTACGTGCACGCCGGACAACTGCTTGCGACGATCGAGAACGCATCGCTCGAATCCGCGGCCGCCGGTTCGCGCGCGGACTATACGTCGGCGGCCGCGAACGTGCGCACCGCGCGCATCAACGAACAGAACGCGCGCGTGACCTACGAAGGGCAAGTCCAAACCGCGAAAGCCAATCTGGACGAGGCCAAGCGCGTGTACGACGCCGACGTCGCGCTCTATAAGCAGCAGGCCATCCCGCGCAATCTACTCGACACCGACCGGGCGACGCTCGACAAGATGCAGGTCGCCTACGACCAAGCGGTACGTCAACTCAATCTCGGCGCCGTGACCGGTTACGGCGAGAACAGCGTTCAATACGCACAGGCGGCGGCGCAGAAGGCCGCGATCACCAACGCCGCCGACCAGCAGCAATTGAGTTTCACGCGCATTGTCGCGCCGTTCTCGGGCACCATCCAAACGGTTGCGACGCAATCGGGCGATCCGCTTACGCCGCTGCGTCAGGGCGACGCCGTCGCACAAGGGCAGATGCTTTTCACGATTGCGGAAGGCGGCAGCTACATCGTCAAGGCGCAGGTCGACGAGCAGGACGTCATGAGCGTGCATGCCGGTCAGCGCGCGATCGTTTCGGGTCAAGACTTCCCCGGCAAACACATCGCGGGGCATGTGGCCTCGATCGCACCCGTCGCGACGAAGTCGACGGATGCCTCGAGCACCGCAAAACAGGTGCTCACGACGATCCGCTTGGACGACTCGCCGCCCTACCTCAAAGACGGCATGACGGTCGACGTGGACTTGCTGACGGCGGACGTTTCTCACGCAACGCTCGTGCCGAGTTCCGCCATCGTCAACGACAAAGGCAAAAGCTACGTCTACGTCGTGCGTAAAGACGTCGCGCACAAGGTGCAGGTCAAGACCGGAGCATCGAACGACTCGGATACGATCGTGCTCGCCGGCGTGGCACCGGGCGCGGTCGTGGTATCGAAAACGCTCCCGTCGCTTCGCGAGGGCGTGCGCGTGACCGTGGCGCCTTCGCCTTCACCGCATCCCGCATCGTGACGCGCATCTTCGCCTATGCAGGCGAAGCGGCCGCGGCGCTTTGGCGCAATCGCGCGCGCTCGATTCTGACGATCACCGGCATGATCATCGGTTCTGCGTCGATCATCGCGGTGTTCGGCATCAGCAAAGGCGCGACAAGCGGCATAGCCGCGACGATTTCATCGTTCGGCCCTTCGCCGGTCTTTGTCTTCGTCGATCGCACGCAGGACTATCCGAGCCTCGCGCAGATCCGCTTTGCCGACGTGCGACGCGTCGCGGAAGAACTGGGTCCGCAAGCCGCGTCGGTGCAGCCGTTCTATCAGCTCTCGCTGCCGGTGCGTTACGGTTCGAAGGTTCAGTATTATCAAATCGGCGTCGACGGTTCGTATCATCCGGATTCGATCGTGCTGGCGGCCGGGCGTAGAATCGGCGCGGAAGACGTCTCGGAGGCGGCGCGCGTGGCCGATATTTCGAGCGACGTCGCGGAGCGTTTCTTCGGCGACGGGAGCGCGATCGGCAAAGACATCACGATCGACGGCAACCACGTAACGGTCGTCGGCGTCTATCCCGCGATGCAGGGCAGTTTGTTCAGCGGCACGGTTTCCAACACGGTGATCGTGCCCTACACGACGTTCAATCGCCTGCACCCCTCGCCGCCGGACGGCATTTTGGTCTATCCCGCAAACGAAGACGACGCAACGGCCGTCGGGAATCTCGCGAAGAAAGCGCTGCAGCACATTCACGGCGAGCGCGCGCAGTACAACGTGCAGGACGCGCAGGCGTTCGTCCGGGGATTCGAAAACGTGCTCGGCATCGTCGGTACGGGACTCTCGGCCATCGGCGGCGTTGCGCTGCTGGTCGCCGGCATCGGCATCATGAACATCATGCTGGTCAGCGTGACGGAGCGCACGCGCGAGATCGGCATTCGCCGTTCCATCGGTGCGAGCAAGGGCGACATCGCGCTGCAGTTCCTCATGGAGGCGCTGCTGCTCTCGCTTGCGGGCGGCGCCAGCGGAATGCTCCTGGGCCTGGCGGTTACCATCGGCGGCGCGGAGCTGCTCAGCAAACAAGTCGGCGCTGTCGTGATTCCGTACGTGCTCATCGTTTCGATTGCGCTCGGTTTTTCGGGTGTGATCGGTATCTTGTTCGGGCTCTATCCGGCGTTCCGGGCGGCGGCGATGGATCCCATCGAGGCGCTCCGCTCGTGATGTACGTGGAGGAAGCGCTGCGCGTGCTCTTTTCCAACAAAGCGCGTTCGTTGCTGACCATGCTCGGCCTCATCATCGGTGTCGCGGCCGTGGTCGCGATTCAAACCCTCGGCAAGAGTATGGCGGGCGCCGTGGACGGCGCACTCGGAAATCTCTCGGACAATACGTTCTTCATCTTCCCGAACAGTACGCAGAGCAATTACGCCAAGGCGCTCATTTCGCAGAACGACATCGCGGCGCTCGGGTCGCTGCCGAACGTCACCGTGGCGATTCCTCTCACCGGCGCGAACGATCTCGTACGCCACGCCCACAAGCAGGCACGCTACTTCATCACCGGAGATGCGGCGCAGCCCTTCAACAACAACGCGCTGCAGGGCGGCCGCCGCATCTCGAAGGCCGATATTTCAGAGGGCGCAAACGTCGCCGTCATCACCGATCGCGCCTATCAGCGGTTGTTCTCGCCCGGAGAGAACGCCGTCAACAGCTCGATTTACATCGGCCCGCACCGCTACGAGATCATCGGCGTACTCGCCCCGCCTCGAAGCGGCTTGCTCAACGCGCAGTTCGGCGGCGACATCTATGCCCCGTACACGACCATTCTGCAGCAGTACATGCGCGGCAGCAAAGTGGGCGCGGTGCGCATCGTCGTCGACGACGCCTCGCAGATTCCGCAAACCGAACTGGCGGTAATCCAAAAACTGCGCAGCCTGCACGGCAATCCGGAACTGCAGTACAACTCGACCGACAAGGCCCAGATCACCGGCGGCATCAACGGCATATTCGGCGCGGTCACCATCGTCGTCGGCGTCATCGGCGCGATATCGCTGCTGGTTGCCGGCATCGGCGTCATGAACATCATGCTCGTTTCGGTCACAGAGCGCACGCGCGAAATCGGCGTTCGCAAAGCGATAGGCGCCACGCGCGCGCAGATTCTCGCGCAGTTCTTCATCGAAGCGCTGCTGCTCTGCGGCATCGGCTGCGGCATCGGCTGCGGCATCGGGCTGCTCATCGGCGGCATGGTCAATTCGCTCGCCATCGTCAAACTCACCGGCTACGTCGCGCCGCTGCCGTGGGTGGAGTCGCTGATCATCGCCTTCGCGTTCGCAGCCGTCGTTACGCTCGCGTTCGGGACCTATCCGGCGTACCGCGCCGCCGCACTTGATCCCATAGAAGCATTGCGATATGAATAACTCGGCACAGGCCATCAACTGCCGCGAGGTCACCAAGACCTATTCATCCGGAGCGCTCGAGGTGCAGGCGCTTCGCGGCGTGAGTTTTACCATCGAACGCGGCGAGTACGTCGCGATCATGGGACCGTCGGGTTCCGGAAAATCGACGCTGATGAACGTGCTGGGCTGTTTGGATCGCGCGACGAGCGGAACGTATCTGCTCGACGGCGTCGACGTTTCGGGACTCGACGACAACGCCCTCGCGCAGATTCGCCTCAAGAAACTCGGCTTCGTGTTTCAAGGCTTTAATCTGCTCGCGCGCACCGACGCGCTCAAGAACGTCGCGCTCCCGCTTTTTTACGCCGGCATTCCGGCGCGCGAGCGAAACGAGGCCGCGATGGCGCGGCTGGCGGAAGTGGGCCTGGCCGATCGCGCGAAGCACAAACCCAACGAGCTCTCCGGCGGACAGCAGCAGCGCGTCGCCATCGCGCGAGCTTTGGTCAACGATCCGGCGGTACTGCTCGCCGACGAGCCGACGGGCAATCTGGATTCGAAGACGAGCGTCGAGATTCTCAGTTTGTTCGAACGGCTGAACGCCTCCGGGCGCACGATCATCATGGTGACCCACGATGAAAACGTCGCCTCGCATGCGAAGCGCATTTTGCGCGTCCTGGACGGGTTGATCGTGTCGGACGGCCCGCCCGCGCGCCCGACTCTCATCAAATCTTAAGCGAGCGGCCCGCTACTTTTGGTAATGGTGGAGGGTAGAAACCGCCGGAGGAACTTCTTACGTGAAAACTCGTCTGATGCCCACGGCGATCGTCGCCCTTGTAGGTGCGATCGTCGGCGCATTCGTCATGATGCTCTATGCGAGCACGCACTTTTCGAACGTCGCAGGCCCGAACGGGACGCCGCCCGCAGTGAGCGCGGCCCCGCTGAGCGGCGGCGGCAGCGACCAAGATCGCATCGTCAACGCCGTCAAACGGACGAAACCATCGGTCGTGGCAATCAGCGTCACGGTGAACGGCAAGCAGTACATCCCGGTCGATCCGCTGCTGCAGCAATTCTTCGGCCAGCAAGGCCCCGGCATCGTTCAGCCGTTCCGCGGCAAGGCATCCGGCTCGGGATTCGTCTTCGACGATAAGGGCGACATCGTGACGAACGCGCACGTGGTACGTCCGCCCGTGCCCAACGCGCAGGTGAGCGACATCACCGTGCTCTTCCCCAACAACACGCGTGCCAAGGCGAAGCTCATCGCCGCCAACGTGGGCGCGGACCTCGCGGTGATTCGCGTGGACACCAAGAATCTGCCGCCGGCGCTCACGCTCGGGGACTCGGACAAACTGCAGCAAGGCCAGTGGGCGATCGCGATCGGCGAGCCGTTCGAATTGCAGCAAAGCGTGAGCGTGGGCGTGGTTTCCGCGTTCAACCGCACCGAACCGATTCAAACGGAAACGGGCCAAACGATCACGTTCAAAGGCCTGCTCCAAACCTCCGCGCCGATCAATCCCGGCAATTCCGGCGGTCCGCTCATGGACATAAACGGTGAGGTGATCGGCGTGAACCAGTCGACGCTGCGCGGAGGTGCCGAAGGCATCGGGTTCGCGATTCCGTCGAACACCGTCAAACGCACGGTCGAGCAGATGATCGCGCATCCCGGCATTACCGAACCGCCCGTGCAGGCGTTCCTCGGCGTCGGGCTGGCTCCGATAACGCAGGGCTTCCGCAGTCAGACCGGCTATCGCGGTCAGGGCGGCGTCGGCGTTACGCAAGTCATCAGCGGTTCGGGCGCCGATCAGGCGGGCATCAACCCGGGCGACGTCATCCTCAAGATGAACGGCAAGGGTTACAACGATTACCAGTCGCTCTCCAAGGACATCGCCAAACTGCACGCCGGCGACAAAGTGACGCTCGAGGTCTGGTCGCAAGGCACCAAACACCTGGTTGAGGTCACGCTCGGCTCGCGGCCGAGCCAGAGCGGGTACCAGCAAGGGCCCGACCAGCAAAATCCCGACGAACAAGGTCCGCCCGACCAGAACCCATAGCACGATGATAGAGGCCGCTCACGCGGCCTCTATTTTTTTCGAGCACGCCGCGCTCGCAGTCGGAGAACGAATTCCTCGAACTTCGGTACGAGCTCCGGGGATTCGCGCTGCGTCCACTCGAGCAGCTTTTGCAGGTCGTGCTCGTCGAACCGTGCCGCAACTGCAAGCGCCGCATTGAGCGCGGTGTAATCGGTCCAGTGATAAAAATGCGCCAGCCGATCGCGTACGCAATCCAGCCGCGTCAGAATTCTCAGCCGGCGGCCGTCGCGAACGAGCGTATCCGTTTGTCGAACGTAGTCGCCGCCTACGGCAAGAGGCCCCTTCGGAAAGTCGATGGTGAACCGCGAGTTGGGATGAAAAAAAATCCGCGACTTACCATCGCGCGTAAAGCCGATTTGCTGCAGTGCGGCGGCGACCTCGCTCAGCGGTTCGTCGCGCTCCAAAACAAAATCGGCGTCATCCGACATGTACGCTTGCGGGGCATAAAGGGCGGCAGCGCTCCCGCCGGTTAGTACGCTCGAAATGCCGCGTGCTTCGAGCGCGCCGGCCACGGCGAAAGCGACGTCCGCAAGCGTGGACTCCTGGTTTATCACAGCTTCTTGTTGCGCCGGCGAGGCCGCGCGCGGCGGGATTCTTTCAGCTCTTGATATTGGGGGTAGCCCTCGGCCAGCCGCAAGAGCAGCGCTCGGAGCTCCTTCGCGGCCGGATAGAGGGGATTCAACGTGACCGAACGGACGACCAGAGGCCGCGTGGCAACTAGTCCCTCGTCTTCCACCTTATCGAGGGTGCGCGCGACCGAGGAGATCGAAGCGCCCAAGTAACGGGCCAGTTCGGCGGGATAGGTTTCTTCGAGCACGGCAACCAGCATGAGGAGTCCGGTCCGCATTCGGCTGCCGAACAATGCGGGCGCGGGCAGATTCCGTACGCGGTCGTCATATGACGGTATACCAAGCGGCATACTCAACTATACCTCTTGGTGTATCATACTATACCGACCTGTATACTTCAACCTCGGCCGATTTGGCAGGGTTTTCCTGCAACCTTGGACCCAACGGTTCTGTCTAATATGGTGGAACAAGAACGGTGGAATCGCGTAGTATGATGAGACCGTAACTATCCTTGTAGCTCAGTAAGCGGCAAGGCCTAGTACCCTCGCGGGAACAGCTGGTCCATGAGTTCGGAAAGGCAGAACAACTAGATGGCTAAAGTGGTCGGCATCGACCTGGGCACGACGAACTCCGTCGTAGCCGTGATGGAGGGCTCTTCGCCCACCGTTATCGCCAACGCCGAAGGGTCGCGTACGACCCCGTCGGTGGTGGCATTCACCAAAACCGGCGAGCGCCTCGTGGGGCAACTCGCGAAGCGACAAGCAATCACCAATCCCGACCGTACGATCGCGTCGATCAAACGGCACATGGGAACGGATTATCACGTCAAGATCGACGGCAAAGAGTATTCGCCGCAAGAGATCTCGGCGATGATTCTCCAGAAGCTCGTGAACGACGCGAGCAACTATCTGGGCGAGCGGGTGACCAAGGCGGTCATCACGGTCCCTGCATATTTCAACGACTCGCAGCGCCAGGCGACCAAAGACGCCGGCAAGATCGCGGGTCTTGAGGTCATGCGGATCATCAACGAACCCACGGCCGCTGCGCTCGCGTACGGCCTGGACAAGAAGGGCAGCGAGACGATTCTTGTTTGGGACTTGGGCGGCGGTACGTTCGACGTTTCGATTCTCGAAGTCGGCGACGGCGTGTTCGAAGTGAAAGCGACCAACGGCGACACGCATCTCGGCGGCGACGATTACGATCACCGCATCGTCGAGTGGCTCGTTGGCGAGTTCCGTAAGGATCAGGGCATCGATCTGAGCGGCGACAAGCAGGCGATGCAGCGTCTCACCGAAGCGGCCGAAAAAGCCAAGATCGAACTCTCGTCCGTCGTTCAGACCAGCATCAATCTGCCGTTCATCACGGCGGACCAAAGCGGTCCCAAACACCTCGACTTCACGCTTACGCGCGCGAAGTTCGAAGAGCTCACCAGCGACTTGACCGATCGGTGCATTCAGCCGTTCAAGAACGCGCTGGCCGACGCGAAGATCGACATCTCGCAGATCGACGAAGTCGTCATGGTCGGCGGGTCGACGCGCATGCCCGTCGTTCAGGAACTCGTCAAGAAACTCACCGGCAAGGAACCCAACCTCTCGGTCAACCCGGACGAAGTCGTCGCGGTCGGCGCGGCGATTCAGGCCGGCGTACTCGCAGGTGAAGTGCGCGACGTCGTTCTGCTCGACGTGACGCCGCTCTCGCTGGGCCTGGAAACGCTCGGCGGCGTGATGACGGCGCTCATCGAACGCAACACCACGATCCCGACGAAGAAATCGCAGGTCTTCACCACGGCCGAAGACGGCCAAACCTCCGTCGACATTCACGTGCTGCAAGGCGAACGCCCGATGGCCGTGGACAACAAGACGCTGGGACGTTTCCGCCTGGAAGGCATTCCGGCTGCGCCGCGCGGCGTGCCGCAGATCGAAGTCACGTTCAACATCGACGCCAACGGCATCGTAAACGTGAGCGCGAAAGATCTCGGCACCGGCAAAGAGCAGCAGATCACGATCACCGCATCGACGAATCTCTCCAAAGACGAAGTCGAACGCATGGTCAAAGATGCGGAGATGCAGGCCGCGGCGGACAAGACCAAACGCGAAGAGGCAGAAGTGCGCAATCAAGCGTCGAGCCTCGTATACTCGACCGAGAAATCGCTCAAGGAAGTCGGCGACAAACTCGACGCCGGCGCACGCGGCGAGGTCGAGAGCGCGCTCTCGGAACTGAGGCGTCTGCACGAGAACGCAACGGTCGCGGAACTCAAACCCGCAATCGAGCGTCTGCAGCAAGCCAGCTACAAGATGGCGGAGCTGCTCTACCAGAAGACGACGACGGGCGCGAACGGCGCAGCGCAGGACGGCCAAACCGCGGGTGCGACCCAAGGTGAAGCCGCTGCCGAAGAGCAGCAGCCTGCGGAAGACGTCATCGACGCCGAGTTCAAGGAAGCAAAGTAAAGGACGTAGCGTTTCGGCGGGCTCAGCGTGACATCGTCATGCTGAGCTCGTCGAGGCATGTGTAATTATGCAAGACGAATACGTAACAGAAGCAGACGTCCCGACTGCCTCCGAAAACGGCGAGAGCGGCGCCGATCTGCAGGCGCAGCTCGACGCGGCGAACGCACGCGCCGAAGACAACTACAACAAGTTTCTGCTCGCGATGGCGGACTTCGAAAATTACAAGAAGCGGATCGAGCGCCAGTTCCGCGAGATTGCCGAGTCGGGCAAGCGCGAATTGCTCAAGAACTTCTTACCGGTGCTCGACAATCTCGAGCGCGCGCTCTCGGTCGAAGAGACCTCGCTCGAAGCGCTTCGCAACGGCGTGCAGCAGACGCTCAAAGGGTTCGAATCGGTGCTCGGTGTCGAGGGCGTGAAACCGCTCTCGCTCAAGGGGCAGAAATTCGATCCGAAACTCGCCGAGGCGATCGGCACGCAGCAAGCGCACGGCGTGGAAGACGATACCGTACTTCATGAAGCGCAAAGAGCGTACACCATCGGCGAAGAGTTGCTGCGTCCCGCGAAGGTGATCGTCGCAAAGAATCAGGTGAATGCTTCAGGCGCCCACGGGGAGGGTGCATGACGGCACACGCTTTCGTGGCGCCCATGGTGTGGGGGCCCCACGAAGTGGGGGGCGCGCAGGCTAGGCCGGAGCGCCTTTTCAAATGAACTATAAAGACTATTATGAAATTCTCGGGGTGCCCAAGAGTGCGCCGGAAAAAGACATAAAGTCGGCGTATCGCAAGCTCGCGCGCAAGTGGCATCCCGATGCCAACCCGAACAATCAAAAAGAC
Organism: Vulcanimicrobiaceae bacterium; assembly: GCA_035279385.1. Classification (GTDB taxonomy): domain Bacteria; phylum Vulcanimicrobiota; class Vulcanimicrobiia; order Vulcanimicrobiales; family Vulcanimicrobiaceae; genus DATGJX01. The sequence continues at coordinate 13,278 of DATEHZ010000011.1, read as the reverse complement.
GCCGAGGAAAAATTCAAAGAGATCCAAGAGGCCTACGAGGTGCTCGGCGATCCCGAGAAGCGGCGGAAATTCGACGTTCTCGGCAGCAATTGGCAGCAGGCCGCGCAGCAAGCGGAGCAGCAGCGCCGCTACCGCAACGCGCAGCACGAAACGTTCAATTTCGGCTTCGGCGATTTCGGAGCCGCCGGCGGGGGCGCGGGCGGCGGTCCGAGCGGCTTCTCCGATTTCTTCGACATGTTCTTCTCGGGCATCGGCAAACGCAACACCGCGCAGAGCACGGGCTTTGCGCAGCGCGGACAAGATCTCGAGACGACGATCGAGCTCTCGCTGCGCGACGTCTACGACGGCGGCAAGAAATCCGTCTCGCTGCAAGTCGAAGACGTTTGCCCGCGCTGCCACGGCACCGGCACGGATCGCGGCGGTCTCTGCGCGCACTGCCACGGCACCGGACGGCTGCTGGGCACGAAGAAATTCGAAGTCACGATTCCCAAAGGCATCGGTGAAGGCCAGCGTATCCGTTTGGCCGGCCAAGGCGGCAGCGGCGTCGCGGGAGGGCCCGGCGGCGATCTGTTTTTGGTGGTGAAATTGCTCGACGATCCGACGTATAAACGCAAAGGCGACGATCTCTACGTCGACCTCCCCGTGAGCATTTACGATCTCGTGCTCGGCGGAGAAGTGAAGGTTCCGACGATGGGCGGACAGGTCACCATGACCGTGCCCGCCGGCACGCAGAACAACCGGCTGCTGCGTCTTTCCGGCAGAGGCATGCCGAAAGTACGCAACGGCGGCACGGGCGATCTGTACGTTCGCCTGATCGGACAATTACCGACCGATCTCTCGGACAAAGAAAAGAAGCTCTTCAAAGAACTCTCCGCTCTTCGCAACGGCAAGAAATAGGGCGGGCGTACCGCGGTTAAGAGCGATACCGGCGGGTACCTAATCCAGTATGAAAACCTTGATCGGCGCCTTGGCGATTGCATTTGCAATGCAAGGCGCAGCGGTCGCTCAAATGCCTTCCGCAACTCCGAGTCCTTCGGGCACTATGCAAGCCGGCGGTGCCGTGACACTCGTCCCGGCCGGTAAGAAAGGGCCGGCCGGTTCAGCCGTACTCTCGCAGCAGGGTCCAAATCTGCTGGTGACGCTGCACTTACCCCAAGGATACGTGGCGAGCGGAAAAGCGATGCTCGCAGAGGGCACGTGCAAAAACATGGGCGGCGCCGCCATGAAGACCGGCGGCAAAACCTACGACTTGATGGTTGGTACGAATAACGCCGCCTCGGGAACAAGCACCGGCGCGACGACCGGCGGAACGATGACGACGCTGCAAAATGTGTCGATCGAAGCGTTGACCTCCGCACCGCACGTAATCGTCGTGCAGGGGACGCCGACGCTGTGCGGCGACGTCACGAATCTGCTGCCGCCGCAGAAACCGTAAGCCGTTCACTCCGAATTACAGGGCCGCTGGGCGGCCCTTTCTTCTGCCCGAGCGAAACCGCCCGCCGGCCTGGCGCTGTTGCAGGCAGCATGGTAAAAGATATCGCGTTTACCGCCTATCCAGCCAAGGACGTGGCATCTCTGCGCGCGTTTTACACGGATACGCTGGGGTTGAAGTTCGGCACGCCGTTTTCGGAGGAAGGCGTCGAAAAATACGTGGACGCCCAGGTGGGGGGCGGCTGGTTCGCCATCATGACGGCGGACTGGGCCGAGATCGCACCCGTCGGCGGGTTGGCATTTGAAGTTGACGACATCGAAAAAACGGTCGAAGACCTAAAAGCGAAAGACGTCGAGGTCGGAAACATCTACGATACGTCCGTCTGCAAATTATCCTCGTTCAACGACCCCGAAGGCAACAAAGTCACCCTCCACCAAATGACTGTTCCGCATTAACGAACGCGGCGCCCTCGGGGAGAGCTTATGTCAGCAGCGATTGTAGGCGCCATGAGGTTCGGGGGTCCCACGAAGTGGGGGGCGCGCAGGCTGGGCCGGAGCGCCTCTTAACATGATGTCCGGCGGCCACTTGATGTGGTCGAACATGTATAGGCCCGATAAGCCTCACGTGCAAAAACGCGTGGACTGGCGGCGCATCGGCGCGCTCTTTGCGCCCTATTGGCGGCAGCAAACGTTCGTGCTGCTGTGCATCGTCGTGTCGGCGCTCATCGGGCTCGCGCCCGCGTATTTCATTGCGGACATCATCGACAAGGCGATTCCGCACGGCAGTTTCCGTGAAGTGGCGTTCGACGTGGGAGGCATGCTCGCCGCAGCGGTCGTGACGATGCTGCTTACCGTCGCGCAGGGCTATCTGAACTCGATCGTCGGCGAGGGCATCATGCGCGACATGCGCGTGAGCCTCGTCTCGCATCTGCACAAGATGCCGCTCAAGTTCTTCACCGGTACGAAGACCGGCGAGATCATGAACCGCGTCTCGAGCGACGTCGACAACATCGACAACGTCGTCACCGGCACGCTGACGACGCTGCTCACGAACTTCGTCACGATCGTCACGACCGTCGCCTGGATGTTCGTGTGGAACTGGCGGCTCGCACTGCTTTCTATTGCCATCGTTCCGCTCATGGTGCTGCCCCTCTCCCCGGTCGGACGGCGCATGTACGAGATCCGGCGGCAAACCCGCGAGCAGCGCGATCAGATCGAGTCGATTACGCAAGAGACGCTTTCGATCTCCGGCATCACGCTCATCAAATCGTTCGCGCGCGAAGCGTTCGAGAAGACTCGATTCTACAAAGCCGGCACGCAGCTCATGGAGTTGGAGGTGCGTCTGGCGATGGTCGGCCGCTGGTTCATCGCGGCGCTTACCGCGATGGTCATCATCGGCCCGGCAATCGTGTGGCTCGGCGGCGGCTGGCTCGCGCTCGTACATTCCATCGCGATCGGCGTGGTCGTCGCATTCGTCAGCTACATCCAGCAGCGGCTGTACGGTCCCGCGGCCTCGCTCGCCGGCATTCAAGTACAGATCGTGAGCGCGCTTGCCGTCTTCGAGCGCATCTTCGACTATCTCGACATGACGCCCGAGGAATACGAGCCGCCGCAAGCGATCGCGCTGGACGCCGTGCACGGCGATATCCGCTTCGAGCGTGTCACGTTCGGGTATTCGAGCGAACGCGTGGTCCTCGATGAGGTGGATTTTCATATCGAGCCGGGTCAGGTTGCGGCATTCGTCGGTCCCTCGGGAGGAGGCAAGACGACGATTACGCAGCTCGTTCCGCGCTTCTACGATCCCAATGCCGGACGCGTGCTCGTCGACGGACACGACGTTCGCACGCTCACGCTCGAATCGCTGCGCCGCGACATCGGCATCGTCACGCAGGAAACCTATCTCTTTCACGACACGGTGGCCTCGAATCTGCGCTACGCGAAGCCCGATGCGACGCAGGAAGAGCTGCACGCCGCCGCACGCACCGCCAACATTCACGACTTCATCAGCTCGCTTCCGGCCGGATACGAGACGATTGTCGGCGAGCGCGGACATAAACTCTCCGGCGGCGAGCGTCAGCGTTTGGCGATAGCGCGCGTGCTGCTCAAAGATCCGAAAATCCTGATCTTGGACGAGGCGACGAGCGCGCTCGATTCGCACAACGAGGCAGCCATACAAGCGGCGCTCGTTCCGCTCATGCGCGGGCGCACGAGCCTGGTGATCGCGCACCGCCTCTCGACGATTTTGTCGGCCGACGTTATCTTCGTCGTGGAGCGCGGTCGCATCGTCGAGCGCGGCACGCATGCCGTTCTGCTGGCACGCGGCGGAGAATACGCGCGCTTGTACCGCAAGCAATTTCGTGACGAATCGCGAAACGTCGCGTCGTCTTGAAGCAGCGCCCCTTCTATTTTTTAATCATCTCCACGCTCGTAAGCGAATTCGCATGTAACCTGCCGACGGGAGCGCTGCCGCTGGCCTTGCTTCGCGACGGCGCCACGCACAGCGAAGTCGCGTTCGCGATGGGCGGCGGCCTCTTCGCGCAGCTCTTCGGCAGCATTCCCGTGGGCGCAGTCGTCGATCGCATCGGACGGCTCAAGACGATTCGGGCGTCCGTGATCTTGATGGCGCTCTCGACGCTCGGCATGACGTTTCTGCACGGCCCGGTTTGGGGCGGAGTGCTCATGGGGCTGCGCGGCTTTTCGATGATGAGCTATGTTACCGCGGAGTTTGCGTACGTCGCCGAGATCATACCGCGCGATCGCTCCGTTTCCGCCGTCTCTACGCTGGGCATGATCGCCAATCTCGTCTTCGCCTTTGCGCCGGCGGTGGGCGTGTGGTTGTGGAACGGCGGCGTCGGCCGGGATCAATTTGCGTATGGAGCGCTCATTACCGTAGCCGGCGGATCGGTGCTGTGGTTTCTGCCGCAGAAGCACGAGCGAATTCCTCGCCGCCGCTCGCGTCTGATTCTCATGCGCTCCGCGTGGCTGCCGGCGCTGGCGTTCTTGAGCGCCGCGGCGATGCAGAGCGGCGTGAACACCGCGCTCGCCGTCGTAACGTTCACCCAGCGCGGCATCGTGAACGGCGCGCTGATCTTCACGTCGATGGCGATCGTCACCGCCGCGTTCCGTTATCCCGCGGGGCGGTTCGTCGAAAAATACGGCCCGCGTCTGATGACGGTTCCGGTTGCCGTCTCGCAGATCGCGGGCTGTCTGCTCGCGGCGAACGCGCACACCACCGGCACGGTTCTCGCTGCGGGCGCGCTCCTGGGCTTCGCGTGGTCAGCGGTCGTTCCGGTCGGCGTCGGGCTGTTTTTCGAACAAAGCACGCCGGGAACGCGCGGAGCCGCGATGGGCGCCTACAACCTCTCCTTCGCCATCGGGACCTCGGCGGGCGCGCTGCTCGCCGCATTGCTCACGCGCTTCGGGCTCTCGTACGCTGCGGCAATTTCGTCGTGCGCCTTGGCGCCGCTGGTGGCGGTGCCTTTCGTATTCATTCGGATCGCGCGCAGGGAACGGGCGCAAGCCGCTGGCATAACAGACAATGCCCGTTCTGCGCGTCGACGCCCTGACCAAGCGCTTCGGCGATAAGATCGCCGTCGACGGCGTATCGTTCGAGGTGCGCGGCGGCGAAATCGTCGGTCTGCTCGGCCCCAACGGGGCCGGCAAGAGCACCACGTTTTTATGCGCGGCCGGACTGCTGCGCCCCGATGCCGGCTCCTTCGCGTGGGACGGCATCGAACTCGACTCGGCGCGCGGTCAAACGATCGCGCTGATTCCCGAGACGCCGGACGTCTACCCGATGCTCACCGTCTGGGAGCATATGGTCTTCGTGGCAAAAAGCTGCCGCCTTGCGGACGGATGGGAACTGCGCGCGCAAGAACTGCTCGCGCGTTTCGGTATGAGCGATCAGCGCGGCACCCTCGGCGCGGCGCTTTCCAAAGGCATGCGGCAAAAAACGCTCGTCGCCGCGACCGTTCTGGCTGCAACGCCCGTCGTGCTCTTCGACGAGCCGATGATCGGCCTGGATCCCCTGGGCCAGCGCGAATTGCGCCAGATCATTCACGATTTACGTTCGCACGGTAAAGCCGTCGTCATCAGCACGCACATGCTCGAGCAGGCACAGAGCATCTGCGACCGCGTGGTCATTCTCAAGAACGGACGCACCATTGCCTCCGGCACCTTCGAAGAATTGCGAGCGCGCACCGGGACGAGGGCAAATGCCGAAGACTTGTTCTTAGAACTCACGCGATGATCGCGCACGTTCGCGCGCTCGCGTATCTGGAATACCGGCAAATCATCAACCGGATTCTGCAGGCGCTTCACCAGCCTGCGCGCGCGGTCATGTATCTGCTGGTCTTCGGCTACTTCATCGTGATAACGGTCGTCCGTCAGCACGGCAATCGCGCGTTCGCGCTCGTAAACGTGCCCGAGCCCTACGCCAGCACGCTATTTTTCGCATACCTTACCTTTCTCGGGATTTTGATGTACGGTGCCGCGTCGGGTATCGTGGGTGCGTTCTCATCGGCATCCGACGCGCGCTTCCTGAGCGGCTCACCCATTCCCGAGCCGCTCGTGGTGCTCTGGCTGCAACTTCGCCGGTCCGCCGCAGCGGTAGGGCGCATGGCGTTCACCGTCCTGATCTACGCACTGATCTTTTCGCGCTCCGGTACGCTCGCGGGCATCGGTCTTGCGACGATCGGCGGGACCATCGTGGCGACCGGTACGGCAATTCCGATGCTCAAACTGCGGCGCATCGTCGGCAAGCGCAGCGCGCAGAGTTTGGCCAGCGTCGTTGCAGCGGCCGGCATTCTGCCCATGATCGTGCTCTTGACGAGCCTGCAGCCGGGAGCTCCGACGCTGCCGTGGGCGCGCAGCATCGAGCATTTCGGACTGGGCTACGCGTTCAACGCGATCTTCGGTGCAAATCCATTGGCACTGGGCGCGCTCTACGCCGCAGGGTTCGGCGTCATCGCGCTCTCGTATGCCTGCGGCAAGGGCCTATATCCCGATCTCTACGCGTCTTCGCTTCGCGTTCTCGCGTTCCGCGAGCGGCAGACGCGCGCCAGCGCGGGCTTCAACATCGAACACCGCTACGAGCACCGTGAGACGGCGCTCTCGCATGCGATGTTCCGCGTCTTTCGCGGGCCGTGGACGGTGGTTTGGAAAGAGTGGATCGCCTTCGTGCGATCGCCTTCGATGCAGCGCATGTTTTATTTCGGTCTGCTGGTATGCGCCGGCGTGGGCGGTTTCTTCGGGCACGTCGTCGCCGGTTCGCGCAACGAGATCGAAGAGGCGCTCGGCCTGGCCTACATGGCCGGCAACATGATCGTCATCTTCGTCGCGATGGGTTCGGCGATCGGGCTCTCGAGCGATATTTCGAAACCGCTCTGGTGGATGGGCGGCGATCCGCTTTGGCTGCGGCTCGTTGCGTGGACCGCGGCAACCTCGTGGCGCCTGGCGGCGTGCATCGGTATCGGCATCGCCGTCTGGGCGCTCGTCCTGCACGCCGGCGTCATTGCCGTAGCCGGAATACCGGTTGCCATTACGCTCGTGCTTCATCTGCGCGCCGTCGGCCTGGTCATCTACTCAATTTTTCCGTCCACGATCGACCAGCGCGGTCCGCTCGCGATCGTGCGCGCCACGCTCACCTATCTGTTCGCGGCTCCGCCCGCCGTGGTTGGAACGGTTCTGCTGATCATGCATCCGATGCAGCCGATATGGGCCATCGCCGGCGGCGTTGCATGCTCGCTGCTGGAAACGCTGCTTCTCGTGGCGCTGGCCTCCAGGCGCATCGGCGGGCAAGGCGTGGCCTTCGCTCGCGCGGAGGCGATGTAAGCACGTTTAGGCTTGCATCGAAACGTGCGCGCGCTATGATACGGGCGTGAACGAACCGGATTTTGCCTTTGTCGCAGCGCTCGCGGGAGAGCCCGCACGGGCGGCGATGCTCGCGATGCTGTTCGACGGACGCGCCATGCCCGCCGGCGAGCTCGCGCGCGCCGCCGGCGTTTCACCCGCAACCGGGAGCGCGCATTTGAACAAACTGCTCGAAGGCGGCCTCATTCGCGTTCGTTCGCAAGGACGTCACCGCTACTACGAACTCGCCCGGCCCGAAATCGCCCAAGCGCTCGAAGCGCTCGGAGCTATCGCTCCTCCGGCGCCGGTTCGCTCGCTCCGCGATTCGCTGCGCATGCAGCGCCTGCGATTCGCGCGCTCCTGCTACAACCACCTCGCGGGTGAACTCGCGCTCGCCCTGGCGCAAGCACTCGTGCGCAGCGGTGCGCTCGAAACGGAGGAAGAGGGCTTTCGTCTGCGCGACGGCGCTCGCGAGATCTTTCTGCGCGCGGGCGTGGACACGCGGGCGCTGCTGCGCGACCCGCACGCGCACGTTCGCGCATGCATCGACTGGACGCAGCGGCGGCATCATATCTCGGGACCGCTCGGCGCGGCGCTGCTGCAAGTGCTGCTCGAGGCGAACGTGCTGCGCAGGCGCGGCGAACCGCGCGCGCTCGAACTCACCGAGAGCGGGCGCGCATTTTTGAAGCGCGTCTTCGGCCTCGATTTGACGGCGGGCGAAACGATAGCCAGTTAAACTGGACGCATGGAAAGCACGCTCGAATATACCTGCGACGACATCGCGTACGTCGAAGAGCACTTCATGTGTTTGCACGCGCGCCCCGCGCAAGGACCGGCCCCTTCGTACGTCCTACCGGACGGAAGCGCGTTCTATCCCGCCGATTATTTCGATCTGGAGACGGACGAAGCGCGATTCAAGGCGCGGCTTTGCGCAGAGATGCAAGCGCAGGAACTCACGTCGCTCGATCCCGACGAAGTATGGCAGACGTACATGCAGGGCGTCTACGGCGTATGCCTGCACAGCGCCACTCCGGAGAACATCGCGCGCAAGAATGCGCTGCTCGAACGCATCGAAACGCTCACGAGCGCGCCGCGCGAAGACGATCCGGTTTGGCTGCAGGCGGTAAGGCAAGCGGTGGACGCGCTCGACGCACTCGAGCGCCCTTTCTCACCGCATTATGATCGCGCGCGGTTTGGGAAACCGCCCACGCGCGATTCGCACATTCGCGACGTGCGCCGGCGGTTTCACCTGCACTAGGCGACGCCTTCGGGAATGCGCATCACCTTCGGCTGCTCGGGAACCGCGAGCGGCGCGCCGGTCGCCGCGCGCACCTCGTCGAGCGTCACACCCGGCGCCAGCTCCCGCAGCACCAGACCCTGCGGGGTCACGTCGATGGCCGCCATGTCGGTGATGATGCGGTTGACGACGCCGCGCCCGGTGTAGGGCAGATCGCACTCCTTGACGATCTTGTGTACGCCGCCTTTGGCGACGTGCTCCATCATGACGATGAGGTACTTGGCGCCGTGCACGAGATCCATCGCGCCGCCCATGCCCTTGACCATCTTGCCGGGAATCATCCAGTTCGAGAGATCGCCCTTTTCCGATACTTGCATCGCGCCCAGCACCGCCAGGTCGATGTGCCCGCCGCGAATCATGCCGAAAGAGAGCGATGAATCGAAGAAAGCGGCGCCGGGAAGCAGCGTGACCGTCTCTTTTCCGGCGTTGATGAGGTCGGGATCTTCTTCGCCTTCGTACGGATACGGGCCCATGCCCAAGATGCCGTTCTCGCTCTGCAGTACGACGGTCACACCCGGCGGCAGATAATTCGGAATGAGCGTCGGCAAACCGATGCCGAGATTGATGTACTCGCCGTCGCGTAACTCTTGCGCGACGCGCGCCGCAAGCTGCGTTCTCGTTATCGCCATCGTTATTTCGCCTCGCGCTTGCGGGTGGTGACGCGTTCGATGCGTTTGCCTTCGGAGCCGACGCGCACGACGCGCTGTACGAAAATGCCCGGCAAATGGACCTGCTCCGGATCGATCTCGCCCGGCTCGACGAGTTCTTCGACTTCGGCGATCGTGATTTTTCCGGCCATCGCACAGAGCGGATTGAAGTTCCGCGTCGCTTTGTGAAAGATCAAGTTGCCGTGCCTATCGCCGACGCTCGCACGCACGAGCGCGAAATCGCAGACGATGCCTTCTTCGAGCACGTAGTCGCGGCCGCGAAACGAGCGCGTCTCTTTTTTCGGCGAGGGTTTGGCTACGCTGCCGTCCGGATTGTGTTTCCAGGGCAGTCCGCCTTGCGCGACTTGCGTGCCGACGCCGGCGGGCGTATAAAACGCGGGGATGCCGCATCCGCCCGCGCGCAAGCGCTCCGCGAGCGTGCCTTGCGGAACGAGTTCGACTTCAAGTTCCCCTTGCAAGTATTGACGCTCGAATTCGCGATTTTCGCCGACGTACGAACCGGTGGTTCTTTTGATGCGTTTGGCGTCGAGCAGCACGCCCAAGCCCCAACCGTCGACGCCGCAGTTGTTGGAGACCGTCACGAGGCCGGTTGCACCCTGTTCGAGCAGCGCTTGGATCAAATTGTGCGGTATGCCGTTCAGGCCGAAACCGCCCACGGCGATAGACGCGCCGCTGGGAATGTCCTCGACCGCCTGCGCACAGGAAGAGACGACTTTGTCCATACGTGGCGGTGTTATGCCAGCGGGGAGGCTCGCTCCCGCCCCGCGAAGTCGGCCTTTCCGCTAGAAACTACACAGGAGACCAGAAAGCCAATGGCAGTCGCCACCCCGCATCATGCGTCGTCGGACGAAGAGGCGATGATCCTCGATGCCGTACGCGAACTCGTTGCGGAAAAAGTCGCACCGCGCGCCGCCGAGATCGACGAACGCGGCGAATATCCCCAAGACATCCGCAAGCTCTTCGCGGAGAACGACCTCTTGGGCATCCCGATTCCGGCCGAATACGGCGGCCTGGGCGGAACGTTCCTGACGTACGTCAAGGTCGTGGAAGAGATCGCAAAGATTTGCGCTTCCAGTTCGCTCATCGTTGCCGTCCAAGAACTCGGCATGCTGCCGATTCTGATCGGCGGCAGCGAAGATCAGAAGCACAAGTACCTGCCCAAACTTGCGAGCGGGGAATGGATCGCCGCCTACGCGCTGACCGAAGCGGGGAGCGGCTCCGACGCGGCGGGTTCGATGCGCAGCCGCGCCGAGAAACGCGGCGACACCTACGTCCTGAACGGACAGAAGATTTGGATCACCAACGGCAGCGTCGCGGACGTCGTGTGCGTGTTCGCCGTGACGGATCCGGATAAGGGCGCAAACGGCATCAGCGCGTTCATCGTGGAGAAGGGCTTTCCGGGCTTTAGCGTCGGCAAACTCGAGAAAAAAATGGGCATCCGGGGATCCCCGACGGTCGAACTGGTCTTCGACAACTGCGAAGTGCCGGCGGGCAATCTGCTGGGCAACGAAGGCGAAGGCTTCAAAATCGCCATGAAAGTGCTGGACAAATCGCGCCCCGGCATCGCCGCGCAGGCGCTCGGCATCGCCGCCGGCGCACTCGACTACGCCACGAACTACGCGCGCGAACGCGTTGCATTCGGCAAGCCCATCGGACAGCAGCAAGGCGTCGGCTTCATGCTCGCGGACATGAAGACGGAAGTCGAAGCCGCGCGTCTTCTTCTGTACGAAGCGGCGCGCAAATGCGACGAGGGCGCAGCGGACGTCACGCTCTGGGCGGCGATGTGCAAACTCAAGTGCGGCGATACCGCCATGAGCGTCACCACGGACGCCGTGCAGGTTCTGGGCGGCTACGGCTACTCGGTCGACTATCCCGTGGAGCGCATGATGCGCGACGCGAAGATAACGCAGATCTATGAAGGCACGCAGCAGATCCAACGCCTGGTGATCTCGCGCAACCTCGTCGGCAAGCCCAAATAAGGCCGGCTTTACAAAAACGAGAGGGCCGGATACCGGCCTCGCGAAACAGATGGGCGTCGTCTGGCGTTACGCCGGTGCGACGCTCTTTATTTCGGGCGCTCGACGCTCGAATGGGGGCCCGGCCGCGTTAGTTTGGCCGGGGGCGTGCAGTAGCGATTCGGATGCATCGTATCCGAAGCGCTGCGGAATGCCCGCGTCGTGCGAAGTACGACGCATTTTGAAACGAAAGGGGGGAAATAGATTGCATAAGATTCTCGCATCGATGATCGCGGCGGCGTTCTTGTTCACGGGTACGGCCATGGCCGCGACCAAGACCACGACCGCAGCCAAGACCACGACGAAGGCCGCCGCCAAAACCACCAAGGCTGCCGCCAAGACGACCAAGGCCGTGAAGACGACCAAGGCCGTGAAGGCTGCCAAAACCACCAAGGCGACCAAGAATACCAAGCCCGCCACGAAGATCAAGAAGATGGCTGACAAGGTGAAGGCCGCTGCCAAGAGCACCAAGGCCGCGAAGGCGACCAAGGCGGTGAAAAAGGCTGCGAAAGCCGCACCGAAGGCCAAGAGCAAGTCCAAGACTCACTAATATCCCGTCTTTATATACCTCCAAGCGCGGCCGCAATGCCGCGCTTTTTTTTTACCTCGCGAAGCGGCGCAGCGAGAGAAACGCGACGTCGTGCGGCGTTTCGCCGTCCAGCGCGAGTTGCGAGGCGATCTCGCCGATGACGCCGGCGAACTTGAACCCGTGCCCGGAAAATCCGCCGCAGATCACGACGCGCGGATCGCGCGGATGGCGATCGACGACAAAATGCTTGTCCGGCGTGAGTGCGTACATGCACGCTTTGCCCTCGCGATAGCGCGCTGCGGAGCCCGGCATCCATTGCTCGAGCGCAAGGGCGACCGGTTCGATGTCGTGCCTCCAGTCAATCTCGCGATCGAGTTCTTCGGGCTGTGTGAGCGGGCCGTGCCCGTGGAACGCCGCCTTGACGCCTTCGCCGAAATCCGGAAACCCATAAAGCGGTACGGGCAGCGAATCGCGCTCGAGCAAAAATGCGGGAAACGCGCCGGCGCCGTACGACTGCACGGCGGGCGCGAACCAAACCTGCACGTTCCGCTGCACCTCCAGCGCGACGCCGGCTTCGCGCATGGCCTGCGCGAACCACGGTCCGAGCGTCAGCACCACCGATCGCGCGCGAATGCGCGATGCGTCCGATAATTCGAGACTTACCGCGTCGCCGTCGCTCTCCCAAGCGCGCAGCGCGGTGCGAAAGCGCATCTCGGCGCCGTGCTGCGCGGCGAGGTCGAGATGCGCTCGAATCGCGCGTTCCGGAAAAACCGCTCCGCCGCTGCGTTCGAAGACGCCGACTTCGTCGTCCAACACGCGCAGCTGCGGATAGCGCGCACGGATATCGGACGCGCTCAAATAGTCGACCGGCAGATCGTAGGTTTTGGCAGCCCGCGAGGAGCCGCGAATCACGTCGTCGGACTCGCGTCCCGCCATCAGCAGTCCCGTCAAGCGCATGAGTTCCTGGCCGGTGCGCCGTTCCAAATCGCGCCACAGTTCGTACGCGCGCAGAAGCATCGGAACGTATTCCGGCGCCTCGTAATACGCTTGCCGGATGATACGCGATTTCCCGGCGGAGGCGCCGAGCGTGTGAACGGGATCGAATTGCTCGATGCCGACGGCGCGCACGCCGCGCATCGCACAGTGCGCGAGCGCGGCGCTGCCCATGCCGCCCAGACCGGCGACGGCGACGTCGTAGACTACAGGCTCCACTCCCACGCGTTCCACGATTCCACGGTCGGATTCGGCGCGAAGCCCCGCACGCTGCTCGCCACGGCTTCCTGCTGGCGCTGCCACCAGAAAAAAATGATGGGATTGTCGCGCGCGAGCAACGCCTCGATGCCATGATACGCCTGCGTGCGCGTCGCGCGATCGTAGTGCGCGAGCGCGGTTTGCTGCAGTGACTCCATCTGCGGACTGCAGTAGCGCGCGTCGTTGTAGCCGTTCGGCGGCATGTACCCGCACGTGAATTGCGAGGAGTTGTCGGGA
>DATEHZ010000010.1:0-28405 GCA_035279385.1 Vulcanimicrobiaceae bacterium | reverse complement strand
GTCACGGTGACGTCGCCGCCGTTTTCGCTCGGGCCGCCGCTGCCGCCGCTGAAGTTCAGGCCGCCGCCGCCGGTTCCGCCGCCGCCGCCGATGCTTTGCGCGATCACCGCATCGGAGTTGTCACCGACCGTGATGATGTTGCTGAAGATCGTCAGGTTGACGCTGCCGCCGACGCCGCCGACGCCGCCGTCACCCGCGCTGAGCGATCCGTTTCCGTCGCCGCCTTTGCCGCCGTTGCCGCCGGCGCTTTGCACGAAGATGCCGGGCTCGTTGAACGCATCCGTAAACACGGTGAGCGTCGGCTCGATCGTGACGGTGAGATTTCCGCCGCTGCCGCCGCTGCCGCCGTTACCGCCGCCGCAGACGCACACGTCGGCGTCGCCGCCGCTGCCGCCGTTCGCGCCTTTCGACTGCACGAAGATGCCGTAACTCGCGCTGCCGAAATCTTCGATCGCTTGCACGCCGCTGCTCGGCGGAAACAAATCGAGCGTCGCGTTCTGTCCCGGATTTCCGTTGTCGCCGTCGCCCGGCGAGACGACGACCGTTCCCACGTGTCCGCCGCTTGCCGGATCCGGACTGCCGTTGAAGATTTCACTGAGCGGACTGATGACCACCGGGGGATTCGACGCGCAACTCACGTTCCAACCGCCGGAACCGTTCGGCGTTACCGTGCACGGATTGGAGGTCGCACGTGCCGGTGCGAACGATGCTGCGGACGCAGCGATAAAGACGCATACGAAAAGGAGCAGCGATTTGGCGTACACCATAACGGCACCCCGCGAAAGCACGCGACCCTCAATCGAGCGGCGTGCATCCACACTACGCCTGCCTCGCCTAGGCAAACAAGGGCCGTTAGATTTAACCTAAGTGCACATCGAGCGCTGCGCGAACGTGCGTTCCAAGCGCCTGGTAAGCTGCTCGCACACAGCGGTCGGGGACGCCTAGCCCGCGTTCAAGACTTCGTCCAGCGCTTCCAGCGTGCTCTCGATCTCCCCGATCGTGTTGTAATGTCCCATCCCGATGCGCACGACGCCGCGGCTCTCGTCGATACCGAGTTGACGCACGACCTCCAGCGCGAAGTTGTGTCCGGACCAGACGAAGATGTTGCGTTCGGCCAGAGATTGCGCGATCGCATCGGGCGTGCGTTTGTCATGAACGAACGACACCGTCGGAACGCGCTGCTCGTAGCGCGCGCAGTCGGTTATGCCGAGAATCCGCACGCCTCTAAAACGCTGCAAACCCTCGATTAATCGTGCTGCGAGCATCCGTTCGTGCTCCTGCCACGCAGTCTCGAGGCGCTCGATATACTCGACGGTCGCCGTCAATGCTGCAAGCAGTTCGATCTGCGGCGTTCCCGTTTCGAACTTGTACGGGATCTCACTCGTCTGCGGACGCACTTTGTACGGATAGAGCCGCTCGAGCAGGGCTTCGCGGCCCCACACGATGCCCAGATGCGGTCCGTAAAATTTGTACGACGAGCAGGCGAGAAAATCGCAGTCCAGCGTCTGAACGTCTACCGCGCCGTGCGGTGCAAACTGCACCGCGTCGACGTATGCCAGCGCACCCGCGTCGTGAATGCGCCGAACCAGAGCGCGCACGTCGTTGATCGAGCCGGTCAAATTGCTGGCGTAGTTGAGCGCGACCAGTTTCGTCTTGTTCGAAAGCACCGCTTCAAGCGCATCCGGTTCGATTCGCCAGGTCTCTTCATTAAAAGGAAGCCATCGAACCGTCAGGCCCAGGTCTTCCGCGAGCGTAAGCCACGGCGAGATATTTCCGTCATGATCCATACGTGTGACGACGATCTCGTCCCCGGGCTGCAGCGTTCGCCCGATGCTGCGCGAGAGCGCAAACGTGAGCGACGTCATGCTCGGCCCGATGACGATTTCTTTTTCGGAACCGTTCACGAATCGCGCCATCGCGCGATGCGCGCCGCTTACGGCTTCTTCCGCCGCCAGGCTCGTCTTGAAAAAGCCGCCGAGATTCGCATTCGTTTCGATCAAACAGCGCGCGGCCGCGTCGGCCACCGCTCGCGGGACTTGCGTGCCTGCGGGATTGTCGAGATAGATTCTGGGCACACCGTTGTCTTGAATTGCGAGTGCCGGAAACTCCGCGCGCACCGCATCGATCGAAAACGTGGAGAGCATAGAAGCGGTAGCGTTCTCTAACGTTTCCAAGTCTCATCTCAGCATCACGGACTAGGATGTTGCGCATGATACTTCGCAGCATTCTGTTCGCCGGCGCCTTGACGGCGCTCGCTTCTCCGCTTTCCGCATTCGCGCAGATGGGACCGCCCGGCGCACCGCCCGGAGCACCATCACCCGAGATGCACGCCCAGTTCGAAAAAACGCGCGCGCAATACCAAACGGCGGCGCTCAATGATTTGAGCCCGGATCATCGCGAGAAAGTGCAGGCGATTCTCGCACAGGTCAAGAGCGGTTCGCTCGATCCGCACGCTGCGGCAACGCAGATCGACGGCATCCTTACGCCCGGTGAATCGCAAGCCGTTCTGGGCGAAGTGCAAAAGATGCACGCCGCGATCAAAGCGCAGATGCCGGACGCGCACCCGCCGCACGGCATGATGAACCGCAAGCCGGATGCCGGCCGTGCGTTGATGATGCTCTCGATGCCGCCGCACGGCATGATGCCTCCGGGCGCCCCCCAGACGCCGTAGCCGTGACGGGACGCCGGCACCACTGGACAGGTCAAGCGCCCAGGTGTATGATGACCTAAAATTTTAGGTGACACATCGGAGGTAGCGGTGCCGCGTCCAAAATCGGAGAGCCTGACCGAGGTCGAGCAGCGCGTGATGGAAGTGCTCTGGTCCGCCGGAAACGGCACCGTGAGCGAAGTGCTTGCAGCCGTGAAAACGCCGAAACCGCTGGCGTTCAACACGGTGCAGACGATGCTGCGCATCCTCGAGCAAAAAGGCTACGTCCGCCACACCGAAGAGGGACGCGCGTTCCGCTATTTCCCGCTGGTCAATAGAGCACAAGCTTCGCGCAGCGCGGTCCAAAACGTCGTGCGCCGCTTCTTTGGTTCGCCCGGAGCCCTCGCGCTGAACCTCTTGCAGAGCGAAGACGTAACCCCCGAAGAACTCGTGCGTATCCGCAAACTGATCGCCGACGCGGAGAAACGCTCATGAACGCATCCCCGATCCTCACCGCGCTTTTCAACGGCGCATGGCAAGGTGCACTCTTATGCACCTTGGCGATGTTCGCATTTCGCCTTTTCCGTCGGCTGAACGCGACGACGATGTTCACCGTGTGGAGCGTACTGCTCGCCATCGCGGTGCTGCTGCCGTTCGCAAATTATGCGTTTGCGGCAAAGCCCGTGCAGGTAACGGTTCCTCTCGTGCAGGCTCGCGCGGTGGAGGCGCTGCCGGTTCGCTACGCCGTAGCGCCCGAGCCCGTGAAACCGGCGTTCGACGCGCGCGCCGGCGCGATGAACGCGGCCGATGCCGTCTTCCGCGACGCGTTCTGGATACTGCTCGTGCTGGCCGCCATCGCGCTGGTGCGCGTTGCGATCCTCGGACGCGACGTGATTCGCATGCTCGTTGCCCGCACGCGCGTGCGACCCATCGAACCGCCGGTCGCGCTGGGCGGAGCGATCGCTCGTCCGTACCGGTACGCGGCGTCGGATGAATTCACGTCGCCCTGCGTGCTCGGCTTTGCGCCTGCCCTCATCGTTATTCCGCAAGATCTGCTCGCGCATCCGGGAACGGAACTCACGAGCGTCGTGCTGCACGAGCGCGAGCACGTGCGCCGCTTTGACGACGTGCAAAACGTCATTCAGCGGTTCATCGGCGCCGTCGCCTTCTTCTGCCCCGGCGTGCGCATTGCGCTGCGCGAACTGGCATTGTATCGCGAGCAGATCTGCGACGATGCCGCCGTGAACGCGACCGGCGATCGCGTCTCCTACGCGATGACGCTCACCGATCTCGCGCAGTGGGCCCAAGGCCGCGGCGCACCCGTGCCGAGCCTGATCTTCAAGCGCAAGCATCTGCTTCATCGCCTCGAGGTTCTGCTCGACTCGGCCGTGAGTCATTCGATGCGGATGAACCGGCGGTTCGCGCTCGGCGCAGCCGCAGCGCTGGTACTGGCGGCCGCAGTCGTGCTGCGGTTCCAGGTGCCGGTGATCGCCGAAACGTTCGAGGCGCCGCCGCACGTCAAACACCACGTTGCCGTCATTCGCAAAACCATCGCAACGGCCGTCTCGACGCCAAAACGGGAAGCTGCGCGTGCTCCGCAAGTACAGCGAGCTCCTGCGGCTCACCGTGAAACGTTCGCGCTGCGAGCTCCCCCTGTTGCGACGGTTGCGGCCGCAGCGGCAAATGCCATTTCGTCCGAAGTCGCGGCCGTAGCCGCGGTCGCGCCGGCCGCCCCGATGATCGTGCAAGCGCACCAGAACATGTCCGGCTCGCTGCTCGACGCGCTGAACGACGCGGGGATGCGAAATCTGCCCGTCGATCAGCTCATCGCGCTGCGCGATCACGGCGTGAGTGCGGTGCTGGTGCAATCGGCGACGTCGTACTTCGGCCACGTAACGGCCCCGGACCTGACGTTTCTGGCCGACCATGGCGTGGGTCCGCGCTATATCGACGTGCTGCGCATGGGCGGCATTACCGGTATCAGTCCGGCAGATGCCGTGCAAATGATGGATCACGGTGTGAGTTCATCGCTCATTCGCTCAGCGCTCGGCTATTTCGATCAACGCCCCGGGCCGGCAGATCTGATCTTCATGGCCGATCACGGCATCGGCGCACCATTCATCGACTCGCTGCGCGCGAACGGCGTGAAGGCGTGCCGGCAGGATGCCGTGCGTATGCTCGACCACGGTGTCGACGCCGCGTACGCCGCAAAAATCCGTCGTTCGAATCCGCGCGCGAGCGTGTCCGACATCATTCGCCTCCACGACGCAGGCTTCTAGAAAGGGCATTCACGGATGCAACGTTTGACCATATCTTGCTGCACTTTACTACTAGTTCTTTCGTTGATGAGCGCCGGTGCACGCGCCGATTCGTATACCGGCACGTGGAGCATCACGCCGTCATCGACGCCGGGACGGGTGCATATCGAACTGCGCTATCGCCGCGACGATTGGCGCGGCACGCAAGATTGGGACGAGTCGCACGACGCGCCTGCCCCGCCTGTGAAAAACAATGCCTTCATCATTGAATCGGACGCGGGATCGTTCTTGGCGCAAGGCACCTTTAGCAACGGACAAGGCGGCGGCACCTGGACGTTCGCGCCGAATCCGGCTTTTCGATCGGAGCTGCGGCGACGCGGCGTCGAGGCGCCCAGCGACGAGGAACAGTTTGCGCTCGCGATGAGCGACTTCAAACTCTCCTCGCTCGATACGCTTCTTGCCGCCGGTTTTGCAAAGCCGTCCGCGCACGACCTCGTGCGTATGGGCGAGCACGGCATTACGGACGACTATATCGCGGCGATGAAAGGGCTGCAGTTCTCGCCGAAGACGATCGATTCGCTCGTCCGCCTTCGCGATCACGGCGTCACGCCGAACTACATGCACGACCTCGCGCAGATGGGGTACAACCCATCGGCCGATGAACTCGTTCGTCTGGTCGATCACGGTGTGACGGCGAACTTCATCGAGCGCATGCGCAGCCACGGCTACACGCATCTTTCCGCCGACGATCTCATTCGTCTGCGCGACCACGGGTTTTAAAAACATGAACTCCTGTATGCGCTTTTTCTTGTTCGTTACACCTATATTTTTAGGTCTTACCGCCCACGTATTTGCGGCAGTTGCTGCGACGACCACCATCGGCTCGATCGCAATTCCGACGGCATCGACGCCGCCGCGCATCGACGGCACGCTGAACGATCCCGTTTGGAAACAAGGCGCAGTCGCGCATTTGGCCTACAGTCTGCGCGATCACGCCGCCGCCAAAGAAGCCACGACGGATTACCTGCTCACCGACGGCACGAACTTGTACGTCGGGATCGAGGCGCGGCAGAGCGTACCGGTGCGCGCCCAGCAGCACACCAACGACGTCGGCCAAGACACCGACGACGAAGTGCAAATCGATCTCTGGCCGAACGGGCCGAGCGGCTTTCGCTATATGTTCATCTCGACGGCGATCGGAACGCATTACCAATGGTCGTCCGAGAACAATTCGTACGCGCCGACGTGGTGGTCTGCCGGCAAGATCGTCGACGGCGGTTTCACGGTGACGATGAAGATTCCGCTGCGTGCGCTGCACGGTTCGGCTTCCGGAGGCTGGCGCGTCCAATTCGCGCGCCTCATCATGGCGACGAACGACGACCTGGTGTGGAGTTACGGACCGTCGCAGCAGAATCACAACGACGTCAACTACGCCGGCTCGGCGAGCGGGCTGCCGGCGGTTGCGGCGCTCAAAGCGCGGCCGCGCGTCGGTATCTACGCGCTCGGCGCGGTCTCTTCTAAAGCTATGGGCGGCTCGACTTCGCGCGGCGGCGCCGATCTCTCGATTCCGATTATGCCCGGAACCTCGTTCGTGGCAACGATCCATCCGGACTTTTCCAACGTCGAGGCGGATCAGCAGACGATCGCACCGACCGCGTACGCGCGCTTTTTGAACGATTATCGCCCGTTCTTCACGCAAGGCGCGAATTTCTACAACAACACGCCGAACTGCACCGACTGTCCCGGCACGCAGCTCTATACGCCGGCCATTCCCACGCCGCGTGACGGCTACGCCGTCGAAGGGCAGCGCGGACTCTTCAGTTATGCGGCTTTCGACGCGGTAGGCGCCGGCCGGAACGATACGGCTCAGGTTTTCAACTACGTTTCGCCCAACCAGAAAAATTTTGCGACGTTCCAGCGCGTAGCGGTCGACATGCCCGGATTCAAGGACGATTCGGAGAACGTCAGCCTCACGCACGACAATCTGCGAAATTTCGCCACGTGGCTGCGGTATGCGAGCGACAGCGGGACGAATATCCTGGCCGGCGACCAGGCGCAGCGGTACGAAGCAGGCGTGAATTTCTACACGCCGACGAGTTCCGTTCAAGCCGAGCTGCGCAAAGTCGGGAAATATTTCATCCCCGCCGACGGGCTCATTTTTCATCCCGACATCGCGGGTTACGTGGTGAACGCGTACAAGCAGTTCAACTATTCATCGGGCTCGCGCATCAAGGAACTGCAAGTCCAAGCGGATGTGCAGCGCTTTCACGGCCACGACGGCGCGCTCGATCAGAGCACTACCGGACTCTGGGTCTCCCTAACGACACGCGGTCTGCTGAATCTGCAAGTCACGACGGGTTCGGCCTACACGCTGCTCTCCAGCGGCGTCTTTTCGCCGATTAACCAGCAAGGCGTGCAGCTCACGTACGACTATGGCAGCGCGACGCCGAGCACGCTCTCCTTCAACACCGGACGCTTCGGCCCCGGACGCCTGAACGCGTGGGTGCGCACGGCAACGCTTCGCGCCGGTCCGCGCGGCGCCCTGACGCTCGAGGCGGATAACACGGATCAGCGGCTCGACACCGGCGCGCGCTACGTGCAGTGGCTGGAACGCGCGAGTTTCGCCTACCAAAGCGGTCCCGATTCATCGCTTGCCCTGGGCGTGCGGCGCATCATCGGGTTTCAGCCGTATCTCGTACGCGCTCCCGATTTCGTGAACGGCTGGAATCTGTCGGCGGCGTATCACCGCAAACTCCCGTTCGGCGAACTCTACATCGCCTACGGCGACGCGGCAGCCTTTTCGACCAGCCCGCAGTTCATCATCAAAATCATCCGCTACTACGGCGCCGACAAAGGCACGTAGCGCGTTTCCGGAAGCGCGGCGGCTGCGAGCAGGACGATGCCGTACGCGCACACGGCGACCAGCGTCATCGCAACGCCGATGTTCCCACGCATGGATATTGCTCCGATGAGCGCGGGGGCGAATCCGGCAACGCCGCGACCGAAGTTGTAGCAAAAACCTTGCGCCGTACCGCGAAGCGCGCCGGGAAACAGCTCGCTCAGGAACGCGCCGAAGCCGCTGAAAATCCCCGACGCGAAATAGCCGAGCAGCGGGCCCGCTATATACAATTGCCAATCCGCAGTAACGACCTGCAAGTACACCGGAACGAGGATCGCCGAGCACACCGCAAACAGTGCGAACGTTTTGCGCCGACCGATGGCGTCGTTGACGTATCCCGCGCTCACGTAGCCCGCAAATGCGCCCGCAATCACGAAGTAGAGAAACGTGCCGGTACTCACCGCCGGCAAATGACGTTGTGCGTGCAGGTACGTGGGCAGCCACGTGAAGATCGCATAGTAGCCGCTTTGCGCGCCGATCGCGAGCAGCGAGGCGAGCGCCGTCGTACGCCACAGCTTTCGTCCGAACAGTTCGTGCAGCGCGAAACGCTCTCTCGCTTGAAACACGGGCGCGTCGCTCACGTTGCGGCGGATGTAGAGCACCGCGAACGCCGGCAGAATGCCGATCCAGAAAAGCACGCGCCACGTGAGCGCCGCCGCAGTAGACGCGGCAACGATTTGGAACGCGAGGTTTGCGGCGAGCCACCCGATCGCCCACGCACTTTGCACGAAGCCCAGATTGCGCCCGCGTCGCTCGTTCGACGACCACTCCGCGATGAGCACGGAGCCGACCGCCCATTCACCGCCGAAGCCAAAGCCTTCGAGCCCGCGGAAGACCGCGAGCTCCGTGTACGACTGCGCGAGCCCGCTCACGAACGTAAAGAGCGCGTACCAGGCAATGGAGATCATCAGCGCCTTTGCACGACCGATGCGATCGGCGATCGCGCCCATCGCAACGCCGCCGATCGCGCTTGCCGCAAGGGTGTAGGTCGCGAGCAGTCCGCCCGCCGCCGCGCTCGCGTGAAACGTCAGCAAAATCGTGGGGAGCGCGTAGACGTATAAATAAAAATCGAACGCATCGAGGCCCCAGCCGAGCGCCGAGGCAACGAGGGGCTTCGTCAGCGCGTTAGCGCCGGTCGCTTCCCTCAAGATTTCCGAGTCGCGCATGGTTCGTTCATTCGAAGGGAGCGTAACCTACGTTCTTTTTTACGATGTTTCCTGGAACGAGCGTCCTTCGACAAGCTCAGGATGACGAGTCAAAGACTCACGATGACGAGTCAGAGACTCACGATGACGAGTGAGAGTGAGAGGCTCGGGGTGATGAGAGGGATAACGCATTGCGTTATGAGTTTCGTCGTTGCGTTAGGTGTCGCTCTTTTGGCATTGGTAACTTCCGTCGCGCCGACGCCGCAGCCGCGACCGTTCGGTATGGGGCACGTATGGTTTCATCCGACGGCGTTTGCGCCGTACCGGTTCGAAAACACGATCCTGCGCGTGCACTTCGATTTCGCTCGCGGCATCGTGTACGGCGACGAAACGGCGATCGTACACGCCAAACGCAGCGGCGTGCGGATACTGCCGTTCAACACGCTCGGCATTCACTATCGGCGTGTGACCGTGAACGGCGAACCGGCGAGCTATACATTTGACGCGAAGCACCAACTCATAAACGTGCGGCTGCCGCAGCCCGCCGCCGCCGATGCGCGCTTGTCGGTCGAGTTCACGTACTGGACGCAGCCTGCGCGGGGCGTCTACTTCATTCGTCCCGACAAAGGCTATCCGGACGTTACGCCGGAGATTTGGTCGCAGGGCGAGATGATCGACAACCGGCGCTGGTTTCCGACGTGGGACGAGCCGAACGAAAAGACGCCCAGCGAACTGATCGTAACGGTTCCGCACGGTTGGACCGTGGTCGCAAACGGCACGCTCAGAGTTCACACGCGCGACGGCTCGAACGACGTGTGGGATTGGGATTCGCCGCATCCCAAATCGACGTATCTCATCGCGTTTGCCGCGGGACCGCTCTCCGAACACCACACGGCTTTGGGAACGCTGCCGGTCGATTCGTACGTGCAGCCGCGCTATGCCAATCTCAACGCGCTCTGCTTCGGCGACACCAAAGACATCGTCGGATATTTTCAGCACCTGCTGAACGTGCCGTTTCCGTGGGCAAAGTACGATCAAACGACGGCGGAGCGCTTTACCTATGGCGGCATGGAGAACGCTTCCGCGACCATTCAAACCGATCGCGCGCTGCATCCGGCGATTGAAAACCTGGAGTCGCCGTGCGACGGTCTGGTCGCGCACGAACTGGCGCATCAATGGTTCGGCGACGACGCGAGCCTGGAAGACTGGGCGAACACGTGGCTCAACGAAGGCTACGCGACGTACTTCGAGGAGCTCTGGAGCGAAAAACATTTCGGGGAAGCGCAGTTCGAGTACGAGCGCTACGACGCGCAGCAAGAATATTTCAAAGAGACGAACGATTACTACCGCCCCATCGTCGACTACGTGTACAACGACCCGCTCAACCTGTTCGATGCGAGCGGCTACCCGCGTCCCGGACAAGTCCTGCACATGCTGCGCTACATGTACGGCGACGCGCGCTTTTTCGGCGCCCTGCACGACTACCTGATCGCGTATCAGTACCGGAACGCGACCACACCGCAGTTTTTTGCCGTCATGGACAAATCGCTGGGAACGGATTTGACGTGGTTCGAGCGCGAGTGGTTCTACCGCGCCGCCTATCCGCACTATTACGTCACGCAAACCTACGATGCGGCGCACCGCGCTCTGCGGCTCGACGTGCGGCAAAAGAATCACGACGGCAAGCCGTTTCGCATGCCCGTCGTCATCGAGGCTTACTTCAACGGATACGCTCGGCGCGTGCAGCCGATAATCGAGCGCAACCGTCAGATCGTAACGATCGCCGGCGTGACCAGCAAGCCGCAGATGGTGCTGTTCGATCCCGACAATAACGTGCTGCGCAAACTCACGTTCCGAAAATCCGTGGCGGATTTGGCCTATCAATCGGTACACGCAGCGCACGTTGGCGATCGCGAGTGGGCGCTCGAGCAGCTCTCCGACTTCGCGAAGCGCAAGAGCCGTCGCGAACGGGCGCAAGCCAGGGCGGCCGTAGACCGGATGACGCGCTCCGACCCGTTTTACGGCGTTCGCGCCGACGCAGTTGCCGTTTCGGCAACGTTCGGCGACTCCGCCGCGGTGCTCGCAGCGTTACGTGATGCCGACAAACGCGTGCGTCTGGCCGCTGAGGATGCGTCCGGAGATCTGAAGCATCCCGGCTCGCAATTGCTCGCCGCCTTGCGCGTCATGACGAGCGATCCCGATCCGAACGTTGCCGGCGGCGCGTTTGCCGCGCTCGGCGCGCTCAAAGCGCCGGATGCGTACGCGCTGCTCGCGAGCGCCGTGCGCCGTCCGTCGTTTCGCGAAACGATCGCATCGGGCGCCCTGCGCGGACTTGGCGCGCTCGGCGACATGCGCGCGTTCGGGTTCATTGAAGCGCGTACGGCGTACGGCACGCCGGAGTACGAACGCGGCGCGGCCGTCGCCGCCCTCGCGAAGCTGGCGGCGCATGCGAAAAAGCCGCAGTTGGCGCTTGGAACGCTGCTGCAGATCGTGCAGCGCGACCCGAACATCTCGACGCGCATCGCTGCGGCAAAGGCGCTCGGTACGCTCGGCGATCCGGCGGCTATACCGGTGCTGCGGCGCGTGCAGGACGGCGATTCACAGCAAGCCGTTCAGCGCAACGCCTGGAACGCGATTCTAACAATAGAGGACACGCAGCGCATGCACGCCCTCAAGCACTAGTCGCAATGTCGATGGCGGCACGTAATGCCGGTAGAATCTCTGCGGGCGTTCCGGCCGCCCAGAAATGCATGAAGTACAGCGTCGGCTCGGCACCGACCAAATGCTGATGCAGCGCCGTTACTTCGATTCCGTGTGAGACCAGCGCCGCCCGAACCGGGTCGACTTGGCCGGCGGTCAGCACAAAGTCGCCCGTGGTCGCTATCTTTCCATTTCCGTCATCCTGAAAATTCACCGCCGTCGCGACGCCCATGGCCGGCGGAAGCGTAACGCCGTGAACTATAACTCTCCCTTTGCGCGGTGCGCTCACGCTATAGATTCCGTCGTGCGCGGTGCCTTTGAGGTTGAGCGCCGAGTCGATTTGCGCGCCGTACGCGAACTGCTCCGGCGTCGCCGGTTTCGCGGCGCCGCTAGGGAACGAAACCGCCGTTGTTTGCAGCGCTTCATGCAACTGCTGCGATATCTGCACGGCATCGCCGATCTTCATGAAGTGCATGTACATGACGTGCGGAGCGTCGCGCAGCAAGTGATTGTGCAGCGCGGTAATTTCAAAGCCTGACGCGCTCAGACGTTTTTGTACCGGCGCCACTTCCGGTTCGAGCAGCGGCAGATCGCCCATCACCAGCGTGCCTTTGGGCGCCGCCTCGTATACGGCGTATCCGCCGAGCGCTAACGCGGTTTTGAGTGCGATCCCATCCACCGTCACCTGCAGATCGCTGCGCGGCATGGAGACGCGGTAGACCTCGCCCGGCATCATCTTGCCGTGAAAGCCGATCGCGGCGTCGATGCGGCCCGGATCGAGCGCGCCGAGAACAACGAGAGCCGCGAGAACTAAGACGTTCATGAGGGCCTCCTGGCAAGCCGCAGCTCGCTTGTCGCGCCGCGGCCTGGGAATAACGCCAGCATACTACGGAGCCGTGCTTTATGGTGACGTTATGCTTCAGCCGTTCATTCACGCAATTCAAGACGCGGCGGTCATCGACAAAGCCGCCGACCCGGTGCAGCCGCCGCTGCGCCACGCTTTCCGGAGTACCTCGCAAAGCGGACGCGCCGTCAAAAACTTCTTGAGCGGCACCTGGATCGGACACCCGCTCCATCCCATCGTGAAAGACGTCCCCATCGGTGCTTGGACGATGGCGGCGATTTTTGACGCCGCCGGGCAGCGCGCCGCCGACGTCGCGGTGGCAACCGGGATCGCGGGTGCACTTGCCTCGGCCGTAACAGGTCTTGCAGACTGGACCGATACGACGGGCCGTCCGCGCCGCATCGGAGCCGTACACGCCCTACTCAACATTTCGTCGACGGGGCTCTACGCTGCGTCGCTCATTGCGCGGCTGCGCGATCGCCGGTCCGTCGGCGTGCAGCTGGCGTACTGCGGATATGCGGTCATGCTGCTGGGCGCATATCTGGGCGGGCATCTCGTTTTCGCGGAGCAGATCGGGGTGAATCATGCCGCGTTTGCGAGCCTTCCGACGGACTTCGCCGCGGTGCTGCCCGAGAACGAGTTGCAAGAGAACGAGCCCAAACTCGTCACGCACAACGGTTTGCGGATCGTTCTGGTTCGGCGCGGATCCCGTATTCACGCGCTCTACGAGCGGTGTTCGCATATGGGCGGTCCGCTCTCACAAGGCGCGCTCGAAGACGGCAGCATTCGCTGTCCCTGGCACGGGTCGCGCTTCTCACTCGAAGACGGCAGCGTCTGCGAAGGTCCGGCAACCAGTCCCGTGCCGTGCTTCGAGACGCGCGTTGCGAACGGGATTATCGAGATTCGATCGAGCCAGGCGGAAGCACCGTAGCGTATGGCGTTTGTCGTCACGAATATTGAAGCGCTGCGTATCGAAAGCCAATCGCCGCTTCGCGAGATGTACAAACTCAGCCCGTACGTTTGGAAGACGGATCGCGGATATGAAATCCTCATCCGTGCCGTACCGCATTCCGAGGTTCCCGCGGAAAAAATCGCCCGCATCTATCACGGCCGCTCGCATGACGGCGTCTGCTTCGAAATGGGCGACGAATCGGTCATCCCGCCGGGGCCGGGCGAGGACGATCTCGACGGATGCGAAGATCCGACCCTTGCCGTCGTCGACGGGACGTACTACGTGTACTACACCGGATGGAACGAGCGGCGTAAGCGCGGACAATTGCTGCTGGCGTCGGGTCCCGATCTCGAACATCTAGAAAAACGCGGCGTGGCGCTGGCGTCCATGCACGGCCGCGCGAATCCCAAGGAAGCGACGATCGTACAAGCGGCGGACGGATCGTGGCGCCTCTTCTTCGAGTTCGCGCGCGACGACGCATCGAAAATCGGCGTTGCGCGCAGCGACCGCGTGGCGGGTCCATGGCACGTGTGCGAGCCGCTCTTCGATTCTCGCCCGGAGACGTGGGACGCGTGGCATCTGAGCACCGGCCCGATTTGCGAGAGCGGCGCTTCGCCCGTGATGTTTTACAACGGCGCGACGCGCAAAGCGGAGTGGCGCATCGGCTGGATCGTTTTCGATGGAAGGTACGAGCGCGTGCTGGCGCGCGGGGCGGACCCGATTCTTGCAGCGCCTGCGCAGCGGGAGGCCGAAGATACCGACATCGCCTTCGCCGCGTCGGCCGTCGACGACGGCCTATCCATCCGACTCTACTACTCGATCGCCGACAAAGACATGTACTGCGCGCTCATCCGCGCGTTGTAGCCGGAGTCTAGCGGCACGCAATCGAGGCGGCCGTTGACCGCGCCGAATTGCGTTGTCACTGCGTCTCGAAAGTCGAGAAGGGCGGGAAGCCTACGCTACGCGTTTTGCCGGGACGTCTCCTGAGCGTATAAGTTTTCGCCGCGGTCGAGGCCCTCGGCAACCGCGTTCAGACTTTGCGCCATCGCACGCAGTTCGCGGCAGATATGCACGCGGTTCGCGTCGAGAATATCGTGCCACATCGCGGCGCTCGATCGGCTCAAGCGCATGAGTTCTTTGGCGGTGGGCCCCATGAACGCTTCGACGTTCGAGAGCCGGCGATGACGTAATCGCTCGGCAAAGAGCGTGGCGAGAACTTGCGGAAGATGCGAGGTGAAGGCGACGGTGCGATCGTGTTCTTCTGCTTCAATTTCAACCGGCGTCGCCGCGAACGAGCCGATAAATTCGACGGCGCGCCAATCGAGTTCGCGATCGCCGGTCGGAACGTAGAGCCACGTTTTGCCCTCGAAGACTTCACGCGAGGCGGCGCCCGGGCCGCTGCGCTCGCGTCCGGCCATGGGATGCGTCGCAACGAAGTTGCGCACTCCGCGGGCCGCCCGCACGACCGGCGCTTTCACGGAGGCGATGTCGATGACGAGCCGCGCACGGCGCGGCTGCGTAAATCGCATGCGCTCCAATTCCGCGATCGTGCCGTCGATGTGCGCCGCGATGACGATAACGTCCGCGTCTGTGTAGATCGTCTCGCGCTGCACCGCTTCATCGACGGCCCCGCACGCGACCGCCCCTTCGGCGGTCGAGCGCTGCGCATCGTACCCGAGCACGCGCCAGCCACGATGGCGCGCGTGCATGCCGATCGATCCGCCGATAAGCCCCGTACCGATGATGCCGAGCGTCGTCATGGCCTCGCCTTTGCAAGATCCGGCCGCAGCACGCGGGCGCCGTCGAGGTAGACGTGCTCGACCTGCGCTTGCGATCGCGCCGTGTTCACGTGCATCAGCACGCGAATGACGCGGGGCAGCGCCCCCGGAACGTCGATTTCGCTGAAGTGCAGCATCGGCACGTGCACCCAGCCCATCTCACGCGCACCAAGGGCGGGAAACGCCGCTCGCAGATCCGGCGTCAGGCTGAAGAGCACCGAAGCAATGTCGTCGAGTTCGACGCCGTTCTGCGCGATCATCGAAGAGAGCAGCCGTTTCGTGGCGCTCACGATCGCTTCCGAATTATCCGCGTCAACCGTTATCGCACCGCGTATGCCCCGCATCTTCATTTCTCACCCCGCGCCGTTTGAAGCGTGCTAAAGAACGACGGATACGAAACGCCCACGCATTCTGCATCGAAGATCGTCGTCGTTCCGCGAGCCGCGAGCGATGCGACGGCGGCGGCCATCGCAATCCGGTGATCGTCTTGCGGATCCACGAGCGCGCCGCGCAGCGGCTGCGGGCCCTCGATTGCAAAACCGTCGTCGAAGGTTTCGACGCGCGCGCCCATCGCGCTCAGGGTATCGGCGATGGCGTCGATGCGATCGCTCTCCTTCACGCGCAGCTCGGCCGCGCCGCGCACTTCGGTTTTTCCGTGCGCCTGCGTTGCGAGCACCGCAAGCAGCGGCAACTCGTCGATGATCGCCGGCACCTCGTGCGCGCCGATGCGTACGCCAGTCAGCGCGCCGCTGCGCACGCGCACGCTCCCGATGGGTTCCGGCTCGGAGCGGCGCAACACGGTTTCGACGTCCGCGCCCATGCGCCGTACGACGTCCAAGAAGCCGGTGCGCGTGGGATTGAGCGAAACATCGTGCACCGTAATATCGCTTTCTGCGGTCACGAGCGCCGCCGCAATCCACACCGCCGCGCTCGACGGATCGCCCGGAATCTCGACAAACGCGCCACGCAGTCGCTGGCCGCCCTCAACGGTGATTTCATTGCCGCGCACCTCGAGGCGCGCACCGAAACGCGGCAGCATGCGTTCGGTGTGATCGCGCGAGTCCAGTTTGCCGCGCAAACGGGTGCGCCCGGCGGCTGCAAGAGCTGCGAGCAGCAGCGCGCTTTTGAGCTGCGCGCTCGCGACCGGCAGTTCGTAGTCGATCGCCTGCAAAGACGTGCTGCCCGTGAGATCGAGCGGCGCTACGCCGTCCCCGCTCAGCGAGACGGTCGCGCCCATGCGTGCCAACGGTTCGGCGATGCGGCGCATCGGACGCCGCGTGAGCGACGCGTCGCCGGTGAGCCGTACCGTGCCCGCGTGTGACGAGAGCACACCCATCAGCAACCGCATCGTCGTGCCCGAATTCGCGCAATCGATGATCTCACCGCCGGCATGCAGCGCTTCACGCCCGCCGCCGTTCACGATCGCGACGTCTTCGTTGCGCTGAATCCGCACGCCGCACGCGCCGAGCGCGCGAATCGTCGCCGACACGTCCGCGCTGCGCGGCACGCCCGCGATGCGCGTCCAGCCGTTGGCGATTGCGCCCAGAAGCAGCGCGCGGTGCGCGATCGATTTGTCGCCCGGAACGCGGATGCTGCCGCGCAGCCCGCGGCTTTGTTCGAGTCGCATCTCCATTACGCGGTCACCGCGGCTTCCAGCGGAATCTGCGCGAGATCCGCGACGATCTGCGAGAAGTCGTCAAACGTGAGCGCCTGCTCTTTGTCGCTCTTAGCCTCGGGCGGATTCGGATGCACTTCCACAATGATGCCGTGCGCGCCGACGGCCTTGGCCGCGCGGCAGAGCGGGCGAATCCAGCGCCGCACGCCCACGCCGTGGCTCGGATCGACGAACACCGGCAAATGCGAGCGCTCCCGCAGCACCGGCACGGCCGAGAGATCGAGCGTGTTGCGCGTCGCCGGCTCGAACGTGCGAATGCCGCGCTCGCAGAGCATGACGTTGGGATTGCCTTCCGCGAGAATATACTCGGCGGCGGCGAGCAGTTCGTCGATCGTCGCCGAGAGGCCGCGCTTGAGCAGCACGGGCTTACCGGTGCGTCCCACGGCTTTGAGCAGATCGAAGTTCTGCATGTTGCGCGCGCCGATTTGCAGCACGTCGATTTGGCCGGCCATGCGCTCCACTTGATCGACCGTCATGACTTCGCTCACCGTCGGCAGACCGGTCGCACGTCCGGCTTCTGCAAGCAGATCGACGCCTTCCCAACCCAAACCTTGGAAAGCGTACGGACTGGTGCGCGGTTTAAACGCACCGCCGCGCAGCATCGCGCCGCCGCGCGTCTTTACGGCTTGTGCCGTTTGCAGCACTTGCTCCCGCGACTCGACCGAACACGGTCCGGCGACGATGACGAACTCGCCGTCGCCGATGCGCACGCCGCCGATCTGCAGCGTGCTGCCTTCCGGACGCGCGGGCCGCGACACGCGCGGCAGCGTCGAATTGTCGTGCAGTTCGATCGGCTGCGGATGCCAGTTCGCGGTGATCGCGGTGGTGACGTGCGCTACCGCTTCACCGGCCGTTCCCACCGGTGCGCCTTCGTGCGCGTCGTAGCTGCCGATGAGCGTGAACCCGACCGATCGCGCCCGTACGTGCTCGAGCGCTTGCGCGACCGGCGGATCCTGCGCGTCACCTTCGACGTCGACGTAGAACACGTGCTCGCTGCCGTGTCCGAGCCGCGGCTTCGATTCCACCTTCGAAAGATTGATGTTGCGCTGCGCAAAGTCGACCAAACACGCGGCTAGCCGCCCCGGCGCATCGTCGAGGCTGAACACGACGGATGTACGGCGGGTTTTCGAATGCGCGAGCTTCGCAATCGGGTGATCCGCAGGCTGATGTGGCGGCCTTACAACCAGGAAACGCGAGTACGTATGCGGATGGTCGCCGCAATTCGCGGCGAGTTCGGCCAAATCGTAGATGCGCGCCGCAGCCGGCGGCGCCAGCGCGGCGATGGCGCTGTTTCCGCTGCGCGCGACTTCACGTGCAGCAACGCCGGTATCTTCGCACGGAATGGCCCGCGCATTCGGCAGGCTCTGCAGAAAGCGGCTGCACTCCGCAATCGTGAGCGGATGTGCCAGCACTTCGCGCACATCCGCAAGCGTCGCACCGTGGACGCCGAGCAACCGGTGATCGGTACGGCAGAGGACTTCCGCAACGGGAACCAGCCCGAATTCGGCGACGAGGTCGTAGCCTTCACGGACTGTGCCCACAATCGCGTTCTCGATGGGGATGATGCCCACGCTCGCGCGCTGCGCGCTCACCGCGACCGCGACTTCGCGATAGCTCGGCATACCGAGCGTCGTTACGTCGAGATTGCGTTCGCTCAAAAACTGGTGGACCACCAGCTGCGAGAACGCTCCGTCTACTCCTTGGAATGCCGCGACCATGTCATACTCCCGTCGAGCCGTGTGAAATAAAAAACGAGCCCCCGCCGAACGGCGAGGGCTTGTTGCGAACTTGTTTTACTCTATCTCGTTAAGCGCGCAAACAGCTCTCGGCACGTCCGGCGGACGTCCAAAAGTAATATGCGTAATACGAAAACGAGAAGGTCATTGGCGTTCATCTAACCACAGCGGCGCCTGCCTGTCAACTGCGGGACGCCGGCTTTGAGCCGCTGCAAGGCGGGTATAGGGTCTGCGAGCATACACTTCATTGTTTCTGCTGCTTTTTGAAGGGAGGAGCAACGATGTTTGATTCACTCAAGGGAATGGTCGAGCAGGCCGCATCCGGTAACGTCGACCCGCAAGCGCTTGGCCAAGCCGCAAGCGACCACGTCGCGAACTGCGACCCCGGAGAACTCCAGGACCACCTGCAAACGGCCGCGTCCAACCTGCAGCAAAACGGGCAAGGCGACCTCGCACAACAGGCGTCGTCATTGATTTCGCAGCTGCAGTCGAACCCTTCCGGCGCGAAGGACGCCGTCGTATCGTTCATTCAAAACAACCCGCAGGTGCTGCAGCATTTCGCTCCCGGATTTGCGCAAGGCATCCTCTCGAAGATCGGTCTGTAACGAATGATTAAAAAAAGCATCGCATTTACATTCGTTCTCGCGCTCGCGGCGTGCGGTCATCACTCCGACGTAACGACGCAAAACGCCGGAGGAAATGCCGGCGCGTCTTCTTCAGGCGGAACGACGCTGGTCGCCGCAGGGACGGACTACTACGGAAAACTCCAGCAGCCGATCAGCACGAAGACGAGCCACGACGGCGACACGTTCGCGCTCGTCCAAACGGACACGCTCTTCCATAAAAACCCCGCACTTCACGGTGCAGTGATCGACGGACATCTGGAAAACGTGCGCGCCGCGGGTCCGATGCGAAACCCGGCGCTGACGCTGGTTTTCGACGACATCCGTATGCCCGACGGAACCAAAGCGCCGGTCGACGTCAAACTGGAGTCCATGAAGGCGTTCGAGCCCAAAACGCACCACCTGCGGACGCTCGGAATGATGGCGGGCGGTGCAATCGCCGGACATGAAGTCGCCAAGCACACGGGTAAAAAGCATGGCGGACTCGTCGGGGCGGTGGGCGGTTATGCACTTTCGCAAACGCTCAAAACGGACATCTCCGTGCCGGCGGGTACCGTTATCGAGGTGAAATTCGAGCAGCCCGCAACAAGCGGCAGCGGCGGCACCTAGTAGAAAAGCAGAGGCGCTATGAAAATAGCGCCTCTACATCTTCCGGACGTAAATCGAGCGTGGATGCATCGGCGGCATCGAACAGTGCGCCGGCGAGTTCGGCTTTGCGTGCCTGCAGTTGCAGAATCTTTTCCTCGACCGTGCCCGCGGCCACGACTTTATAGACGAAGACCGCTTTGTCCTGACCGATGCGGTGCGCGCGGTCCATGGCTTGCTGCTCGACCGCGGGGTTCCACCACGGGTCGTACAGGATGACGGTGTCCGCCGCGGTGAGATTCAACCCGGTGCCGCCGGCGCGCAGACTGATGAGAAAGACCGGCACCTCGCCCGACTGAAAACGCCGCACCGGCGTCGCGCGATCGGCGGTTGAGCCGACGAGTTCCACGTAGGGGATACCCGCGCGTTCGAGTTCCGGCTTGATGAGGTCGATCATGCTCGTGAACTGCGAGAAGACCAGCGCGTGCCGCCCTTCTTCGACGAGCTGCTCGAGCGTTTCGACGAGCCACTCGAGTTTCACGCTCGAATGCGCGCGCGCAGCACTCGCGAGTTTGACCAGGCGCGGATCGCAGCAGACCTGCCGCAGCTTGAGCAGCGCATCGAGTACGGCGATGCGGCTGCGCGCCAGACCGAGGCGCTCGATCTCGCGGCGCACCTCTTCTTGCACCGCGATGCGCACCGATTCGTAGAGATCGCGCTGATCGGCGGCCAGTTCCACGCGCTCGACGATCTCGATTTTCTCCGGCAGTTGCAGTGCGACGCCGGCTTTCGTGCGACGCAGCACGAACGGACGGATGCGCCGCGCCAGCATGTCGCGCCGTTCGAACGAGTTTTGCTTTTCGATCGGCGTTCGAAACAGGCGTGCGAACGTACGTTGATCGTAGAGTGCGTGCGGCATCACGAAATTGAAGAGCGACCACAGTTCGCCCAGATGATTCTCCATCGGCGTTCCGGTAAGGCAGATGCGCTGCTTCGCCCGGATCTTCGCGGCCGTACGCGCGACCTTGGACTGCGGATTTTTGATCGCTTGCGCTTCGTCGAGGATCGCGACGTCCCACTCCCGCTCGGAGAAGATTTCGTCGCGCACGAGCAGCGCATAGGTGGTGATGACGACGTCGCTTTCATCGATCCGCGCGTACAGGCGCTCGCGCGCCGGCCCGTGCAGCGTCAGTACGCGCAGCGACGGCGCGAACCGCTCGATCTCCGCGAGCCAGTTAGGGACCAAACTCGTCGGCACCACCAGCAAATGCGGCGCGAGCGGCGCGGAGTGCAGTCGAGGCGTTGCCAAGAGGTGCGCAATCGCCTGAACGCTCTTGCCCAGACCCATGTCGTCCGCAAGGATCCCGCCCAGTTCGAATTCACGTAGAAACTGCAGCCAGCGATACCCTTCGTGCTGATAGTCGCGCAGCGTCGCGCGCAATTCGTGCGGAATCGCCTTCTGCGGCACGCCGTCGAACGAGCGCAGGTGCTGCGCGAGCCTGCCGAGCATCTGCGCGCGCTCGTCGCTGCCCTGCAGCTCCGGCAGGGCTTGCGCGATGTTCAGCGCCGCGAGCGATCCCAACGCGAGTTTGCCGCGGCGCGTGAGCTGCGGATCTTCGTGCAGTTCGACCAGCGTTTCCAGTACGCGGCGGATCCGGTCCATCGGCAGTACGACGACGCGCCCGTCGACGTTCGCGAAGGCGACCTCGCCTTGCGGCAGCGTTCCGCGTTCCATGCCGCGCAGCACGTCGACGACCAGCGGCAGCAGCGGCACGCGTTTGCCCTCGATCTCCACGCCGAGATCCAAATCGAACCAGTCGCCCGCGCGCGACTCCAGACGCGCGTCCCAGATCGCGCTGGGCGCACTCAAATCTACGAACAGATCGTACAGGCTCTCGTCGATCTCGACGTCCCAACCGGCGCGTTCCAGCGCCGGTACGCCTTCATATCTAAAACGCGCCCACGCCATCGGCGACGCGCCGCGGTTCGGCAATCCGGCCGCGGCGAGTTGCGCGGTTTCCTGCGCATCGGCGCCGTCAACGTGCGCGAAGCCGACGCGTGTCATAACACGTTTGGGCTGGTCGCCTTTGTGCGTACCGAAATCGTAGCGCTCTTCGACCCGTGTTGAGATTCGTAAAATCGGCAAGCCTGGATCTTTCGACACGGCTGGGCCATTGGGCCTCGGTAGGCGAAAGAAGTCGCGGGCATTACACTAGAGTCGGAAAGGGGACACCGCTTGCCTGATCGCCGCCGCACACCCCGGGCCGCTCTTACGAAGGCCCGGATAGGTACTATAGACTCGGATGCGTCCGCATTGGATCGAGCCGTTGCGGCGGACATGGTGCTGCAGCATTTGTTCGTTCCGCCCGCGCAGCCGGTCGAGGGCATCAGCTACGCGGCCTACTACCGGTTTGCGGAAAAGCACAGCGGCGGCGACATCATCGACGTCTACCGCTGCGCGAGCGGCGAGGTCAATCTGTCGCTTACCGACATCTCGGGCAAAGGCGTGGCGGCGGCCCTTCACGCCGGTCTCGTGAAGTACGGCATTCGCGCCTATGCCACCGAACAGCACGATCCGCGCAACGTGCTGCGCTGGCTCAACCGCTTCTATAAAGACACCGACACGTTCGAGCAGAACGATTCCTTCGCGAGCGTGCTGTTCGCGCGTTACCGCCCGCAAACGCGATCGCTGTGCTACGCGTCGGCCGGCCACGGCGGCGTGTTCCTCATCGGTCCGCAGAACGGCTCAATCGTTTCGCTCGAGCCGACGGGCCCGGTCATCGGCGTCTTCGACGACGACGCCGAGCTCTACAGCGAAGACTCCATTACCGTCGAGCCCGGGTCGACGCTGCTTGCCGTCTCGGACGGCGTCACGGAGGCGCGCAACGAGGGCGAACTCTTCGGCATGGGGCGCTTGGCGGAAGCGGCGATGCGTTCGCGGGAGCGCTCGCTGGAAGACTTGGCCTGCGTCATCGCGCGCGAAGCAACGGCATTTGCGTGCAACCGCGTCATCGACGACATGGCCGTGTTGGCCGTTACGTTCGAATGATCGGCGCGTTATTTCAGCAAGCGCGAAAGGGCGCGATCGGCTAGGACTTTGCCGCCCGTTTGACAGCGCGGACAGTAATTTGTTTCGTTGTCCGCGTACCGAATGCGCCGCACCGTTTCACCGCAGACCGGGCACGGCTTGCCGTATTTGCCGTGCACCGCCATGTCGTCACGAAAGGCGGTGACGTGCTCGGGAAACGCTGTATCCGCTTCTGCCTGCAAACGATCGATCCAGAGCGCGAGCGTCTCGCGCGTCGCGGTGTAAAGCCGCTGCCACTGCTCGTCCGTTAGTTTCTGCGTGAGCAGCACCGGCGAGAGTTTCGCCGCATGCAGAATTTCGTCCGAATAGGCGTTTCCGATTCCGCTCAGCACGTGCGGATCCGTAAGCGCGCGTTTGAGCGTGTGGTTCTCCGCGCTCATCACCGCACGGAACGTTTGCAGATCGCTCGCGAACACGTCGATGCCGGCGGGATCCATGGTTTGCAGCGCGTCCTCGCCCCGCACGACGGAGATCGATGCACGATGCTTCGTGCCCGCTTCGGTCAGTACGAGCGTTCCGTCCGCAAAATCGATGGCCGCCAGACCGTTTCTTCCGCCGAGCTTCGCGTTAGGCGCCCTCCAGTGCAGCCTGCCCGCGATCATCAGATGGACGACGAGCCACAACTCGTCGTCGACGCCTATCGCAACGCGTTTGCCGATGCGCCGAACCTCGCGAACGATCTGCCCCTGCAGACTCGATATCGGCGGTTCCGCCGTCCGCACCACAAATGGGCTCCCGACGCGCACGCGCACGATTGCCTGCCCGAGAACCCGCGGCTCCAGCGCATGGATATAGGCGGCAATATCAGGCAATTCGGGCACGCGGCAAGGTTCCATGAACTAAACGGCCGGCCCCGCGCATATACCCGGTATGATTCATCTGCTACTGGCAGCCACCGTCGCCATCAGCGACTTCAAATTCAAGCCGGCGACGCTTACCGTGACCGCCGGGGAGACGGTGCGCTTCGTGAACCGCGATCAGGAAGCGCATACCGTTACCGCAACCGGCGGCGGCTTCGATTCGCAAGGTCTGGACACGGGCGGCACGTGGACGCACCGCTTCACGCAACCCGGACGCTACACGTACTACTGCGAGTTGCATCCGTACATGAAAGGCACGATTGTCGTCGTGCCCGCAGCAAGGCACAAATCATGAAGCGCAGCGCATTTTTGGAGCACGTCGCCTGGACCGGTGCGGGCATCGCCTACACCTTGGGTGCGAGCGGCATCTTCGAAGGCCGCGCGCTCGCGCAGGCGGCGCAGATCGATTTCGTGCAGATCAGCGACAGCCACATCGGTTTTCACGGCGTCGCGAATAGCGACGTCGCCGCAACGCTCAAGGCGAGCATCGACGCGATAAACGCTCTGCCGAATCAGCCCGCCTTCGTCGTGCACACCGGCGATGTGACGCACCTCTCGACGCCGCAGCAATTTGCGACTGCGAAGGATTTGCTCTCGTCGCTCAAGGCGCCGCTCATCGTCCTGCCCGGCGAGCACGACTTCATCGGCGCAAACCGCACGCGCTTCTTCGAGGTCTTTCCAGCGGACGAAAAACGTTCGACGTGGCGTTCGTGGGATGCAAACGGCGTGCACTACGTCCTGCTGATCAACGTGTTCGATTTCGAGAAGATGGGGCTGCTCGGCAGCGATCAGCTTTCGTGGCTGGAGCGCGATCTCGCCAACCAGCGACCCGGAACGCCCATCGTCGTTTTCACGCACGTGCCGCTCTACGCGCTCTATCCGAAGTGGGGCTGGACGACGGAAGACGGCGCGAGGGCGCTCGCGCTCCTGCGCCGGTTCGAACGCGTGACGGTGCTGAACGGGCACATCCATCAGGTCGTGCGGCATCAAGAGGGCAACATCGTCTTCGCGAGCGCGAACGCGACGGCATATCCTCAGCCCGCGCCCGGCACCGCTCCGAAACCGGGCCCGCTGGCACTTCCGCACGACTCGCTTCTGCATGCAATCGGCTACCGCAGCGTCGAACTGCACGATGATGGACGCGCCGTCATCGCAGAGCGCACGCTCGCCTGAAGCGCCGGAGCGGCACGCGATCGAATTGGCGTTCGTCGCGCGAGAGCCGTGGGCGTTCGAGGCGGCATACGACGCGTACCGGCGGCATCTGTACGGCGCCGCGTTTGCGGTTCTGCGCGACGCCGGCGACGCGCAAGACTGCGTGCACGACGTGCTGATGCGCCTGTGGAAGCACGGCCACGCCTACACGCCGCAGCGCGGATCGCTCGAAGCGTTCTTGGTAGTCTGCGTGCGCAACGAAGCGCTCTCGCGCCGCCGCCGCGATTCGAACCGCGAACGCATCGCACGGGAACGTCTCGTTCCCGTACCGAGTTCTCCGCCGCCCGACGATCCCGCCGTGCAGCGCCTGGACATGGCGCGCATGCTGGCGCATCTGAGCGAAGCGCAGCAGAAAGCGGTGCGCTTGGCGTATTACGATGGGCTCACACACGAACAGATCGCGGCGCACCTGGGGGAACCGGTCGGAACGGTGAAAAGCCGTTTATCGAACGCGCTGCGCGCACTGCGCGCATTGCTCGCACAAGGTGAGAACGAGTGAACACGCACGAGCATATCGACGAACTGGCGGAACTCCACGCGCTCGGCGTGCTGGACGATACCGAACGTGCGAGCGTCGATGCGCACGTGCGATCGTGCGGCGTGTGCGCGAAGCGCGTGGGTGAAGCGGAAGCGCTAATCGCGGGAACCATAGAAGAGCGCGAGCCGCCGCCGACGCTCGACGTGCGCGTTCGCAACGCGTTCACACAGCGAAGCGCCGTCGCGCCGCCGCGCTGGGGCGCGCTCGTCGCCGCCGCGTTCGTCATCGGCTTACTGCCGGGACTGCTGTTCGCCGCGCTCTATCGGCCGGCGGCGCCGTTTCAAAGCGATCGCGATCGCGCGGTGGCGGCGATGGTCAACAGCCACTTCTCGCACGCGCAGTTCGCCGCGCTCGCGCCCGGCGCACCCAAAGCCAAAGTGCTGTACGGCCGAAAGGCGCCGTGGCGCTTTTTCATAGCGCAAACGACGCGCGCGTATACCGTCGGTGCACAAACCGCAACCGGCGTTATCGTCTTGGGAGCCCTGCATGTCAGCGGCGATGCCGCCGAACTGTTCGTGCCGGATACGAGCGCACGGAGTTTCGTGCTACTCGACGGTACGCGCGCGGTGGCGCGGGTTACACTGCCGTGACGGCGTCGCCGTCCGCGAGCGTTTCGACGACGCGTTCCTTCATTTCGTCGGTCAAGCGGGCGTTGTTCATACGGTGATACCAATGCGAATTCCCGGGCAGTCTATAGGCTTGTCCGGGTTTGAGTGCTCCATAGGTTGTCTGCACGAGATGTTCCACGCAATTCATAACACGAATTGAGCGCGTATGTATGCATGACCTAGGTCATTCTGTGGCGTGCAGCGTCATCCAAAACGCGGGCGATTGCGTGATCCAGTGGGGCACGTTTCCCTTGCGAATCGCGACGCGTTCGACGGCGTCGCGCCCCATCAGCCGCGCACCCACGC
The DNA here is from genome assembly GCA_035279385.1 of Vulcanimicrobiaceae bacterium. GTDB lineage: Bacteria > Vulcanimicrobiota > Vulcanimicrobiia > Vulcanimicrobiales > Vulcanimicrobiaceae > DATGJX01. The sequence goes on along the minus strand of DATEHZ010000010.1, from coordinate 1,951 downwards.
GCGTTACGACACTGTGCGCTTTCGCGTCGTCAATTCCGCGCGCGACCAGAAAGCCGGCGTAGCCGGTCAAGGCGGTGTAGCCGAAAACACAAAGAAACGCCGCCGCCAGAAAGACTCGCATGACGGGATAACGTTTCGACGCGGGCGGCCGTTACGCTTCGTGCGGCTTCGAGCGGCCCAGCATGACGGATTCGGTCTGAAGCTCGCGCACGTCGGTAAAAAAATCGGCGCGATTGCGTACGTCGCGCCGAATCTGCCGTTGACCCGCGTCCGGAAGACGGCGGTGCTTGAGGTACTCGAATATCCGGTCGCGCTCGATATGGTAGCGCTGCGGCGTACTGCGCGCGTACCGGAATACGTACAACCGGCCGTCTTCATCGAACTCGGGTGCTGCGGGCGTCGAGGCTTCCACTTTCGGCGGGGCGGCGGGCGTCAGACGCAGTCTCCAGGGCCTAGTCCAGGCGACCGTCCCGCGTATGACATTCACCTCGCCGAAGAGTTTCATAGTTGCTCATTGGCAATATACCCACTCTTCGCCCGTCCAGCAGCACAGCAAGCGTTACTGCACCGTGACCGTTCCGATCATGCCGGTCGGCCCGTCGTGGAACAGGCAGTAGTACGTGTACGTACCGGCCTTGGTGAACGTCAGGCTGTAGCTGCCTCCCGGCGGCATGACGCCCGAATTCGTCAGCGTGGTGCCGTCGTACGTGGAGCCGCCCGACGGCGGAACCTTTTCCGGCGGCCCGGACGGCGGCTGCTGCCCGGCGACGGGGAACGTGACCGTGTGCGGCGCGTTGTTCGACTCGTTCGTCCACGTGATCGTCGTCCCGACCGCAACGGTGATGTTCGACGAGCTCAGCGTCGCATCGTCGAGGTAACGCATCACCGTCGCTTGCGTGGGCTTCGCTCCCGGCAAACCGGGCGCGATGCCGGCGGCAATGTGCGTGCCTCCTGGTGTATACGGAAAGAGCTGAATCGACGCAACGCCGGCTTGTAAATCGGTTGCGAGATCGGCGCTGCCTTCCGCAGCGTATTGCGCCGGCGACATCGGCAGCGCCGCGCCGCCCGGAAGCACGACGACCGTACCGGCCATCTCGGGCATGTGCACGATGCAGAAATACGGGTACGAACCCGGCCGCGTAAAACGCACCGTATACGTCGTGCCGTTCGTGATGAAGCCGGAACTGATGTACGCGCTGTTGTCGAAGACGTTGCCGCCCACGGGCGCGGGGTTCGGCGGTCCAGGCGGCGGCGTTGCGCCGGCCTGCGGGATCGACACCGTATGCGGAATGGTCGTGGAGTTGCTCCACGTGATGGTGTCTCCCGAGTGTATCGTGATGGTATTCGGATAAAAATCGAGGGCCTGTATCGCCGCCGACATCTCCGAACCGCCCGCGTTCACATTCCACGTTTGCGGGGGATCCGCGGGCGGATCGCCGGCCGTACCTGCTCCGCCGCACGCGGCTAGAGCGAGCACGCAAATGAGCCCGAGTTGCTTCATGATTTCCTCCAGAAATATCTGGAGTCTGCAGGCCGGCCAGAAACCCCGATCGCCCTTTCGCGAGACTGTCGTCTCATGAAGGGATATTCGTGATACTAGAGTATCATGAGGGCAATGTCAAGCGCGTATGAAGAGCATGGCCGCGTTCTTCAGAAGCAGCGCACCCGGCAGGCGCTCATCGATGCGGCGCGCGCCTTGCTGGATCGCGGCATCACGCCCACCGTGGAGCAGGCGGCCGCAGCGGCGGCCGTGTCGCGGCCGACGGCGTATCGCTATTTTCCGAACCAGCACGCGCTGCTGCAGGCAGCGCATCCCGAGCTTGCGATGGATACGCTTCTTCCGCAGGCCGCTCCGAAAGATCCGATCGAGCGCTTGGATGCTGCATCGGCGGAATTAATGCGCTTGCTGCTGCAGCACGAAACCGCGCTGCGGGCGATGTTTCGCATGGGC
>DATEHZ010000009.1:0-17744 GCA_035279385.1 Vulcanimicrobiaceae bacterium | reverse complement strand
GCGGAATAGGCCGCGCGGCGGTGCGTGAGTTCGCAAAGCACGGCGTCCGCCTGGCCCTTCTCGCGCGCGGCGAGGAGGGCTTGGAAGCGGCCCGCCGCGAGGCGCAGGACCTCGGCGCGCAGGCGATCGCGATTCCGACCGACGTCGCGAATTTCGACGAAGTCGAGCGCGCCGCGCAACGCGCGGAAAGCGAACTTGGCCCGATCGACATTTGGGTGAACGTCGCGTTCACCAACGTGTTCTCCGAATTCTGGGACGTCACGCCGGAAGAATGGCGCCGCCTCACCGACGTTACGTATTTCGGATACGTGTGGGGCACGATGGCGGCGTTAAAGCGCATGCGCGGGAGAGATCGCGGCACGATCGTGCAGGTGGGGTCGGCGCTGTGCTATCGCAGCATTCCGCTGCAGTCGCCGTACTGCGGAGCCAAATCCGCGATTCGCGGATTCACCGATTCGATTCGCTGCGAACTGATCCATCACCGCAGCAAGATCAAACTCACGATGGTGCAGATGCCGGCCGTCAACACGCCGCAATTCACCTGGAACCGCGTCAAGAGCGGTTTAAAGCATCCGCAGCCGCTGCCGCCGATCTTTCAGCCGGAGATCGCCGGGCGCGCGATCTATTGGGCCTCACAGAAAACGCCGCGCGAGATGTGGGTCGGCGGATCGACGGTGCTGGCGATCGTGGCTCAAAAAATCGCGCCGCGCATTGCCGACATGTGGCTCGCGCTCACGGGTTACAGCTCGCAGCAGACGCAGCAGCCGATCTCGGCGGATCGTCCGGACAATCTCTATCGTCCCGCGGATACGTCCAAAGATTTCGGCGCGCACGGCGAGTTCGACGAGCAGGCGAAACCGCGCAGTTGGGAGACCGAACTCATCATGAACCGGCAATGGCTGCTCGCCGGCGCGGCGCTCGCAGGCGCCGCAGCCGTCACCACAGCGATCCGCCGCCGACAATGACGTAGAGGATCGGTCCGATACCCCATAGCACGCTGACCACGCCCCACACGACCTTCTGTGCCGGGGTGAGGTCACTGCGTCCCGCGAGGTTGACGAGCACCAGCACGAACGCGACGGGATGCAGGATTAGCGCAATCAAGATTTCCAGTAGGAGCTTCATGCCTTCGTTGTACCGCATGCCGCACGACGGTGTTACAAGCTGTGGCTAACCCGTTTCGCGCCCGCCATAATGCGCCCGTAGCGCTCATCACGATCACCGTGATGCTCGGGCTCATCATGGCGATCATCGATGCGACGATCGTCAACGTTGCCCTCAACGACATTGCCGGCAACCTCGGTGCGTCGATCGACGAGGTCTCGTGGGTGGCGACCGGCTATATTCTGGCGAGCGTCATCACCATGCCGCTCAACGGCTGGCTGACCGCTTATCTGGGGCGGAAGACGTTCTATGCCGGATGCTTGGCCGTTTTCACGATCGCTTCGCTCTTATGCGGTACCGCGCACAGCATCTGGCAGCTGGTCTTCTATCGCGTGCTGCAAGGCTTCGGCGGCGGTGCCTTGCAGCCGACCGCGCAAGCGATTCTCTTCGAAACGTATCCGCCGGAAAAGCGCGGCGCCGCCATGGCGATCTTCGGTTTGGGCGCGATGGTCGGCCCGGCGATAGGGCCGACGCTCGGCGGCTACATCATCGACAATTATTCGTGGCCGCTGATCTTTTACATCAACATTCCGATTGGCATCATCGCGTTTCTCATGACGCTGATGTTCATTCCGAATCCGCGCTTCCTGCAGAAGCCGCAGGGCGGCATCGATTGGGGCGGACTCACGCTGCTCTCCGCGGGCCTTGCGTCGCTGCAGTACGTTCTCGAGCGCGGACAGCATGACGACTGGTATCAATCGGGGGCAATCTGGATACTGACGATCGTCGCCGCCGGCGGCTTGGCGCTGTTCGTCATCAAAGCGCTGCGCGATCGGCACCCGCTCGTCGATTTGAACGTCTTTCGTTTTCGAACGTTCACGATCGGCAACATCATCGGCGCGATCAGCGGCTTCGGTCTGTTCGGAACCAGCTTAGTCTTGCCGCTCTTTTTTCAAACCGTCCTCGGCTTCACCGCGTTCGACACGGGCATGGCGCTCTTGCCCGGCGCGATCGCGACCGCAATCAGTATGCTCATCGTCGGGCGCCTCACGGGACGCATCGATTCGCGCTTACTCGTCGGCTTCGGCATGATCGTGTTCGGTATCTCGACGTGGTGGATGGGCGCGTTGAACGAGCACGCCGGTTATTGGGACGTCTTCTGGCCCAGACTCGTGCAAGGGTTCGGGCTGGGGTTTCTCTTCGTTCCGCTCTCGACCGTCACGCTCGGTGCCGTCCCCAAAGAAGAACTCGCGTGCGCGAGCGGCGTCTCCGCACTGCTGCGTCAGCTCGGCGGAAGTTTCGGCATCGCGGTACTGACGACGCTGCTCGCACGCGAAGCGGCGATCGCCCAGAGCGAACTGGCGTCCGGCGTAACGCAGACGCACGGATATCCGCTCGCCACGCTCAACCAACTCGTCGGCGTCGCGGCGCAAGTGATCAGTTACGACTACTTGTTCCGCGTATCGGCGATCATCTTCTTCGTAAGCGCGCCGCTCGTGATCTTCATGCGCCCCTCGCGCCGCAGCGGCGCGGTGGCGATGGCCGCCGACTAGCCGGCGCGCACCACCTGCATGCGACCCAGTTCGCGATCGATGATGCGGCGGATCGCCGCGTAACACTCGCACGCGTGGCCTTCGAGGCGGTCACGATCGCGAATGATGACGCTGCGGCGCTCGAGCGAGATCGTTCCGGTTACGGCGAGCGCCTGCAGCGCGTACGTGACCGACGGACGGTGAACGCCGAGAAATTCCGCCAGCACGTCGTGCGTCGTGCGCACCCGGTCGCCGCCCACCCGATCGTGCAGCTGCAGAATGCAGCGGGAGATGCGCTGCTCGATTCGATGCAGACAATGGCAGGCGGTCAATTGACCCAGAACGGCGATATGCAGACTCGTGTAGATGAGCAGCGCGTCGAGCAGCGGACTGCGCAGCTCGCGCACCTGGTCGTGGAAGTCGTTCACGCTCATGGCGAACGCCGTGCCGTCGACTTGAACGGTGCACGCGCCGACGCTATGTTCGCTGCCCAAGACGGGCGGCAAACCGACCACACCTTCATTTCCGACAATGCCGGCTTCGACCGTCTCGCCCGTTAAGAGTTGAACAAGACGCGAGACGGCCCCGTCATGCGGAAACCAGAGCGTCGAGAGCTGCTCGTCAACCGAACACAAACGCTGGCCCGCTGTAAGCGGCACCTTCTTCAAATACGGTTGTAAGCGCGAAAACTCTTCAGGTGGTAAAGATGCGAGAATCTGGTTCAATGCGTAGTCCTGCACACCCGCACAATCGTACGGGCCCGAGCACCGTCTTACAGTCTGCAAGCATACAGTACGATCAAGCGGCCATGCGGCGAATTTCGCGAAGCGTCGCCGCCGTGCGCCGGCGAATGGCCTGATGGCATTCGCACGCCTCGGCCTCCAAACGATTTTCGTCCAGGATCGTCAGGCGGCCGCGGCCGACTTGTACGATTCCGCGTTCTTGCAGCACCTTGAGCGCGTTGGTTATCGAAGGCCGGTAGGCCCCGAGCATCAGCGCGAGCACTTCGTGGGTCATCGGCAGCACGTTCGTATCGGCGCGATCGGACACTTCGAGCAGCCAGCGCGCCAGCCGCTGTTCGATCCGGTGCACGCGGTTGCACACCGCAGTCTGCGCGACCGTCGCCAGATAGAGATTGGTATATTTCAGAAGGGCATCGCAGAACGAGTGTCCGGTTTGCAGAACGCGGGAAACGAACACATTGCGCTCGATGCGAAGCGCGCTTCCGCGCACCTGTACGATAATCTCGAACGGATTTGCCGCCTCACCGAGCACGAGCGATAATCCGACCATGCCTTCGCGCCCGATGAGGCCGACTTCCACCGCTTCGCCGTTCTGCGCGTGCACCAGCGACGAGCACACGCCGTTCAGCGGAAAATAGGCATACGGCGGCGGCTCGTCGGGCGCGCACAACCTCGCGCGCGGCGGCAGCTCCACGCGCTCGCAATACGGTTCGATTCGCCGGCGCTCCGTTTCGGGAACGACGGCGAGCAGCAAATTCTGCACCATCCGCAAGAAATGTACCCCGCGCTCATACGGGGCATCGCCGAGCGCCTGCCGAAAGCGCGCCTCCATGTTGCGAACCTTTGCCAGCGACAACAACGCGCCGGTCGCTCCCGAGATACTTCAAGCCATCGTCGACGCCAACGGCGGCGACGCCGTTTCCTACGGACACGATGCCGCGACCGAACGGGCACTTGCATTGCTGCGCAGGGTCTTCGGGCCCGGCTCGGAGGCGTTTTTCGTCTTCAACGGGACCGGCGCGAACGTCGTAGCGCTCAGCTGTCTGGTGCGGCCGCACGAAGCCGTCATCTGCCCCGCAACCGCGCACCTGCAAACCGACGAATGCGGTGCGTTCGAACGTTTCACCGGCTGCAAAGTACTGCCGGTACCGAGCGCCGACGGCAAACTGCACGTTGAGGATCTGGTGCCGTACACGCTGATCGGCCGGGACGAACATCATTCGCAGCCGCGCGCGATCTCGATGTCGCAATCCACGGAGTTCGGCACGCTTTACACGCCGGACGAACTACGCGCGCTCTGCAACTTCGCGCACGAGCAGGGCTGGCTGGTTCATCTCGACGGCGCGCGCATCGCCAATGCCGCAGCGGCACTCGGTATGGGACTGCGCGAATGCACGCGCGATCTCGGCGTCGACGTGTTGAGTTTCGGCGGCACGAAGAACGGCCTGCTGCTTGGCGAGGCCATCGTCTTCTTCGACGAACATCTGCATGCCGGAGCGGCGCGCTTCGCGCGCAAACAGGGCATGCAGCTGGCTTCAAAGATGCGCTACATTTCGGCGCAGTTCATCGCGCTGCTGGAAAACGATCGCTGGCGCGCGTACGCCTCGCACGCGAATGCCATGGCCGCGCGTCTGGCGGAGCGCGTGGCCGCGATACCGGGGGTGCGCATTACGCGTCCCGTGGAATGTAACGCGATTTTCGCAACGCTCGACCGCGCGAGCATCCCGCAGCTGCAGCAAGAGTATTTCTTTTACGTCTTCGAAGAATCGCTGCCCGAAGTGCGCTGGATGACGCACCATGCGACCACGCCGCACGACGTGGACGCGTTCGCCGACGCCATCATGCGAGCAGTCGCCGCGCCGGCGGGCTGAACGCGCGCAAGCGCCAGCGCTGCTCGTAATTCAGGCGCATGAGCGCATTGGAAACGCGCCGCCGCACATCCTGATGGCGCGGAACGATCTCGTCGACGGCGGCGAACTGCGCCGCGAGCTCCCCGCGCAAGCGTTCGATGACGCCGGCTGCCGCGGGCGGGTGCGAGCCGTGGAAACGCAGCACCGTCGCCCATTCGTGTGCGAAGCTGCGCTCGAGCTGCGGCGCGTCGAGCTCGTGCTGCGGCAGCATCGCCCCCGGACGTCCCAGCGTCGCATAGAGACGCTCTTTCTGCGCTTGGCGCTCGATGGGCAGCACCCAGCCGTAATGCGCAAAGACGTACGGCAGCGCGATGCGTTTACCGGAGGGTCCGTGCAGTTTCTCGTGCACCGCGCCTTCCCAGGCGGCGTCCGGCGTCATGCGAATGAACGTTTTCGCGCGTTCGATGGAACGATACCAGTCGAAGGATTGAAAGAAATGCCACGTGTAGCCGTCGACGAAATCGTACTCCGGCGGAACGCTCGCAAGATTGTTCGCGATGCGCGCGAGCTGCGGACCGTGCACCTCGTCCGCGTCCACGAACAGCATCCATTCGCCTGCGTCGCGTTCGTGGTGCAGACGGATGCACACGTTTCTCGCAGCGGCAAAATCGGTGAACGGCGTCCGATCCACGACCAGCGCACCTTCGCGCGCAAACGCGCTCTCCGCGAGCGTGCGCGCGTGCGGCGAGGGTTCGGGCGAATTGTCGTTGACCAGCACGCTCTCGCAAGCGCCTCGCAGCGAGTCGAGCAGCGCGGCCAAAAACGGTTCTTCGCGAGGCCCTAAGATGAGATGCGCTGCGATGCGTGAAAGCATGGCGGCCAGATGCAACGCGAACCGGTGGCGACCCTGCACGTCCATCTCGCGACCGCGCTGGTGCGGCGCGCGGGCCGCGTGCTATTGGTCGCCTCGCGCTATCCCAACCATCCGCAGCCACTTTGGAATCTTCCCGGCGGACGCCAGCAGCCCGGCGAACTGCTCGCCGATACCGCCGTGCGCGAATTGTGCGAAGAGACGGGGCTGCGCGCAGCGGTGCGCGACTTGTGTTACGTGAGCGAGTCCTACGACCGGCACGTGCACTTCATCAATACGACGTTCGCCGTGGACGCAGAAGGCGAACTCGCGCGCGGGCACGTCGAAGGCGATCACGTGGAAGACGTTGCGTGGGTCCCGATAGAGGAGCTCGCGGAGCGGCTGACGGTGCGCGTGGTGCGCGAACCGCTGCTGGCGTTTCTCGAACGCGAGCGGCGTTATGCGGGATACGCGGAAGCCGGTATCACGATCGAGTTTCCCGACTGAACCCAGCGATCGCGATCCATTTTGTGCATGAGCACGTCGACGATATGACCGTTGACCGTGGCGCCGCGCGGCAGCGTGCCTTCCTGCGTGAAGGCCAAATGTTCCAACAGCCGGCGTGACGGCGCGTTTTCGGGCAGGCAATAGGCGTTGATGCGCGTGAGGCCGCCCTCCGTGAACGCCTCGTCGAGCAGCGCGCGCACCGCTTCGGTCGCGACTCCGCGACCGCGAAAATCGCGCACGATACTGTAGCCGATCTCGCCGGTTTCCAGATCGCGCTCGGCGATGCGCAGCGAAACCCATCCGACCGGCTTGCGAACGCGCGCGACATACACGAGCCATTCGAAGCGCCCGCTCGACCCGGGCCGCAGGACCTTCGGCCGCTTGGAGACCATGTCCGAGAATGCCGCCGCGCCCACGGTGGGCAATTCCTGATAGGTGCGCAGGTCCGGCTGCTGCAGCACGGTCCACAGCGTACCGGCATTCTGCACGGTCACTGGGGTAAGGCGCAAGCGCTCGGTCCGGATCGTTCTCATCGGCCGCTTTATACTACCACGATCCGTCGTGAACGAGACGCATGACTCTGCAAAGCGCGTACGCGGGCACGCGGCCCGCCGAAGTTACTTTTGACGCACGCGTCGCCACTGCGCCGCATTTCTTCTACGGTTCGAACACGCACGCGATGCACGAAGCGTTCGACGCGCAAACCGCTGCCGGACGCGTCGAGATCGTGGACAACGTGCGCATTGCGCCGCGCGTGCCGGTGCAGCCCGGCGATCGAATCGAGGTGCGCGGCGAGATGGTGCACGATCCGGGCCGCCTGCCCGTCGTTCACTGGACCCACCACGATCCGGACGGAAGACACCAGGACGGCTTCATTCGCTGCCGGGGGCAGGTGTATGCTTAGCGCTCTTGCGCAGCGAGATCAGCTCCGGAATCGTGACGAAGCGGTAGCCCTGCGCCTTTAGGGCATTGATAATCAGGCGCGTCGCTTCGATGTCGCTGCTGCGATCGCAGACGTGCGCGGGCAAGCGCCTGGGCCCGCACAGTTGCCCGCGATTGCCGTCGTGCAGCACGACGATTGCGCCGTCGTTGACAAGGGGCAGGATACGCTGCGCGATGACACGCGCCGGCGGGTACTCCCAATCTCGCGCGAGCGGTACCGACCACATGACGACGGTGTAGCCCATTTTGCGCGCGACCTGCATCACGATCCAATCGCGCGCTCCGAACGGCGGGCGCATTAAGTGCGTGTGCATGCCCGTGGCGGCATAGATCGCCGCATCGGTGCGCTGCAGCGAACTGCGGACTTTCGAGCGGCGCATGACGATGAGATGCGGATGATCCCAGGTGTGGTTGCCGATGGCATTGCCGTCGCGAAGTTCGCGCCGCACGACGGCCGGGTACGCCTGCACCGCGCGGCCGACCAGAAAAAACGTCGCATGCACGTGCTCCTGCTCGAGCACGTCGAGAATGCGCGAGGTGTACGGCGGGTTCGGACCGTCATCGTAGGTCAGCGCGACGATGCGTTCGTTCGAAGGGCCGCGCGTGAGCGTACGCCCGAATATTTGATTCGTCGGCTGCTCGAAGAGTTCGTACGCGGCAAAACCGATAAGCGCAAGCGCCGCAAGCAGCGCGACTGCCGGCAGGGCGACGCGCCGAAGTGACATCCGCCGCTGTGCCATCCGCTATTTCGAGGCGCGCACGAGCGCCTGCGCCTGGTGCACCTTGGCGCGGAACGAATCCGAACCGAAATTACGGAACGCCTGAACGATCTTTTGATAGCGCGGATCGGCGAGCGAGGTGCTCTGCAGCTTCGTCAAATCCGGCGTCGGGCTGTTGGGGCTGAGTTGAATGTGATACTGCCGGCCCGCTTCGAGCGCCCAATACTTCGGGTCGGTAAACGTGACGGTGCGCGAGCCTTGCTCCTTGTCCGCGACTTGATGAATGTGCAGCGTGTAATGCGCGCTCGTGTCGCCGGCAAGCGGTTTGTTCATCAGTTGCCAGATGCCGTCTTGAACGACTTCCTGAAAGAAGAACGTCACCGCATAGGTCTTATCCGGCGGGAGCGTGATACTTACGACCTTGCCGGAATACCCCTGCACTTTGTACTGCGCGGACGAGATGCCGTTGTCGTTGTGCATCGAGTACTCCTCGAGATAGATCGGCGGCTTGTCGTACTTGATCGTCAGCCCGAGATCGAGCACGCTTGCACTCTGGCGCACGCGCGAGACCTCCGGCTTGTGCTGGAAGTCGGGCCAAGGGATGAAGATCGTTCCCAGTACGATGAAGACGACGGCGAACACGAAGATCGCCGTACCGAACCAATTATCGCGACGCATCCAATACCCGGTTCACCAAAGCATCCGCCAGCGCATTCTCTTTGCGGCGCACGTGCTTCACGTCGACGTGTTCGAATTTGCGCAGCAGTGAGACTACTCGCCGGTGCAGTGGCTGCAGATCCGGATGTTTCACGCGGTATTCACCCGAGATCTGCTTGACGACCAGTTCGCTGTCCATGCGCACCGCCAGACGCCGCACGCCGTGCTCCAGCGCCGCCTGCAGCCCGATCTCCAGCGCCGTCCATTCCGCGACGTTATTCGTCGCCTTGCCCAAGTAGTGACCGACCTCGTGCAAGATCTGTCCATCGTGCCCGACGAGCACGGCCCCCGACGCCGCAGGCCCCGGGTTGCCGCGCGAACCGCCGTCGGCAAAAAGCGTTGCTTCCGGCTCGACGGCCGCAAAAAGAGATTCCATCGGCGCCCTTGCTTCAACAAAGACCGCGCGACCCCGGCTTTCCTCGCGATGCTCACCAAGCCACGCACAGTGTTGGACGACGCGTCTCCGAGCTACACAGCGAGACAAGCGCTGACGGCAAAACGAAGAACCTCGGCAACATCCGAGGTTCTTTCATATGGTCGGGCTGGCGGGATTCGAACCCGCGGTCTCTAGTCCCCCAGACTAGCGCGATAACCAAGCTTCGCTACAGCCCGTTACTGTTGGGGCGCCTAAGGGTTGGCTACCATCACGAGCCATTCCCCTTCCATGTCTTTGGTTCTGCCGGCTTCGCGCCAGCCGGTCTTGCGGTAGAGCTGCACGGCGCCCGCATTCCACGGCCGCACTTCTAGGCGCACTTCCCGCACGCCGGCCTCGCGCATCGCCTGCAGACCTGCTTGGATAAGCGCGGTCGCAACGCCCTTGCCCTGCTGCTCGGGCAGCACGGCGATGTTGAGCAGTTGCGCGTCGCCTTTCGTGCGATAGCGGCCACCGCTTCGAACGAAGAGCACTTTGTTCGCGAGAATGCGCGGAATCGAGGAAAGCCTCAGGGCGAATCCGCCGCGCAGCGCCGCCCATGCCCAGCGAAACGCTGCACCGGTGCGCAGCGCTTCACGCTGCACGCGTTTCAGGCTCGGCACGAAAATCGCGTACCCCGCCAGTTCTCCATCGACGTGCGCGCCCAGAAAACCGTGCGGTTCAACCTCGCGAACGAACGACCAGACGTCGACAAATGAATTCGGACGAGCGCCTTCGCGATACCGCGATGCATGCTCGTCCGAAAATGCGTTCCAAAAAATCGCTGCTGCGCGCGCGATTTCGTTCGCCTGCAGCGGCGCGATCGTTAGCGCTTACGGCCGCCTTTTCTCACCGCGGTCTTCTTTGCACCGCGGTTGCCGCTCACCGCTTCTTTGAGCGAGCGCCCCGCGACAAAGGCGGCTACTTTGCGCGCCGGAATCTTGATCGTCTCGCCGGAGAGCGGGTTGCGCCCTTCTCGTGCACGGCGCTGCCGCACGACGAAACTGCCGAACGGCGTAAGCGCCACGCGCTCGCCCTTCTGCAGAGCCGCAGTGACCTCGCTCAAAATCAACTCGACGATATGTGACGCCGCGCGTTTCGAGATTTCGGCTTCCGAAGCAACGGAATCGACGAGATCGGCTTTTGTCAAGACGTGTTCCTCCGGCAGCGGTGGGGAAAGGAGATATACGCAGGCGGAAGCGCGGCTCCCTATCGTCGCGCTAAATGGACTACTGCGCGCAGTGCAAGTTCGTATGACTGCGCACCAAAACCGGCGATGCTTCCCTTGCAGGCGCCCGCGACGACGCTCGTGCGACGAAATTCTTCGCGCGCGGCGATGTTGCTCAAATGGGCTTCTACAACCGGTATGCGTATCGCCGAGATCGCATCGGCGATCGCGTATGAATAATGCGAATATGCACCGGGGTTAATAACGACGGCGTCGTACGTCGAACGTGCGGCGTGCAGTTCGTCAACGATCGCGCCCTCACTGTTGTGCTGGACGCACTGCACCTGAACGTGCAGTTCTCCCGCGAGCGTTTCGATCGACGAATTCACGTCCGTCAGCGTCTGCGTCCCGTAGACGTCCGGTTCGCGCTCGCCGAGCAAATTCAAATTCGGGCCGTGAATGACCAGCACTCGCATGCTGCGCCTTTCTGGAAGAAAAACGCGCCGCCCTGGGTAACCTGGCGCGTATGCCGGATCTCATCATCACCGCATCGGCGCCCGACGCCGGGTTTTCCATCGTCGCCGCGATTACGACCGACCTCGTGCGCGAAGCGCAGCGGCGCCACGGCCTGAGCCCCACGGCAACGGCGGCCGTCGGGCGGCTCACAACGGGCGCGGCGCTGCTTGCGGCGGGCCTCAAGGGCAAAGAACGGTTATCGCTGCAGATCGCGGGCGACGGCCCGCTGCGGGGCGTCGTTTCGGACGCATGGCTCATCGACGAGGAGCGCGTCGCCGCTCGGGGCTATGCGAAGAACCCGCACGCCGATCTGCCGCTCAACGAACGCGGCAAATTCGACGTCGCGGGGGCGGTCGGCAGCGGGTCGCTGCAGGTCACGAAATCGTTCGAAGTCGGTCAGCCGTATGCCGGCGTCGTGCCGCTCTACAGCGGTGAGATTGCGGAAGACATCGCGGCGTATCTGGTCAACTCGGAACAGATTCCGAGCGTCGTCGCGCTCGGCGTACTCGCCGATCCGTCCGGTGTAAAAGCCGCCGGCGGAATCATCGCGCAGCTTCTGCCCGGCGCCGACGAACGCGCGGTGGCGGCGCTCGAAGAGCGCGCGCTGAACATGCCGCCGATTACGAAACTGATTAACGAAGGCGCCGACGCGCACGCGCTGCTGCACGCACTCGCCGGCGGTGCGGAACTGCGTTCGCACCGCACGATCGACGTGCAATTCTCATGCCGCTGCACGCGGGAAAAAGTCGAGGCCGCCCTTCTCGGCCTGGGCGCCGACGAATTGCACAAAATGGCGCGCGAGCGGACCGAAACTGAGGCGACCTGCGAATTCTGTAAAAAAATGTACGTGTTCACTTCAGATGAAGTGAACGGCCTGGCTAGTCGTCTGAAAAAAGCCTAGTCGGCGGTTCGCGGTACGGCTCGATGCGCTGCCAATAGCGCTCCTGAATCGTACCGTGCACGTTCTTGTACCACCAGCCGCATTCGCAGCGAATCGGCGGACCGCCGTCGATCGGCGGATTGTACTCGCGCTTGCAGCGCTTGCACACGAACTTCTTGCCCGCGATGGGCTTCATCGACGATGTATAGGTGACCGCTGTATCGGCCATTGCGCTTCATCCCTCGTTCGGCAGCACTCGAACAAACTTCCGCGATCCCACCGACAAGACTGCCGGCTCGGCGGCGGTCCACTGGGCGTTGGGATCGCCCACGAGTATACCATCCACCTTGACACCGTTCCCCGAGATTAGTCGCTCGGCAGCGCGCTTGCTCTCGGCGAACCCTGCGGCCACGATAAGTTGCGAGACCTTTCTGGCCTGACCCAGGCGAATCTCCGGGATGTTGTCGGTCGGCAGCTCCCGGCGCTGTACGGTGCGCTCGAAGTAGTCGCGGGCGGCTTTCGCGGCATCGCGCCCATGGTAGCGCGCGACGATGTCTTCGGCAATACGCTTTTTCTCATCCATCGGATGCAGGTGACCGTCATTCAGCCCCTCGATGAGTTTGCCGGCTTCCGCCTGCGAGCAGGATGCCGCCAAACGCGCATACCGCGGAATCATCTCGTCCGTGATGCGCATCAATTTGCCGAACTGCTGCTCCGGCGACTCCGTGATCCCGACGTAATTGCCCTTGGATTTGGACATCTTCTCAACGCCGTCGAGCCCTTCGAGCAGCGGCAGCGTCATGCAAATCTGCTCGCGCTGCCCCGCGTGGCGCTGATAATGGCGCCCCATCAGCAAGTTGAAAAGTTGGTCGTTCCCGCCGAGTTCGACATCGGCGTGCAGCGCGATGCTGTCGTACGCCTGCGCGACCGGATAGAGAAATTCGTGCAGGGAGATCGGCGTACCGGCGCTATAGCGCGTACGGAAATCCTCGCGTTCGAGCATCTGCGCAACGGTCACTTGCGAGAGCAAACGCAGCAAGTCCGCCATCGTGAGCGGGCTGAGCCACGTCGAGTTATACTCGAGCGTCACGCGATCCATGTCGAGCACTCTGCCCGCTTGAGCCGCGTACGTCTGCATATTTGCTTCGATCTCTTCCGTGGTAAGCGGCGGACGCAGTTCGTTGCGCCCGGTCGGATCACCGATACGCGCCGTGAAGTCACCGATGAGCAGTACGACCTTGTGCCCCGCCTCCACGAACTGCTGCATCTTATGCAGCACCACGGCATGCCCGAGATGCAAATCCGCACTAGTCGGATCCAGCCCAAGTTTGACGGTAAGCGGCTTGCCCTCGCGAATCCGTGCCTCAAATTCAGGGCGCGTTTCAACGTGGTCAAAGCCATCAAGCAGTTCTTCTGTGGTCGGGGATGCGGTGCGGAACATGGCGGGGCGAGGTTCTGGCAGCGGCGCGAGTCCTCCTCGCGACTCCATTTTTTTAAAGGCCGGTGCTTCCAAAATAACAACAATGTCACCGATTACCGGGCAACGTCTCGCTGAACCGTCGCAACAGCGCTAGCGGGTCTTTTTTTTAAACCACCGATCGCCTAAAAGACTAGGCGGCCAAAAGTGATGGGGTTACCCTTTATACTGGCACTCTCGTAGACGACGAAATTACCTCTGGTAATTGTCGAACGATCACATCGACGAGTTGCAAATGCTCGCCATACGCCTACATCCACCAAACGAACAGCTTGCAGCGACAAAGCCAGCGTCTAGATCTCGCTGTCCCAACCTTCACCAAGGCGTTTATCTACTCTGGCAGCTTTTTCAATTGTTCTCGCGGGTCCCAGCCCTCAGATGGGCCGTTACGCGAGAACCAGCGCGCCCCACCCGCGATCCACTTTTCACGATACTCATCGTATGGCACACCTTGCGCGAGATCGTCAAATCCGAATTCGTATCCACATGAGGGGCATGTTTCGAGTGACGGTGCTCCGCGAAACTGCGGCACTCTAGGCGGATGACGCAGCCCTTCAAAGCCGCACACCGGGCAAAGAAATCCCTTGCTAGTCATCGCGTTTTCCTCAAGGAAGCTTCTCCACAAACTGTCCGCCATACTCATGCTGTAGGTTCATAATAAAATCAATACCGTTGCCCGGCCTAAACTGGAGCTGATCCGCTTTCGCGGAGAGGTGCAGATTGGACATCAGGCGGCTTGAGCCATCCTGCGCTCGTACTCCATGGGTGAGATATTGCCGATCACCGTGTGCCGTCGGCGCGGGTTGTACCAGCCCTCGATGAAATCAAAGATAGCGAGCGCGGCTTCGCGTCGATTTCTAAAGCGGTGCTTGACGAGCAACTCGCATTCGAGGGTCGCATTGAAGCTCTCGCACATCGCGTTGTCGTAGCAATCGCCAACCGAACCCCATCGAGGGTCGAACGCCGGCTTCGGCGCAGCGCTTTCCGAACGCAATCGATGTGTACTGACAGCCTTGGTCGGAGTGATGAATTACGTTTTTCGGACGGCGGCGGTAGAGCGCCATGTTGAGCGCGTCAAGCACGAGCTCTGTGCGCAGATGATTGGCCATCGCCCAACCGACGACACGGCGGCTGTACACATCCAGCACGACAGCGAGAAACAGAAAGCCGCTCCACGTCGGGATGTAGGTGATATCCGAAACCCAGAGTTGGTCCGGAGCGCTGGCTGCGAAGTTGCGATCAACCAAGTCCGGCGCTGGCCGCGCATCACGATTTCTGACGGTTGTTTTGAAGCCTTTTCGCCTTGTGGCGCCGTAGAGTTTCCGCTCACGCATGATGCGAGCGATGCGCTTGTCGCTTACGCGAAAGCCTTCATCGAAAAGGTCTTGCCTGAGTCGCGGCCTGCCGTAGGTGGAACGCGATTTTCGGTGCAACACCTCGAGGCGATCGCCGAGCGCGATATCGGTTTGCCGACGCAGGGATGGCGGCCGTTTGAGCCATGCATAATAGCCGCTCGTCGATATGTCGAGCACTTTGCAGATAGTCGTTGCTTTGAACGTCGCCTGGTACGACTTCACGAATTCGAATCTTTGTTCGGAATCGAATCGCTTTCCCGGGCAAACCAGGCTGCGGTTTTTTTAGGATCTCCCGCTCAATCTCCAACTCGCGAACACGCTTTTTAAGGCGCCCGATTTCGAGCTGTTCCTCGGTCGTAACGCCCTCGCGTCGGCCGGCGTCGATCTCATCTTGCTTGACCCAATTCATGATCGTCTGCCGGGCGATTTCGAACTCGTGGGCGACCGCGTTTACGCTGCGGCCGGAGCGGACCAGCTCCAGGACCTTATGCCGGAATTCCGGAGGATAGGACTTGACTTTCTTGGTCATCGGGGACTCCTTCAACGTAAGTCAGAAAGTGTCCACGAAAGCGGACCAGCTCCAGCCACCCAAAACGTGGGGCATGCTCCTTTAGGTGGCCGCGTTCATACACTGCGCTAAGCAATCTACCGCTTTTCAAGCGATGCACGTTGCGCGGAATCAAATGCAAATTTGACCGAATGCAACAACTGACCCAGATGAATTTCGCAGACCATATAAGACTCGATGTTTCGTTGCAGTAATTCCGCGGATCGCAAAGTCATTTGGACCAAGTCCCGCCTCAAAAGTTAGCACGTCGATTTCAGGTCCATCGTCTACGCTAAGAAACAGGTAGCCAGTACGCGTAATTTCAACCCTCGATATGCCAACACGAGTCGTTCCAACTGGGAAAAAGCCGGTCACCCGCAAATCGAGATACAGAATACCGGCCTTCACCCTCGCTCCACGTAATATTACATTCGGCTGATCTGTTTCGACGCGCGTGATACGGGTGCAAGTGGCGTGGATTGTTCGAAGAACTTGATCGTTCATTGCTGGGGCGGGTACGTGCGATTGCGCCGCAGCCAATAGCACCGTAGTTACAGATAACAGTGTATTGAGCATCTTTGCCTCTAATAGGGGTGTGATGAGAGTATAGATGCATCAGGCGTGTAATCCGATGTAAAGGTACTCCATGGCATGTGTTCACCACCAGACCCCCAGTCTGCGCCAGGTGAGGAGCCGGCTTTGCGCTCGCAGTGACGCGCCCACCGGAGACGATGGCGCAAAATACTGAAACGCTGGCGAAAAAGACAGCCGCCGTCTGATTTCGGCGTGAAACCTGCATGCCCACGACCCCGTGCAACGAAAGACCGCCGCTGAGCAAAGCCTGGCGAACGGTAGGTTTTTTTTTGGACGAGCAGGCAGGCGCTCCTTGTGGATAAGCCGGCTACGGCCACACCGCGGACGTGTTGACTTGCGAACGATGCTGATTGAACTGCGCTTCATCGAAGTACCACGGTGGGATCGCAGCCGGAAAGCTCATGTTCTGCGCGGTTGCGTCGTAGTGAAACGTCACGCTATTCGGGGCGTCGCGGTAGGACCATGTGTGGTGAATCACGACCCAGTACGGACCGACCGGACCGAAGTCTTCCGCGACCGTCGTTTGCTCCAGCAACTGCCCATTGTCCGGGCGGTAATCGCCCACGAGCACGGCACGCACGATGTTGAAGTTCGAACTGTTCACCCAGAGTTCGCGCAAATTGTGTTTCCACGGATCGCTGAGCGGCTTGAGCAGCAAATGATACGCCGTTCCGCCGCCGTTCGATATCGGATCGGTTCCGGCGAATGTAATCTCGTACGACGGCTTGGCCACGGAAACGACCGCGGCGATCGTCTTCAGATCCGAAAGATCCGGTGAAAAATCCGGATGTGTCGTTTGTGCGATTCTCTCCGGTGATTTGTGCAGCAACCACATATCGGGAGCAAAGTACGACGGTCCGATGATTACTCGACTGTCACTGCTGTAGGGCACGAACAGCACGCATTCGCGGCGCGCCGTCGAATCGAAGAGCACGCGCTCGTCGAACGCAGACGGCTCGTCGCCTTGCGGCGTTTGCGCGATCACCTTCCAATGCATGGTGCTGTCGATGTACATTGGTTGCGGCAGCGCGGAGAGCCGTTTGAGCGCCGCCCGGTAAATCGGCAAAGGATCGTGAGCAGCTGCAGGGGGTGCGGCCGTGAGCGCGCCTAGCAGAACCGCAAGAAGCAACATACGGGTATCTACGCGGCGGCGCGCCACGTGACTTTCAACGCCTTGAATTAATCGCTGTAAGGCGATATAGTGTAAGGAATGTCACGTAAGGAATTTACCGCCAAGATCACCAGTAAAAATCAGCTAACGCTTCCGGCAGGCGTCAGTGCATTTTTACACGCGGGTCCGGGAGACAGCATCCGGTTTGAGATCGATGGCGACACGGTGACGGTATCACCGCTGTCCGTGCGGGAGCGTCTCGCACCGCTCATCGGCCGTAAGCGGCGCGGTAAGGGCAAGTCGGCGGTACAAATCGACAAAGAACTTACCGATCTTCGAGGCCCGCGCGGCGAGTGACCGCGCTCGATACCAACGTCATCATCGATCTGGAGGAAGGATCGGCGGAGGTAAGCGAACGCGCGTTGGCCGCGATCGAACGCGCTGCCGGGCGGGGCCGCCTCGTGGTCTGCGCTATCGTGTACGCGGAAATTTGCGCTTGGCCGAATCGCGAGCGGCACGATGTTGCAGAGGTTCTGCGTCGAGCGCACATCCGAATCGACACGCAATTTTCCTTAGAAGTACTCGCGGACGCCGGTGCGGCGTATGGCACGTATGCACGCCGGGGGAGATCGTCGGGCGGCGGCGCACCGCGCAGGATCATCGCGGATTTTCTTATCGGCGCGCATGCCGCTTCCGTGGGCTCGCTCGTCACGCGCGATG
>DATEHZ010000008.1:0-3681 GCA_035279385.1 Vulcanimicrobiaceae bacterium | reverse complement strand
CGACGTACCGGCCTCTTCCAACGCGTCCTGCTTCATGCCTCAAGTGTGAGGCTCGAACATAAAGAGCGCGTTGTCGCGGAATTAATCTTTGCTTGTCAGTTGTAGTTTCGCACGAGCGGCCAGATTTGCGCCAGCGGTTTCTTGATGCCGCGGCACACCATGATCGGCATGTCCTGTTCGTACGGCATGACGTAGGGCGATGAAAACGTCGCGGCGCGGCGCGATTCACGGAAAAGTCGCATGGAAGATCCGCAGTCGCCGTGCACGTCGATCACCACGTCCCCCGAAGCGCCGCGCGTACCCCACAAAAAATATTGATTGTGTCCGCTGATCACCGGCGCGGCGCCGCGGCCGAAGAACTCGATTGCGGCAGCCTCGCCGTAGTTGCTCGCAACGATGACCGCGCGAGCGCGCTGTGCCGGAGGAAGCGAATCGTAGACGCGAGCGACGGTCTGCGCGAGCTGCGGCCATCCGTGCATGTCGGCGTAGGTCTGCGGCAGCGCGGCCTGTTTGTGATGCTCGGAGGCCGTCGAAGCGATCGGCAAAATCGTAGCGAGCGCGTCGTAGTAGGTGATGAATTGCCGAACCGGCAGCACGGGAAGCACGAGCGGAGCGAGTGCGGCGCCGGCGAGCGCTGCGGCGACGGCCGCGACGGGCCGCAAGGCGCAGACGCGCTGCGTCCACAGCTCGATCGCGGTCGCGCCGAGCGCGAACATCGCCGGGTACGCGTCGCAGGCGTAGTAGTTTTTTGCGTGCAGCGCGATCATCATCGCAAGCAGCGCGAGGTAGCCTAGGCCGATCCAGCGCAGGGCTCGCGCCCACAGCGCCCATGCGAGACCCGCAATCCAAATCGGCGCCAGGACCGGATTGGTGATAAAGATTTGCTGAAGAACGAAAGTCGCGGGATCGAGCGTCACGTTTTTACCCTGCTGCCCGTTGCGCAGCAATTCGATCATCGGGAAACCGTGCAGCGCCTGCCACGAAAAGTTGGGCAATGCGATCGCGAGGGCGACGGCGACGCCGGCGGCAAACCACGGAGTGCGCAGCATCTTTCGCTCGCGCGTTGAAAGAATTCCGATCGCCGCGGCGAGCAGAAAGAACGCCGCGCTGTATTTACTCTCGAGCGCGACTCCGGCGACCGCGCCCGCCGCGAGCCACCAGCGCGGATTCGCGCCGCGCTGCAGACGCACGAGGTAGAGCACGACGAGCGGCCACGCCCACATCCCCACGGTGTCCGGCGCGACCAGCACGCCGAAGTTCGCCAGAACCGGTGCGAGCGCGACGGCGATTGCCGCGAGAATCTGCGCGAACGCGGCCCCGCCGAACTCTTGCACGAGCCGGCACGTCACGAACACCGATGCGGCAGCGAAGAGCGCCGATATTGCGCGCAGCGCAACCAGCGAGATGCCGAAAATCTGCGAGCCGGCGGCGAGCAGCGGAATCACGGGCGGCTGATCGACGTAGCCCCACTGCGGATGGCGCCCGCAGATGATGAAGTAGAGTTCGTCGCGGAAAAACCCGTAATGCGGATTGGCCGCCAGATGAATGACGAAGGTCGCGGCTGCTGCGGCGGCGGGCAAAAGAAGGCGTTGGCGTTCCATGACACCGTTATACGCCGTCGCGGCGTGCGCGGGCGATTGCTTTGTGACGAGCGGGACTACGGCAGCAAATCCGGGCGTTTTACGGCGAAGCGCCGGCTCCACATGAGTTCGCTTCCGTCGTGCAGACGGACTTTGAAATCGCCGTGAAACCACGGGTGAATCTCTCGAATGGCGTCGATGTTGACCACGTGCGAGCGATGGATGCGCACGAACTGCTGCGGATCGAGTTTGCGCTCGAGCGCATCCAGCGTCGAGCGCATCACGAATGTGCCGTCGCGGCTATGCACCGATACGTTGTTGCGTTCGGCCTCCAAATGCAGGATGTCCGAGGTGTTGACGAACAGCGCACGCCCGCGGCTGGGCACGAGCAGTCTTCGCGCGTACTGATTCTGCGGGCGAAGGTGATCCAGCAGCGCGAGCAGCTGCGACTGCGCCGCCTCGCCGTCGGCAACGGTTTTTCGCGCGCGCTCGAGCGCGCGATCGAAGCGCTCGCGGTCGAAGGGCTTGAGTAAGTAGTCCACCGCGCTTACTTCAAACGCGCGAACGGCGTATTCATCGTGTGCGGTGGCGAAGATAATCGCCGGAACCTGCTCGGACGCGGCGAGCGCCTCGACGACCTCGAACCCGTTCATATCCGGCATCTGAATGTCGAGAAAAACGACATCCGGCGGATCGTGCGCGATGCGTTCGATGGCCTCGATACCGCCGCCGGCCTCGCCGGCGACCTCCACGTCGCGATGCTCTTGGAGGAAACGCACGACTTTACGCCGTGCGGCCGGCTCGTCGTCGACGACCAGAACGCGCATCAGACGCGGTACGGAAGCAGCAAGCAGAGTTCCGCGCCGCACGGTTCGAGCTGCGCGATGTGCACCAGCGCAGCGGCGCCGTGCAGGTGAGCGAGGCGCGATTGCACATTCGCGAGGCCGTGGCCGAACGCCGGCGCAGCCTCACGCAGGCCGGTGCCGTTGTCGCGCACCCGAATCTCCAACTGCGCCCCGCGCCGAATCGCTTCCACCGTAATCTCCAGCTCGCCGTGTGCTTCGGTCATGCCGTGCCGGATCGCGTTTTCGACGATCGGCTGCAGAAGCAGCGGCGGCACGCGCCCCAGACGCGCATCGGGTTCGGCCTGGATTCGCAGTTGCAGCGCGTTCTCCAGACGTGCTTTCATGACGTCGACGTACATCCGCTCGATTTGCAATTCCTCATCGAGCGCGATCTCCTGCGCGTCGCCGGTCGAAAGCACGATGCGCAAAAATTCGCTCAGGCGCGCGAGCATGGCATCGGCCTTGCGGACGTCTTCGTACATCACCGACGAGACGGCGTTGAGCGTATTGAAGAGAAAATGCGGCTGGAGCTGCAGCCGCAAGTTTTCCAGCTTCGCCTGCGCGAGTTCGGTTTGCAGCCGCGCCGCTTCAATTTCCGCTTGGCGTGCCGCGCGCGTGCGATCGTAAAAGTACACGAAGCCGACCACGATCGCGTAGATGATGACGTCCTGCGAGGCTTCCATGGGATACCGGTAGCGCATGATGCCGTAGTCGTAGTGCCCCAAACCGGCGAGCGGGAAGAGTATCGCGCGAGAAACCGCCATGAGACTCGTGTGCGCGGTCGTGAAGGCGAGCGCGCCGGGCACTTGCAGCGGCCACGAGAAGCGCCGCACGAACCAGATGGCCGCCGGCAGCAGAATCGCCGCGCAGTACACGCCGGTCATCTCCTCGATGAATCGCGCGAACAGCGTGCCGCCGCGTCCGTCGGCCAAGTCGTTCAGGTAATGGTAGCTGAAAAACAGCAGCCCGATGGCCGTGAAGAGCACGAACGGCCATCCGTACCGGCGCAGAAGCTTCATAGCCACCTCATAGCGCAGGAGACGGACGGCCGTCAACGGTGCCGGGACGAACGGGCCCTTACCGCGCTCCGGCGGGCGCGCGCGTTTCCGAGGTGGTGGGATCGATGCGCGCGCGAACCTCGCTTACCGCATCGGCGGGGAACCCGCCGCGCCGCGCGTGCTCGCGGATCTCGTCGGCGTTCTCGGCGTTGTACACGCAATAGATTTTGTTGTCGGTGACGTAGCTCTCGACCCATT
>DATEHZ010000007.1:0-31685 GCA_035279385.1 Vulcanimicrobiaceae bacterium | reverse complement strand
CAAGGCGCGTTTGAGCGCGAGCATCGGAATCGCGATCTATCCGCAGCACGGCGAATCCGCCGAGCAATTGGTGGAGCACGCCGACACCGCGATGTATCAGGCGAAGCGGCGCGCGGGGGACGGCTTTGCGATCTACGGCGCGCCGCCGCCTGAGGAGTCGTCCGGGAACACGGTGCGCCATCTGCTCGGCGCTCAGCTCGTAAACGCGGTGATGGATCGCGAATTCTTTCTTTGCTATCAGCCGATGGTCTACGCGCGCACGGGCAAGCCGCTTGCCGCGGAGGCGCTGCTGCGCTGGCTGCATCCCACGATGGGCATGCTCTCTCCGGAAAAGTTCTTGCGCGAACCGCACGACACGGAGGCGCTGCATCGCGTCGAGCGCTGGGTGCTGGCGTCGGCGCTCGAGAAGCAGTCGCGCCTGTTCGCGCTGGGCCGCCGCTTGACGATGCACATCAACATCAGCGAAGCGAACCTGGATCTCTTGGATCTCACGCACGAGTCGCTCCCCGATCTGCGTTTGGAGATCTCCGAGGACGCCATCGCGACGAATGAAAAGCGCTTCGTGCGGTTCATTCAGGCAGCGCGCGAACGGGGTTTGCGCGTCGGCCTGAGCAATTTCGGCGCCGGCCGCCTCTCGCTGGCCGTGCTGGCGAGTCTGCCGCTCGAGTTCGTCAAGGTTACGCCGGACGTCAGCGCGCCGGTCATCGAGACGGCGCATCACTTCGGTTGGATGGTCATCGCCGAGAACGTCGAGGAGATGCGCCAACGCGAAGCGCTCGTGACGCTCGGCGTGGATGCATTGCAAGGCTATTACGTCTGCAGCCCGCTTGCCGAATCCGATTTCGACAACTGGCTGGAGTACCAGAGGCGGTAGGCGGCACGTGGCACTCGTAGAACGCGCACGGCTGGTCGAGACGCTCTGGGGATCGCCTCACCGCGTCACGATGATTGCGGCAGGCGCAGGGTTCGGAAAGAGCGTGGCCATCCGGCAATTGCGAGACTCGGCGGACACGCCGATTCTGCAGTACGAAGCGCGAGCCGATGCGTTCGTGCCGTTCGTGCGCGGACTGGTGGACGCCGCGGCGCCGTTCGCGCCGGCGCTGCAATCCTCGTTTGCCGGCGCGATCGAGATCGCGATGCAATCATCCAAACCCCACGACGAAATCGCGCTCTGGATGCTCGATCACTTGAGCGGCGCGAACGTCGGCGCGATAGCGATCGAAGATTTGCATCGCGTGCGCGGCGACGAGCGCGTGCAGCGATTTCTGGTGCGCTTGGTCGCCGAGTCGCCGCAGCGCATACGCTGGATTTTGGCGGCGCGCGACGCGCTTTCGCTTCCCCAGGACGAACTCGCGGCTGCGGGCGTCGCGTTCTCGAGCTTCGGCGAGGACGATCTGCGCCTCACGCTCGATGAAGCGGCGACAATTGCGAGATCCGCGGGCCTCGCTCGCCGCGACGCACGAACGCTTTTCGAAGTGACGCGCGGCGAGCCGGCGGCGTTTCACTTCGGCGCCTACGTTTTCGACGCGGCGCACTTGCCCCGCGCCAAGGCGTACGAGTTTTACGCGCAACGGTATTTCGAGCGCTGCCCGCAAGATCTGCGCGAATTGCTGCTCGGCATATGCGTCTTCGACGAGGTCGACGCGGAGCTGCTTCGGCGCTCTCCGTGGGCCTCGAGCGCGCACTACGTCGCCTCGCTTGCCGCGGACGGATTGGTCTTCGCGGCGCGCGATCGCGAACGCTATCGATTGCACGAACCGTTCAGAGCGCTCTTGGAGGCACATTTGGGTAGTGCGCAGTCTCGACGCGACGCGCAGCGCGCGGGCGCATTGATGCTCGAAGCGCGCGGCTCGGTCGCCGCGGCGTTGGAACTTTATTTGCGGGCGGAAGACCCGGCAAACGTGCAGCGTCTGTGCGAGCGGCACGGATTCGACCTGGCGGATCAAGGGCAATTGGACGTTCTTCGCCGCGCGCTGGCGCGCGTGGATGAGGAGCAGATTCAAAAGAGCGCGGTGCTGCTGGCGCTCAAAGCGATCGCGGAGTCGCTCGCGGGACGCACCGATACCGCCGAATCGTGGTACTTGCACGCGCTCCGGCTCTCCGAAGAAGCGCATCTGCGCGCGACGATCGCGTATCGTTACGCGATCGATCTCATCCGGCAGGGGCGAGCGGAAGCGGTCGAGATCCTCGAGCCGTACGTTGCGCAGGACACGTTCGAGAGCGAACTTGCGGCGCACATTCATTCGACGCTGGCCACGGCATACGTCGTTGCGACGCGGTTTGCCGATGCGCGCGAGGCGATAAAGCGCGCGCTGCAGATCACCGCGGGCTCGGACAGCGTGAGCCTGCATGCGGCGATCCAGCATCATGCGGGTTGGGTCGCGCTCTTCACGGGTGCCGTTCCCGAAGCCAAGCAGCACGCCGCGCGCGCGGTGGAACTCGCGCTTTCCTGCGGCGTCTACGACGTCGCGGCACGCGCGTACAGCGTGCTCTACAACATCAGTTACGAACTGGAAGACGACGCGCGCGCGGCGCTCAAGACGCTGAACGATATTTGGGACTGCGGCCTGAAGGCCGGCGACGTTCGCATGCGGCTCTACGCGCTCGCCTGCAGTTTCGATATTGCGGCCGAACTCGGAGACACCGAAGCGCTCATCCGGATGGAGCGCACGCTCGACGCGCACGACGTCGATTACGCCGATCCGCTGATCAGTCAGACGCTGCTTCCCGCCGAGGCGCTGCGCTTTGCCGCATCCGGCGACTTCGAAGAAGCGTTCCGTCTGCTCTCGCCGACCGCCGACCGGCAGATCACCGACGATCGCCGCGCGCTGCGCTTTGCCGAAATCGCGCTGTATGCGGCAGCCGCGGGACACGTTTCCGATGCGCGAGCGGCCATCGCGCAGGTGCTCGCGCGTTTCGACCGGTTGGAGCCGCACATGCGCAGAACGCTGCGAACCAATGCGATCCTGGCCGTGGCGCTGTATCTGGTCGGACGGCGCGCGGACGCCCGCGACCGTTTGCGCGAGGTGTCGGCCGCGCAGCAGCACGCCTCGCTGCGCATCCGCATGCTGCTTCAGACGCTCGAAGTGCTGTTCGCGCGCTGGGACGGCGCGGAGAATTTCGGAAAATTGCTGGAGGCGCTGCACGCGCTTCGCGCCTCGGATTTCGGCGGCATCGCCGCCGTCTTGGCCGCAATGCCGTATAAAGTTCCGGTGAACGCCGCATGAAGCCGCTCGTCGGCGCAGCCGCCATGTCTCTGGCGGATTGCATCCAGAACAATCGCCGCTCGATCGTGCTGAGCGCGCTCATGCGTGCGCTGCCGCCGGAACGGCGCACGGTCCTCGCGCATGCGCTGGCGAACCGCACCATCGACCAGCTCGTCGAGGCGGTGGTCGAAGGGCGTGACGATACGCTGCTGGCGTGGATCCGCGAATCGCTGCGCGGCTTCGGGCGCGATCAAGCCCTCTTCGATCTGTTTGCTTCCACGGTCAGCTCCGCTCTCGACGTCGCCTCGTCGCAAATGGGGCCGCTGCCCGCGAACGCGGAGTTTCTCGAAGACGTCCATCGCCGCATCGACCTGTGCACGGGCGCGTTCCGCATCGAGGTTCACCGGCAAGGCTTCGCGCTGGAGGCGGTCGACGCGAAGATCGACGAAGTGCTCTACCGTCTTTCCGAGTGGGACACGACCACCGCCGAGCATTCGCGCTGCGTCGGCATGTGGTGCTGGCGCGTCGCCAAGCGCATGGGGGTGCCGCGCGACGAAGCGCTGCTTGCGGCTCGAAGCGGGCTCATTCACGACGTGGGCAAGATCTTCACGCCGCTCGAAATTCTCACCGCGCCCCGCAAACTCACCGAAGACGAGTGGGACGTCATGCGCCAGCACGCGATGCAGGGCGTGAACTTGATTTCGGATATTCGGGAGTTGGAGCGCCTGGTGCCGGCGGTGCGCTGGCATCACGAGCGCATGGACGGACGCGGCTACCCGGATGCGCTCGACCCGGTGTCCATCCCCTTTATCGCGCGCATCGTCTCCGTCGCGGATGCATTCAACGCGATGGTGGCGCGCCGACCATACAGAACGCCGCTGGCACCGTCAGCTGCTATAGAGGAGCTGAAGCGGCACCGCGGCGCTCAATTTGATCCGGCGATCGTCGAAGCGATGATCGACGTCGTGCTGCAGGATCCGAATTAGGTTGTCGTTAGAGCGAAATACGCAGGACGAACTCTTCGAACTGAACGAACGTCTCGAACAACGTGTTCACAAAACCTTGCGTCGTGCCCGTGGTCACAGCCTTCGGTACGGCAGCACCGCTGTCCATCGTATGAATGGGGCCGGGAACGGCTGCACCGCTGTCCATCGTGTGAACGGGACCGGGAACAGCTGCACCGCTATCCATGGTAGTGCGAATGGGCGACGGAACTGCAGCACCGCTATCGGCGTACGCCGGCAACGCTGGTGCGGCGGCGGCCATCACGGCAATGGTTCCGAATACAAACGTCCGATAAGAGATCATGAGCGGCTCCATGCAGCTAGAAAGTGACGTAGATTTATGCTACTAGAAACCGAGCGTGCGGAAAGCTCTCAGAATTGCGTGTTAGCGCATGCTTGAACCGGGTGTTGCCGCGCGCAAGCCCTCAGATATGGGGGATTCGCCGGAACGGCGGCACGCGGTACTCGAGGAAACCGACGTTGTCGGACGCCGCGGAGTGCCGGCGCTCTTCATCGTTGACGAGTTCCTCAACGTCTTATATTACCGCGAGGATCCGAACGAACGGCGACGCGATTGCCGCGTGCCCGAAGGCGGCGCCGCGCTTCCGCCGCTCATCGAGCGCACGGTGGTCGGACTGCTTCGGCGCACTCTTTCCGCGGAGCAGCCGCCCGTACTGCACGCCACGCCGAATGCCTCGGTCGCGGTGCGCGTCGTGCGGCTCGACGGAGGTGCCGGAGCGGCATACGCGATTCTGGTCGATCGCATCCGGCTGCGCCGGCAATTGCATCTCATCGCGCAGCGCTTCGGACTCTCCGCGCGCGAGCGGCAGGTGCTCGATCTGGTCGCAAAGGGTGCGAAGAACAGCGAAATCGCCGCTCGCCTAAACATCGCCGAATCAACCGCAATCTTCCACGTGAAGCGCCTGCTCACCAAAACCAACTCCCGCAACCGAACCGAACTCGTCGCCAAAATCGTCGAAAGCTAGCGTCCCCCTCGCCTGCGCTCGGGCGTGGTTCGACAAGCTCACCATGACGAGGGGGTTGGTGCGCTTGTCGCTTCATTAGTCGCCAAAATCGTCGAGAGCTGGCCCTTCGTCATGGTGAGCTTGTCGAACCACGGGCCGAGCGTAGCCGAGGCCGGTTAATCGACAGCCCAATTACATGCGCCCTCGCCTGCGCTCGGGTGTGGTTCGACAAGCTCACCATGACGAGAGCCGTCTAAGTCACACCATGACGAGAGCCGTGCTAAGTCACACCATGACGAGAGCCGTGCTAAGTCACACCGTGACGAGGGGTTAGGCGCGTTTGATGAGGGCGTCTAGGAGGGCGGCTAAACGGGGGGCGGTGTTTTTGGCGACGTCGGTTACTTCTGCGTGCGAGGTTTCGGGGGCGGCGACGGCGTTGGTGATCAAGCTTACGCCGAAGACGTCGAGGCCTTTGGCGCGCGCGGCGATGGTTTCCAGAACGGTCGACATGCCGACGGCGTCGGCGCCGATCGTACGCAGATAACGCGCCTCGGCCGGCGTTTCGTACGTCGGGCCGGGTAATCCGGCGTACACGCCTTCGCGCAGATTCGTATCGAGCGAATGCGCGAGTTCGCGCAGGCGCGGGTTGTACGCGTCCGTCATGTTCACGAACGGATTGCTCAGTCCCGATCCCGTGAGTGGATTCATACCGCTCAAATTGAGGTGATCGGCGATGACCATCAGGTCGCCGGCTTTGAACTGCGGATTGAGGCCGCCCGCGGCATTGGTGAGCAGCAGCGTCTTCGCGCCGTGCTCCGCCGCGATCGCGACGTTGCGCGTGACGTCGCGCGCTTCGAACCCTTGATAGCCGTGCACGCGTCCGGCGAACGCGAGCACGCGTTTGCCGTGCCAGCGCCCGACCAGTGCGTGTCCGGCGTGTCCCGCGAGCCGCGCGACCGGCATGCCGATGTCCGCATACGGAACGCGATTAAAGAGCGCGCGCTCCGCGTACTCATCGCCCCCGAGCAGTTCGGAGAGTCCGCTGCCGAGCACCACGGCAACGTCGATTTCACCGATTTTATCCATGATCGAGCAAATTCGTTCCGGTCATCCTTTCCGGTATCGGCAGATCCATGATGGAAAGGAGCGTCGGTGCGACGTCGCCGAGTTTGCCTGCGCCATTTAACGAGCCGTGCATGCCGCGCCCCACGAGCAGCAGCGGCACGGGATTGGTGGTGTGCGCGGTGAGCGGATTACCGTCCTTGTCGATCTTCTCTTCGGCGTTGCCGTGATCGGCGGTGATCGCGAGCAAACCGCCCGCTTCGAGCACCGCATCGGACAAGCGCTGCAGGCATTCGTCGAGGATCTGCACGCTTTCGATCGTCGGTTCCCACTTGCCGGTATGGCCCACCATGTCGGCGTTGGCGTAATTCATGATGATGACGTCGTACGTGCCCGCTTCGATCTGCTGCACCGCGTAGTCCGTGATCTCTCGCGCGCGCATCTGCGGAGCGAGATCGTAGGTCGGCACGCTGCGATCCGAAGGAATCAGTTTGCGGTCTTCGCCTGCGAAGACGTCCTCACGTCCGCCGTTGAAAAAGTACGTGACGTGGGCGTACTTCTCGGTTTCGGCCAGACGCAGCTGCCGCATGCCGACGCGCGAGACGATTTCGCCGAAGGTGTCGAACTGCGGGCGCGGCCCGAAGAGCACCGGATTGGGAAACGTTTCGTCGTACTTCGTCATCGTCGCGAAGACGAAGTTCTCAAAATGCTCGACGGGAAACTCGGAGAACGCCGGATCGGTGAAAGCGAGCGTCATTTGGCGAGCGCGATCCGGACGATAGTTGAAGAAGATGCAGGCGTCTCCGCTGCGCACCGGACGCGGCTCGCCGACGATGGTCGGCTGCACGAATTCGTCGTTCTCGCCGCGCGCGTAGCCGGCTTGCAGCGCTTCGAGCGCGGTGGCGGCGTGAAACGGCGAGCGGGCGCGCGCGAGGGCGTCGTACGCGAGCTGCGTGCGATCCCAACGCTTGTCGCGGTCCATCGCGTAGTACCGGCCGCTGACCGTGCGAATCGCGCCCGTCTCGCCGATCGAAGAAAGTTTGTCTTCGACCTGCTGCAAATACGTCGCGGCCGAGCGCGGCGGCGTGTCGCGCCCGTCGAGAAAAGCGTGCACCGCGGGCTTCGCGCCGGCCGCGTGCGCGCAGGCGAGCAATTCCAGCAGATGATCGAGCGAACTATGAACTTTACCGTCGGACACCAGACCCATGAAATGCAGCGTGCCGCCGCTCGCCTTGACGTGATCGATGCATTGCGTGAGCGTGGCGTTCTTCGCGAACTCGCCCGACGCGATATCCGCGTCGATGATGACGACGCCTTGCGGAACGACGCGCCCGCTGCCCAGGTTCATGTGGCCGACCTCGCTGTTGCCCATGATGCCTTTGGGCAAGCCGACCTCTTCGCCGCTGGCCTCGAGCATCGTCCACGGATACGTGTCGAAGAACGCGTTCCAGTGCGGCGTCTTTGCGGCAGCAATGGCGTTGCCGTACGTCTTGCTGCTGCATCCCCATCCATCGAGAACCGCGAGCACGATGGGTCTGTACTTCACGCTTCCTCACCTTGCGCTTCTGGAAGGGCTGCGTTTTTCGCCAGCTCCGCAAAAGCGTCCGGATCGAGCGATGCGCCGCCGACCAGGCCGCCGTCGATGTCGGAGAGCGCCGTATACGCGGCGATGTTTTCCGCTTTGACGCTCCCGCCGTAGAGAATCGGAACCTCCAGCAATCCGTCGATGCAGCCGCGCATCGCGCGCATCACCTCGTTGGCGCCGGCCGGATCGCAGTTCTCGCCCGTGCCGATGGCCCAAATCGGTTCGTATGCGAGAATGACTTTGCGCACGTCGGCCGGCTCCAGACCCGCGAGCGCGCCGAACGTTTGCGCGCAGACGTGCGGCTGCGTGCGCCCTTCGCGGCGCAGATCCAAGCTCTCGCCGACGGCGACGATGGGCGTAAGCCCGTTTGCGAGCGCCGCGCCCGTTTTGAGACGCACCGTCTCGTCCGTCTCGCCGAAATACTGCCGGCGTTCGGAATGCCCGAGAATGACGTACTGCACGCCGATCTCCAGCAGCATCGGCGCGGAGATCTCGCCGGTACATGCGCCGCTGGGTTGCCAGTGCATGTTCTGCGCGCCGAGTTTGACGCGGCCGCCGGGGCCTTGCGCGGCATCGAGCGATGAAGCGACGGTGTGCAGCGCCGTGAAGGGCGGACAGAGCACCAGTTCGACCTCTTGCGGGATCGACGGTACGAGTTGCATGAAACGCTCGACGAACGCGGCGGCATCCGCGTTCGTCTTATTCATCTTCCAGTTGGCTACGCAGACGCAGCGTCTCACCGGCGTTCGCCCTCACGGGCATTCGCGTCTTCCAACGCCTTAATGCCGGGCAGTTCTTTGCCCTCGAGAAACTCGAGCGTCGCGCCGCCGCCGGTGCTCACGTGCGTTACGCCTTCCGCGAACGCAAGTTCTTCCGCCGCAGCCGCCGCGTCGCCGCCGCCGACCACCGTCGTCGCACCCGCATGCGTCGCTTTCTTCATCGCTTCGCCCACGACGCGCGTGCCCTCGCGGTACTCCGGCTTTTCGTACACGCCCATCGGGCCGTTGAACACCACCGTTTTGGCCGTCTCGATGATCGTCGCGTACGACTGCGCCGTCTTGGGACCGATATCCAAAATCATCTGATCGGCGACTTGCGGAAGATCGACGACGTGCGCGCCGGCGTCATTGTCGAAACTCGTCGACACGACGGCATCGATGGGAAGCAGCAGTGAGACGTCGCGCGTGCGGGCGAGTTCGAGAATGGCCGTGGCCGGCTCGAGATCGTCGTCGCGCAGCGATTTGCCGACGTCGACACCCTTGGCCGCCAAAAACGTGTTGGCCATTCCGCCGCCGATGCAGAACGCGTGCACTTTCTCCATCAGTTTGGTGAAGACGCCGACTTTGTCTTTGACCTTCGCGCCGCCGATGACGCAGACGTAGGGCTGCTTCGGATCCTCGATGAGTTTGCTCAGCGCCGCAATCTCGCTCTGCATCAGAAACCCGGCGGCGCTGGGCAGATAGTGTGCGACGCCTTCGGTGGATGCGTGCGCGCGATGCGCCGTCCCGAACGCGTCGTTGACGTAGACGTCCGCGAGATCGGCGAGTTTGCGCGCAAAAGCCGGATCGTTTTGCTCTTCGCCCGGATCGAACCGCACGTTCTCGAGCATGACGATGTCGCCGTCGTGCATCCCCTCAATCGCTTCGTGTGCCGCGGGGCCGACGGTGTCGCTCGCAAACGTCACGTCGATATGCAGGCGGCTTGCGAGCGCGTTTGCGACCGGTTTGAGCGTATACTTCGCATTCGGCTTGCCGTCCGGGCGCCCCAAATGCGAACAGACGATCACCCTCGCGCCGCGATCCGAAAGGTAGCGCAGCGTCTCGAGCGACGCGTCGATGCGCTTGTAGTCGAGGATGTCGCCCTCTTTCATCGGGACGTTCAAATCCTCGCGAACGAGAACGCGCTTGCCTTTGACGTCGATCTCTTTGAGCGTGCGAAAAGGAAAAGCCATGACTGCTCCTTCGGTCGGCTACTTCACGTGGGAGGCGATCCAGTCGACCCAGTAGCGGTACACGTCCGCGGTACGCACGGGATCGCTGGGCCAGTGACCGTGCACGGGCCATTCGTAGAATTCGACCTCGACGCCGTTGTCGTGCAGCGCGTGGTAGAACGCGTAGGACTGCGCCGCCGGAACGCGGACGTCGTACATGTCGGAGAGAATCAGCGTCGGCGTCTTGACGTTGCGGTAGTACGTAATGGGCGAGACCGCGCGATACGCTTGCATGTTCTTTCCCACAAACGGGGAGCCCGGCATCGATTCCCGATCGGCGTTGATGTCGTCCGCAAGCGAGTAATCGTAGACCAAATCGTCGACGGCCGCGCCGGAGACCGCGCACGCCCAGCGGCGGTCTTGCGTGATGAGCCACGAGGTCATCATCCCGCCGTACGACCATCCGGAAACGCAGATGCGTTTCGGATCGATCGGTGCGGCTTTCTGCGCCGCCGCGACGCCCGCGAGAATATCCAGGCCCGGACCGCGCGTCGCATCGATGTAGATCGCGTGCTGATACGCATTGCCCAGATTGTCGCTGCCGCGATAGTTCGGACGCAGCACGAACCAGCCGTGCGCCGCCATGATCTGCGCGAGTTCGTCGAAGTTGGTGGTCGACGCGGAGGTGGGACCGCCGTGGATCAGCAGCACGAGCGGATAGCGTTTCTTCGCCGTATACGCCACCGGATACGTGAGTACGCCGTCTTCCAAAAATCTGTCGCGATGCCAGTTCAGCGTGGTGACTTTGCCGAGCGGCTTGGATGCAATCGCGGCGTTGTAATCCGTCAGGCGCGTGAGTTTGCCCGCCGGCGAGCGGTAATAAATCTCGCCCGGGTGATGCGCCGTCGTTCCGACGAACGCGATCGCTCCGTCGCTCGCGATGCTTCCGTCGAAGTCGCCGAGCGGGTTGACCTCGCCGAGCTGCAGACGCTGCACGCGTCCGTTGCGCGCGACGCGCCAGAGCACTTCGCGCGTGCCGGAATTCGCCTCGACGAGCAGCGCTTTGGAGTCGGGATACCACGCGTAGTTCGTCGTGTTCGCATCCAGACCGATGCGCGTGAGATCGAAACCGGTGCCGTGCCCGGGTGAAAGAAAGATGTCGGCTTCATTCATCGGATCGCCGTCGCGCGCGTACGTGTACGCGATCTCGAGTCCGTCGGGCGAAAATCGCGGGTTGAACTCGAAACGCGTACGGCCGGTCACCGGCGTGCTGCGGTGTGTCGCGACGTCGAGCGCTTCGACCACCGAGCGTTCGGCATCGCCGAGCAAGGCGTTCGGCAAACGCACGTAGAGCAGCGTCTTGCCGTCGGGCGACCACGAGATCGTGGACTGCGCATCCCCCGTCGCAACGCTCCACGTTCCGTTCGTAAGGCGCTGCGTGGCCCCTCGAAGGGTCGCGAGCCACAGATGCGCCGGCGCAAACGGCCCGGCGTCCAAATACGCGTTGTCGCTGACGCGGAACGCGTCTTGCCAGCGCGCGATACCGGTGCGCTTGGGCTGCGGGTCGGTTGCAAGATACGCGATGGCCTTGCCGTCGGGGCGCCACGCGAACTGATCGACGCCGGTCGGTGAATGCGTGAGCTGCGAGGGCTTCTCGCTGCGCGGTACGGTGAGCCAAATCTGTGCGTGATGGTCGCCGTCGTCGGCGAGATACGCGATCTGCGTGCCGTCGGGCGACCACGCCGGATCGTGCACGCTGCGATCGGCGAGCAGCTGATGCTGCTCGTGCGAACGGATGTCGAGCAAGATGAGCTGCGAGTCGCGCTTGTCCGTTTCCAGATTGACGTGCGCGCGCGTGAAGACGAGCGTCGTGCCGTCGGGAGAGATGCGCGGCGACGAAACGCCGACGATGCGGAACGTATCCTCCGGCGTGAAACGCGGCTCGGCGGCGTGATTGACGCCGCCGAGCAGAAGAGCGGAGAAAAGAAAGTGAATCAACGTTTCAGACGCCGGCCGGGATCTTCTCCAGCACCATGGCCGTAAGATCGGCCAAACGGCACGAGTATCCCCATTCGTTGTCGTACCACGCGCCGATTTGCACGAGATCGCCGTTCGCGCCCGTCAGGCTCGAGTCGATGATGGAACTGTACGGCGAGCGCTTGAAATCGCTCGATACCAGTTCCTCTTCGCAGAACTGCACGTACTTTTTGAGAGCGCCGCCGGCCGCGCGCCGCAGGATCTCGTTGAGTTCCTCTTTCGTCGTTTCTTTCTTGACCTGCGCGACCAGATACACCATGGAAACGGTCGGCGTCGGCACGCGCAGCGCGAAGCCGTCGAACGTACCCTTCACTTCCGGAATCGTCAGATAGAGCGCTTTCGCGGCGCCGGTCGAGGTCGGAATGATGTTCGTCGCGGCGTTGCGCGCGCGGCGCAGATCTTTGTGCGGAGCGTCGAGAATGTTCTGATCGTTCGTGTACGAGTGAATGGTGGACATAAAGCCCTTCACCCAGCCCAGACTGTCGACGATCGGTTTGACGGCGGTCGCCAGGCAGTTCGTGGTGCACGACGCGTTGGAGATCACCCGATGCTTCTCGGGATCGTACTGCTGATGGTTCACGCCGAGTACGACCGTGATGTCTTCGCCTTTTGCCGGCGCGGAGATCAGCACTTTCTTCGCGCCGCCGCCGTCGATGTGCGCGCGCGCTTTTGCGGCGTCGGTGAACAGGCCCGTCGATTCGATGACGACGTCGACGCCGAGATCTTTCCATGGCAGCTTACCGGGATCGCGCTCGGCCAAGACTTTGATCTTCTGGTTGTCGATGGAGATCGTGTCTCCCTCAACGGAGACGCTGCCTTCGTACGTGCCGTAGTTCGAGTCGTACTTGAAGAGATGCGCGCACTCTTTGGCGCTCGTCAGATCGTTGACCGCGGCGATCTCGATACCGGGGTGGTGTTCGAGCAGTGCTTTTGCGAAGTTCCGTCCGATGCGGCCGAAGCCGTTGATGCCGATACGCATGAAAAACTCCCGTCAGGTAAGCCCTACATCTTACGAGTTCTTCAGGCCGGTTTCCCTGGCACGTCCGCGAAAAAACCTCGCACGCCTCTCGCACCCCGCTTTTGGCCGCTTTCTTCGTTGCTGCGGCGGCCACAATGCTACGGCATTGCGTCCGTCCTCGCGCCTAGAAATCGGCCAAAATCGGGGCGCGATAGCCGCACGCGGTTTTTCACGGACGCGCCTGGAGGCGCTTGGCTAATCGCGCCAGTGCCATGAGGCGGCTGTTCACCGTCGGCTTGGCGATGGGGGGATTGCAGCGGCGGCCCAGTTCGCTCAGACTTTCGTCGGGGTAACGCAGGCGCAACTGGGCGATCTCCCGCAGAGCCGGCGAGAGGTGCTGCAAGCCGTACGCGCTCGAAAGAAACTCGATCGTCTCGCGCTGTCCGGCGGCCGCCGCAGCGGCGCGTTCGAGGTTCGCTGCTTCCGTGTTGACCAGCCGGTGGATTCGGTTCTTCGTCTCTTTGAGTGCGTGCACGTCTTCCAAATGCAGCACTGCGCCGTGCGCCCCGACGATCGTAAGCAGTCCGACGATCGCCTCGAAATCTTTGTAGTACAGAACGATGCGCGCTTTGCGCCGCATCGTCTTCGGCGCGTCGGCGACCGCGCGCAGAATCCAGGTGAGCCGCGTGGCCTGCTCTTCGTCCGGAAGCACGAATTCGAGATGATAGCCTTGCGCGCCGGCCGAGAGCGATCCGCATGCGAGAAACGCCGCGCGCGCTTCCATGACGCGATCGCAGCGGTGCAGCGGTTTTCCCGGCGCTTCGCGCAGTTCGGGCGGAAGCGCGATGCGATACGACGGAACGCGCCGCAAGCGCGTTCCCGGAATTTTTTCGATGTGGTGGCCGCGCAAAAGCGAGCGGAAGAGGCGCGCCACGGCGTTGCGCTGCGTCACGAAATACTGCGCGTCGCGCGTGCGGCCGTAGAGTGCGAGTCCGCGCAGCAGCGCTTCGCGGCAGTGCGCCGCTTCCGGAATCTCGCGCGTCAGCGCGTCTTTGGTGTCTGCGGAAAGGCTCACCACCACTCCGAGGGTTCGTCTTTGCGCTGATCGAGGATCTCGTACAGATCCGCAGGGCGCAGTCCGGGCGTCATGCGCAGCGGAACCTCGCGCACGCGCACGGTGACGAATTTGGTGGCGTAGTGAATCTCGAGCACGTCGCCGGGTTTGACTTGATATCCCGGCTTGAGCTCTTTCCCGTCTTTGGTGATGCGTCCGTGCACGAGCGCCTCGTGCGCTTCGGTGCGCCGCTTGGAGAGGCGCGAAACCTTCATGAACTTGTCCAGACGCATAACCGAATAGTGCGCCGGGCGGAGTTTGTTCTCCGCCCGGCGCCGGTCGTTATCGGCCGACGACCGCGTGCGGCGGCGTCAACCCCTTGATGCCCGCAAGCGAACGGGCCCACGCGTTATACGCAAGCGCGCGCTGCGCGTACTCGCGCTCTAAACGCGCGTACAGCCCCAGCGTCGCCTGCGCGAGCGGTTCTTGGTTCGCCAGATTCATCGCGTCCTCGCGAATCTTGCCCGGCTTCTGAATGAAGTCTTCGAAGTTCTGCGGAGACGAGGTGAGGGTCACGACCATCGCGTCGATGCGTGCGAGCATCGGTTTGGCTTTCTCGTCTTTGCTTTTTGCCAGCGTCTCCCGTACGCGATGCAGCTCGTTCAGCATCACGTCGATGCGGCCCAGGAGATCGTAGTACTTGCGCTGCTGAGCAAAGGCGGCATCGTATTCGCGCTGCGTCGTCGTGGTTTTCGGGTCCGCGACTTTGACGAGCGGGAAGCGATACGTTTTGCCTTCGAGATGCAATGCTGCGGTGTAGTGCCCGGGCGGCAGCACGGGGCCTTCTTCGGGACCGCGGAAGAAGAACGGCGCACTCTCGTAGCGCACCGGCCCGTCCACCGAGAGATCGTAGAAGAAGTCGTTCTTACCGGCGCTCTTGCTCAGCCAGAACGTCGGCGTGGAATCGACGCCGTTGAAGTTGTCGTGCGTTCCGCCGATGTGGCGCACGCGATGACCCCCTGCGTTGTAGATGTCCATCGTCGGGCGCGTCTTTGCATCGGCCGGCAGCCAGTACGAGATCTTCGCCGTCGCGCCGCTGGGCTGCGAGGCGAGAAAGTCCTGGTACGCCCAGTCTTGGTTGGTGTAGCCGTTGAGCGCGATCACCGGGCGCGGTCCGACGACGACCGGCGCGCTCGGCAAGCCGCAGCCGGCCATTTGCGCCGCACGCATGTCGTCCATCACCCAGATCGTGCGTCCGTGCGTTGCGATGAGCAGATCGTCGTAATGCGGCTGGAAGCGAATGTCGCGCACTTCGACGGCGGGCAGATTGTTCTGGAACGATTGCCACGACGTGCCGCCGTCGCACGAGACGTAGATACCGCGGTTCGTTCCGGCGTACGCCATCTTGCGATTGTGAATGTCGGGGCGAACCGCGCGCACGTATTCACCGCGCGGAATGCCGCCCGTCACGTAGTTCCAATGCGCGCCGAAGTCGCGCGTGACGTAGATATACGCGGTGCGATCGCCCACGGCGTGACGATCGGCGGAGACGTACGCGGTCCCGTCGGCGAGCGTCGAAGGCGCGACGGTTTCCACGGCGCTGTCTGCCGGCAAACTGGGCGGCGTGACGTTGCGCCAGTGCGTGCCGCCGTCGAGCGTCACGTGAACGAGCCCGTCGTCCGAGCCGGTCCAAATCTCGCCGCGGCGCAGCGGTGAGGTTTCGACGTCGAGCAGCGTTCCGTAATTCTCCGCGCCCGATTCGTCGTGCGTGACGGTGTCTTTGGAGACTTGCTGCTTGGATTTCTCGTTGCGCGTGAGATCGGGGCTGATCGCGCGCCAGTGGCGTCCGCGATCGCGCGTTTCGAAGAGCACGTTCGCACCAATAAACGCGACGTGCGGATCGTAGGCCGCAAACGCGATCGGCGATTCCCAGTTGAAGCGGTAGCGCGAGTGCGCGAGCACGAAATCGTCTTGCAGCGTGCCGCGATACGGACGCACGTTTTCGACGTCGTGCGAGACGCGATCGTAGATTACGACCTCGCCGTTCTCGGAATCCGCCCAAATAAGGCGCGGATCGAGCGGATCCGGGACGACCCACTCGCCGTCGCCGTCGACCGCCTTGAACCAGTCGTCGTTGCCGATGCCCGTGTAATTTCCGCTGAACGCGGGACCGCAGTACCCCATGTTGTCCTGCAGACCGCCGCATACGAGATACGGCGTGCCGCTCGAAACGCCGACGCGATAGACTTCGCCGGCGGGCAAATTGCGGGAGTTCGCCCAGCGCGTGCCTTCGTTCGTGGAGATCGCGATGCCGCCGTCGCCTGCGAGCGCCAAGCGCTGACCGTCGCTCGAGATCCACAGGTCGTGCAGATCCGAGTGCACGCCGTAATTGCCGAACGGAATGGCAAAGGTCTTGCCGCCGTTGTACGACGCCGCCAGGAACATGCTCACGGCGTACACCGTGTCCGGATCGTCCGGTGCGACGCGCACGTGC
Organism: Vulcanimicrobiaceae bacterium; assembly: GCA_035279385.1. Lineage (GTDB taxonomy): Bacteria > Vulcanimicrobiota > Vulcanimicrobiia > Vulcanimicrobiales > Vulcanimicrobiaceae > DATGJX01. The sequence goes on along the minus strand of DATEHZ010000007.1, from coordinate 15,390 downwards.
GAGAAGTAAAACGGACGCTGATCGGCCAGGCTGTCTTTCGTCGTCATCGTCCACGTCGCGCCGGCGTCATCCGAGCGCCAGAGCACGCCGTCGTGCGATTCGACCAGCGCGTAGACGCGTGAGGGCTTCGAGGGCGCGACGGCGATGCCGATGCGTCCGATCGCGCCGCCCGGAAATCCGTGGCCCGTAATCTTCGTCCACGTTTTGCCGCCGTCGATCGACTTGAACAGGCCGTCATCGCTCGCGCTTCCGCTGGTGAGCGTCCACGGGCGTCGCAGCACGTGCCACATGCCCGCATAGAGCACGCTGGGATCGCTCGGATCCATCGCGATATCGCTCACGCCGGATTGATCCGAGAGATAGAGCGTGCGCGCGAACGTTGCGCCGCCGTCGAAGGAAACGTAGACGCCGCGCTGCGTGCCCGGTCCGAACGGATCGCCCAGAACGCCGACGACGACGTGCTGCGGATCCTTCGGATCCAGGACGATGCGCGAGACGTCTTGCGCGCCGGGCAGATTCACCGGTTTCCAAGAGCGTCCGCCGTTCTTGGAACGGAAGAGGCCGCTCTCGGGAATCACGTCGTTGCGCGGATTCGTTTCGCCGGCTCCCGCCCACACGATTCTGTCATTATGCGGATCGACCGCAATCGCGCCGACGGAGGCCAGATGAATCGAGTCGCTGACGTTCTCCCACGACGTTCCGCCGTCGATGGACTTCCAAACGCCGCCGCCAGCGGTTCCCGCGTAGTAGAGCAGCGGATCGGTGTCGCTCCCGACGATCGCCGATGCGCGCCCTTCGGTAAGCGCGGGCCCCAAAATGCGCCACTGCATCAGCGCGATCGGCGCTTTCGGCGCCGTCGCAACCGGTGCGGCTTGCGCGCAAGGCGTTAGTGCGATCGCCGCAGCGGCGATCGCAAGCAAACTTCGCAAACGCATGGCGTTAGTTGCCTGTGTCTTCGACGACGTTGCCGTCGACTTTCACCAGCGCGCGCAGGCTCTTGCTCTGCTCTTCCATCCATGCGCCGTTGACGAGTTTCCAGGTATCCGCGGATTTGACGGTGGCGTCGATCTGATGCTTGGCATCCGGAGCCTGAACGCTGCCGGTGACGTGCGAGGTGTTCACGAGCGTCACGGTGTTCGCATCCGGCGCTGCAAACGTATCGAGCGAATTGGTGCAGTCGTCGGCTTCGATCTGTTTGATCTGCATGCGCTGCGTGGCGACGATCTCGTCGCGCTTGTGTTCTTTGCCTTTCGGATCGATCGCGACAAAGTCGGGCGCGAGCATGGCGAACGCCGCGTCCAGATTCTTATCGGTCGGGTCTTGTACGGCCGTGCAGCGCAGCGCGTACATCGCCGTAATCGACTTTTGCGTCGCGTCCGGAACGGCGGTGGAGGTATCGGCCTGCGCGGCGGCCGTCATGCCGAGTGCGGCAATGAGAAAAAGCGCGGGATGAAAACGCACGATGGTTCCCCTTCAGAGAAAGCAAGGTTGTTCGTAGTACTACTCTACCGGGTGTCCGGTTTCGTTTTTGTAAAGCCGGGGCCCGCTCTTGACGAAACCGATATATCGAATTAGTATGCCGATATGAATTCAGGGGCGCAGTTTTGGGGGCACCGCGGCCATGGGCGGCGTCGATTCGGGCGCGGCATGCTCAAGTACGTTCTGCTCAAGCTGCTGGCCAACGAGCCGCGGCACGGCTACGACCTGATGCGCCTGTTCGGCGAGCGCGGCTGGGGCAGTCTGGCCGCCGGTACGCTCTACCCGACGCTCGCGAAGCTCGAGGAGATGGGGTACCTCGAGGGACACGACGAGGGCGGCAGACGGACGTACCGGATCACTGAGGCGGGCCGCCAGCGGCTGCGGGAGATTGCGGATGATTTGGAGAGCGAATTCGAAGCGCACGAATCGCAGGCCGAACCGCAATCGGAATTGCGCGAGGCGCTCTCGCGATTGACGAGCGCCGTCTCGCAAGGCGCGGGTTCCGCGAGACCCGAGACCGCCGCAAAAATCGTCGAGCGATTGAACGCCGCCCGAAAAGAAATCTACACGCTGCTTGCCAACGAGTAGCCGATGGCGCAAGCAGCGGCAACGACAATCTTCGATGAGAGCCGCCCGATGTGGCGGCTCTTTCTCGTGTTCCTCATACCGCTCATACTCAGCAGCGCGCTGCAGTCCGCGTCGCAAACCGTCGCGAGCATCTATCTCGGACGATTGATCGGCGTCGACGCGCTCGCAGCCGTGTCGGCCGTCTTCCCGATTCTTTTTCTCCTAATATCGTTCATGATCGGGCTCTCGAGCGGCAGTACGGTCCTCATCGGGCAAGCCTTCGGTGCGCGCGATCCGCACGCGATGAAGCGCGTCGCCGCGACGACGCTCACGGTCAGCGTCGCGCTCGGCGTGATTCTGGGGCTCATCGGCGCGCTCGCGACCAAACCGCTGCTCGAACTGGTGCGCACGCCCCCGAATATTTTGGACGCGTCCGTCATCTACGCGCGCATCATCTTCGCCTCGCTGCCGATCTTCTTTCCATACATTTCGTATACGACGTTTTTGCGCGGCATCGGCGACTCGAAGACGCCGCTCTATTTTCTGGTCATCAGCACCGCCGTGATGATCTTGCTCACCCCCGCGCTCATTTTGGGGTGGCTGGGCGTGCGCTGGGGCGTCGAAAGCGCCGCGGTCGCCGGCGTCGTCGCGAATACGGCCGCGTTCACCGCGATGCTGATCTACTTGAACTCGATCAAACATCCGCTGCGCTTCGACGGCGAGATGCTGCGCGATTTGGGCATCGATTGGAAGATCTTCGTGACGGTCGTGCGCATCGGCGTGCCGACCGGCATTCAAGTCATCATGGTCGCGCTCGCCGAGATCGCCGTGATCTCGTTCGTGAACCACTTCGGCTCGCGCGCGACCGCCGCATACGGCGCGGTCAATCAGATCATCGGGTACGTGCAATTCCCCGCGATCAGCATCGGCATCACCGCCTCGATCTTCGGCGCGCAGTGCATCGGTGCGCGCCGCGAGGACAAACTGCAGAGCGTCGTGCACTCCGGCGTCGCGCTGAATTACGCGATCGGCGGCATCCTGATCGTCATCTGCTACGCCTTCGCGTGGGACATCCTGGGCTGGTTCATCACCGAGCAGCAAACGCTCGACATCGCGCATCAATTGCTGATGATCACACTGTGGAGTTATCTGCTCTTCGGAAACAGCGCCGTGCTCAGCGGCGTGATGCGCAGCAGCGGCACCGTCTTCTGGCCGACCGCGATAGGCATCTTCGCCATTTGGGGCGTCGAAGTTCCGGCCGCATATCTGCTGATGAAGCACTACGCGCTCGACGGCGTCTGGATGGGCTATCCTATCGCCTACTTCGCCTCACTCTGCTTACAGTTCGCCTACTACCTCTTCGTCTGGAAACGCAAAACCCACCAACGCCTGATTTAGGCGCGCGACAAGCTCACCATGACGAGTTCAGCCCCATCCTTAGACGCGCTAGATGAGGGGTGCCGTGTTTTTTACAACGCCGGCTACTTGACTGGTCGCAAAAGTCGTCGAGAGCTAGAGCGAGCAACTCTAAACCTCGTCATGGTGAGCGTGTCGAACCATCGCCGAGCGTAGCCGAGGCTGGTTTATCGCAAGCCCAATTACATGCGCCCTCGACTACGCTCGGGTGTGGTTCGACAAGCTCACCATGACGAGTTCAGCCCCATCCTTAATGCGCTAGATGCGCTAGATGAGGGGTGCGTGTTTTTTACAACGCCGGTTACTTTTATTTCCGCTTCTTGTCTTTCGGTGTTACGCATGTTCCGGAAGCGCGGCAGACGACGACGGGTTGCGCAAGCACGTCTGCTGCGCTGCCGTTTACGTCGGGCCGCGCCACGATGACTTTGCGCGCTTCGAAGCGCATCTTGCGCGACGTGTTGCCGACGCTTTCAATCCAGCCTTCCGCCTCGACGTAATCGCCCGCATAGACCGGTGCGAGAAACTCGACGTTATCGTACGCGACGAACAAGCCTTCGTCGCCGTCCATGCGTATGAGCAACTCCGTCGCAACGTCGCCGAAGAGCGCGAGCATGCGCGCGCCGTCTACGAGATTTCCGCCGTAGTGCGCGTCGTGCGCGCTCATGCGCAAGCGGATTAGGCTGCTTGCGTTTTCGCCAGTTGCCACAGTTCCTCGAGTTCGTCGATGCTCATGTCGGAAAGCGATTTCCCCTCTTTGGCGGCGCGCTCTTCCATGAAGCTGAAGCGTTTGTAGAACTTCTCGTTCGCTTCGCGCATCGCGGTTTCCGCGTCGATGCCCATGGCGCGCGAGAGATTGACCAGCGTGAAGAAGACGTCGCCGAGCTCTTCGCGCACGTGCGGATCGTCCTGCTTCTCGCGCTGCGCGTCCGCGAGCTCGGTCATCTCTTCGTGCAGTTTGTCGAGAATGTCGCGCGCGCCCGGCCAGTCGAAGCCGACGCGTGAGGCCTTTTCCTGCATACGCTGGCCGCGCTGCAGCGCGCCCAGATGCCTGGGAATGCCGTCGAGCCGGCTCCTGCGCTTTTGACCGGTCGCTTCTTGCGATTTGAGTTTTTCCCAATTCTTCCACTGCGCGTCGACGTCTTCGATGACCGCGTCGCCGAAGACGTGCGGATGACGGCGAACCATTTTGTTCGAAAGCGCGTCCACGACGTCCGCGACCGTGAATTTACCGGTCTCCGTACCGAGCTGCGCGTGAAAGACGATTTGCAGCAGCAAATCGCCGAGTTCTTCGCAGAGCGCGGCCTGATCGTTCTGCTCGATCGCTTCGACGACTTCGTAGGTTTCTTCGATTAAATACGGGACGAGCGTGCGGTGCGTCTGCTCGCGATCCCACGGACACGACGCGCGAAGGCGCGCCATGATCTCGATGAGATCGTCCCAGCGGTGATGCGCCGAGGCGGGCGGCAGCGGCACGAGCGGCATGCTGATCGCCGCGGAGAGCGTCGCACGCGGCATGCCGGGCACGATCTCGGTGCGAACCTTGCGTTTTTCGAGCGCGCGCAGCAGCGGCGGCAACCCCGGAAAATCGGAAAGCGGGTTCCCCAGCACGCCGAGGCCGAGACCACCCTCGTCATCCCGGCCTAGCCGAAGGACGGTATCGGCGAAGCGTTCGATTGCGTCGGTGCTGCCGCGCACGAGCAGCGGCGGATCGTCCACGAGATCGCGCAGAATCGTGATGCCTTGCGCGCTGAGATACTTGGTCAGATCGGGCGGCGCGAGCAGCGTGACGGCGCGTCCGATCGCGCGCAGCGCATCGACGCTGCCCAGCGTGAGCAGCTGCGGATCTCCCGGCCCCAGTCCAACGATGCGCACCAGCATGATGAGCGGCCTGTTTCGCTAGAAAAGCGCGAGGCCCCGGCAGTGCCGGGGCCTCGACGTATCTGGCAGGTCTCGAACGGGCTGCTACTTGGTCGGCGCCGCACTGGGTGCGCCGGCCGCGGGCTGCGGCGTCGGGAAGATTCCCTCGAAACGCGGATCGTTGATCGAGATCTTCGCGTTCTGCTGGAGCTGCTGGTAGAACGGCTGCAGCAGCGGCGACTCCTGCTGCTGGCGCAGCATCGTCGCGATCTGATCGTGCGTGCTCGCGAGCGTGGCCTTCTGCTCCGGTTTGCGCTCTTCCACTTGAATGATGTGGTAGCCGAACGGCGATTTGATCGGCTCGCTGATCTTGTTGATCGGCGCGCTGAACGCGTACGCGTCGAACGCCTGCACCATCGCGCCTTTGCGGAAGAAGCCCAGTTCGCCGCCCTTGTCGCGGCTGCCCGGATCCGTCGAGTACTGCTTGGCTTCGGTCGCGAAGTCTTTGCCCGCCTTCAGATCGGCTTCGACTTTCTGCGCCGTCTTCAGATCCGGTACGAGAATGTGACGCGCGCGCGCCTGCGCCGGCTTGTCGAACTGCGCGTGGTTCTTCTCGAAGTAGTCCTTGATCTGCTTCTCGCTGATCTTGATGTTGCTGCCGACGGCCTTGTCGATGATCAGCTGGCGGCGAATCAGATCCTGAACGTCTTGCTCGCTCAGGCTGCGCGCCTTGAGCAGTTCGGTCCACTGGTCGCCCGGGTACTGGGCCTTGTACTGATCTTCGACTTTAGCGATCTCATCCTGACCGACCGTGATGTTGTGCTGCTTGGCGTACTGGTCGATGAGCATGCTCATGACGAGATTCTGGAGCACGCCGCGCGCCGCCGGGCTGCTCTCGAGTTTGTTATCGAGCTCGGCGTGCGAGATGCTCTGGCCGTTCACGGTGGCCACGGCGCCGCCGCCACCGCCGCCGCCGCAAGCAGCGAGCGATATGGTAAGCACTGCGGTGGCTAAACCCGCTACGAGCCGGGGGGCTTTCGACATTCTGCACTCCGTTTGGGAATCCACGAATTCCAGTGAAATAACCGCCCCCGGATTCGTGCTGCGCTCGCCCGGTCCTCCGTAGGAGGATTCACCTCTTGAGCGTAATCGCCGGGACATGGTGATGGTAGAACTCTCCGGTGACGTCGATATCGCCGTGAAGGAAGATCTGCGCGAGCGGCTCGACGCCGCGGCCGAGCAGTCCGATACGGTCGACATTGATCTATCGAAGGTCCAGTACGCGGACTCGACGGCGCTCGGGCTCATCATCGCGCTGCGAAACCGTCTGCGCGAACGCGGCGGGACCGTCCGCCTGGTCGCGCCGTCCGAACGCGTACGCAAACTGCTCGGCTACGCCGGACTCGATCGAGCCTTCGAAATCGTCGATTAAGTACCGCTACTCATATCCGTAGGTGTGCGCCGCCGCTAGGATGAGCGCGTGCCGTTCTTTGCGTGCGGCCACACGTTTCGCGACCTACGGGGAGAGAGCATCATGAAGGGATTCAAGATCGGTCTGTTTGCCGCGGCAGCAGCACTGGCCGCGTGCGGCGGCGGCGGTGGCGGCGGCGGATCCGCATTGCCGGTCACGGGCGGCGGCGGCGGTGTAACGAGTACGCCGACACCCACACCGACGCCGGCTCCGACGTTTGCGCCGGCGAATAAAGGCGTCGCGTTTATCTCGGCGGAGAGCTCGTCGAGCATTCAGCAAGCGCGCGGCATCCAAGTGCTGCAGCTCGAAGACATTAACGGCAACGCGCTCGCGAAGCCAACCTACAAACTCGCGGCATTTCCGAATTACGTGATGGGCATGGATGCAACGCCGGACGGCAAGTACGGCATCGTGGTCTACGGCGCGCAGCTCGAGCCGAACAGCGTGCAGCTCGTGAGCGGATTCGATGGAGCGAATCCGGTGCCGGTGGGATCCGCGTTCGACGTCTATAACGACATCGGCGTTCCCGGCGCGGCTGCCATGCTGCCGAACGCGGACCGCGCGCTCGTGACGCAAGAGAACACCGATTCACCCGGCAAATTCGACTCGCTGAGCGGCGTCACCGCGGGAACGCTCGCGGTCGGCGGAACGCTGACCGTCGAGCCGACGAGCTCCAGCGGCACGATACAGCCGGTCAGCATCCATCGCTACGTGCACGTTGCATCCGACGGAAGCTATGCGATCTTCCGCGGCGGCACCAACACCGTCGTGCGCACGCTCACCAAGAACCCCTCCGGCACGTACTCGTACAATTACGCGACCACGCTGACGGGAATCGGCAAAAACACCGATGCGCAAGGCAACGGCGGATTTGCGATCGATCCCAAGGATCCGTCGCAAGCCATCTTCGTCTCCGGTTCCGTCGGCAACGACGTGTACTACGTCACCGGCTTGCCGAGCAATCCGCAAGTAACGCACTTCCTCACACCCGAAGCCGCGCAGCTCTCGTCGGTGCAATTTACGCCGGACGGCAAGTTCGCGGTGATCGGCGGCGCCAACGGCGTGCAAGTCTACGGCGGATTCGGTACGGGATCGCTGACGCGGGTCGGCGGCGTGTACGCGGGAACCGTTACGATGGAAGACGGCGTCGCGCATCCGATTGCCGGCGTGACCTCCGTCGGCGTGACGCCGGACGGCAAGTACGTTGCGGCCGTTGTTACGGCGAAGAACGGCAGCGGACAGCTCATCGGCTCGCTCGTAACGCTCGGAATCGACGCGAGCGGAAATCTCACGGGACCGCTGGGCGTGCGCAATCAAATCGTTCCGCCGACGATGCCCGACGACGTGATGATCGTGCGCTAACGCGCTTACAACTCGGCGCGCGTCTTGATGCCGAGTTTGCGGTAAATGGTCGCGAGATGATTTTCAACGGTTCGCACGCTCAGGTGCAACTGCGCGGAAATCTCGCGATTCGAGGCCGCGGCCGCCGCAAGCTCGGCAATCTCGCGCTCGCGTGCGGTCAAGACGGCAAAGCGCTCCGCCTTATCGGGTGGAGCGCTTCCCGCTCCCAGCTGCGTAACCAGCGCGCAGATCTCGCCGAAGCTTCTCGTGCGGCCGGCGAGCAGACCGGCTTCGAACCGTTCGGCGCCGAGCCGGCTCGTGAACGCCGCATCCAATCCCTGCGCTTTGTCGCGTTCGAACGGTTGAAGCGGCGATCGAAAACGCCGCCGCATCTGCTGCGCGTGGCCCAGGATCTGCGCCGCAGCGTCGAGCTGATCGTCGCGCAACGCCGAGGCGGCGCAACCCTCCAGCGTGCGCGCGGCCGTCGTCGGATGCATGCCCGGACGGTTCGCGAGCGCGAGTGAAGCCCGGTAGCGCCGCAGTGCTTCTTCGATCGTACCCTCGCCCAGCGCAATGACGCCGAGCACGTTGAGCGCGTCGGCTTCCGTGCCGTAGTCGCCGTTCGCGCTGCTGAGCTGCAGCGAGCGTTCCGCGAGCGTTTTCGCGACCTTTGCATGGCCCAAATGCAGCCGCGCGAGTGCGTAGTCGTGCAGCGCCATCGCGAGCACGGTTGCCGGAACGCCGCCGAGATCCAGTGCGAGCAGTTCGTCGTAAAAGGGCAGCGCGTCTTCGAAATCCCCGACGGCGACGCGCGATCCGCCCGCGGCGCGCAGCGCGTTCGCAAGCGTTGCGGCATCGCCGATCTCCCGCGCGAGCGCGAGCGCGCGGTCGCTGAACGTGCGTGCCGCATCGTATTGACCGGTATTGATCGAGGCGACGTACGCGTTGCTGAGCGCGCGTACCGCGAGCGCCGAATCCCCGAGCGCGAGCGCGATCTCCACGGACTGCTCGGCGGTTTCAATCGCTTCGACGAATCGGCCGCGCCTGTTACACAGCCACGAGAGCGTGCGCAGCGCGCCGGCGTGCGCGCGCGTGACACGTACGTGCGAAGGCACGTTGTGCAGCGCGTCCTCGCAGAGACGGGCGGTCTCTTCGACGTGTCCCAGCGTACCGAATCGCGTTCCGGGCACGCCGAGCAGCGTCAAGCGCTCCTCGAGCGAGTCGTCGTCCCCCGAAAGCGCCGTGAGCACGTATGCCGCCTTCGCGAACATCGCATCGAGCTTTTCGAGAGCCGCTTCACCCTGCAGCGCGAGCCGCGTAAAGTACGCCAGCAGCGACCGGTACGCGTCCGGCGCTTCCCCCGCGGCTTCGAGCTGCGCGCGGGCGAAGTCACGCATGCTGTCGAGCAGATAGTATTCCGGAATGCCGTGTTCGACGCGCGTCTGCACGAGCGATGCGTCTATCAAGCGTTTGAGCGTGTGGGAAACGTCGCGTGCGTTTGCGGCTTCGGCTTCTTCGAACGTGAACGGCGCGACGAATATCGAAAGCTTGCGCAGCGTCGCTCGTTCGGCCTGGTCGAGCAGTTCGTAACTCCACGCGATCGTCTCGCGCAGATCGTCGTGATTGCCGTTGACGCGCCGGGCGATGTGGCCGAGCGGAAGATGCGCCGCCGAAGATGCGGCCAGTTCGATCGCCAGCGGAAGCCCGCCCAATTGGCGGCACAGCGCGGCGATCGCCGCGGCGTTGTCGTCCGTGAGTGCGAAGCGCGCGTCTGCCGCCGCCGCGCGCTCCACGAACAGTTGCACCGCAGCGGAGCGAAGAGCGGCCGCGCGGCCGTGCTTTGGATCCGGTACGTCCAGCGGTTCGATGCGCATTTCGATCTCGCCCGAGGCGCCCGTAACGCGCCGGCTCGTCAACAGCACGCGCAGCTTCAGCGCGCGCCGGCGAATCTCGTCGACCAGTGCCCGTACGGCGTCCGTGATGCGCTCGCAGCGATCCAGAACCAAGACGCAGCTTTTCGCGCTCAGCGATTCCGCCAGCGCGGCGGGAGTCGCCTCGAAGAGCGAGAGATTCAGCGTATGCGCGACGTGCTCGGCGCAGTACGCGCCGTCTTCCACCGGCGAGAAGTCGACCCACCACACGCCGTCGGCGTACTCGGGCAGAACGCGCCGCGCGACCTCGAGCGCAATGCGGGTCTTGCCGACGCCGCCGGGTCCCGTGACGCAAACGACCGGCGCGCTCCGCAGCTGCTCCACGACGGCGTACGTCTCGGCCTCGCGGCCCACGATGACGTACCGGGAGGTCGGCACGTTCGTGTGCAGCGCGCCCGCCGGCGCGTTCCACAGCACGCGTTCGTGCAGGGCGCGCAGGCGCGTACGAATTTTCGGATCGCCGTTCTCGTAACGCCCGGCGTACCGGCGAAAGGCTTGCAGCGCGCCCGCGCGATCGCCGCACTCGAGCAGCGCGTCGACGAGCGCCGCGAGAACGTCGAGCGGTGCGTCGGCCTGTTCGAGCGCCTGGTGCAAATGCGTAAGCCGGCGGGAAAATGTGTCGGTCGTCGTGCTCATCAAGAACGCGGTGAGTAGAGGTACCTATTCCTCTTCGGCCGGCGCCCAGCTATCGTTGAGAGGTCCTGCTGCCTGCAGCGGGACGGCGGGAGGGTGTCCGGTGCGCACCGCGCCCTCCCGTCTGCGCGCTTACATTGCCAAGAGCAAATTGCGCAGCAGCGGCATCCACACGTCTTCGGCCCGCTGATTCGTCCGCAGCGGCGGCAAGTCGACCAGAATCTTGCCCTCGCCGAAACGGAACTTGTTTCTCGTGAGCGACTGCAGTTTCGGAATCGCGCTCGGCTGCAGTTCGAACGCGCTTCCGACGCCGAGCGTGAGCCGCTTCTCGTCCACGACGACGCGGGTCACGTGCTTCTGCAGCGCGATCGTGCGCAGCTTGGTCAGCTCCACCAGATTCTCGAGCGGTTTGGGCAGTGGACCGAAACGATCGCGAACGCCCGCCGCGATCTCCTCGACCGCGGCTTCGCTGCGCGACTTCGCGAGCTGCTGATAGACCGCAATCTTCTGCGAGACTTGCGGAATGTAGTCGTTCGGCACGAATGCGTCGATCTTCACGTCGATGACCGCTTCGCGCTGCTCTTCGAGCGCGGCCTGCTGCCCTTTGCGCTCCGCGATCGCGTCGGCGAGCAATTGACAGTACGTGTCGAAGCCGACCGAGGCGATGAAGCCCGACTGCGCGGAGCCCAGCAGATTACCGGCGCCGCGAATCTCGAGATCGCGCATCGCGATCTGCAGCCCGCTGCCCAAATGCGTGAACTCGCGAATCGCTTCCAGGCGCGCTTTGGCCTCTTCGGTGAGCGCCTTGTGCGCCTGGTACAACAGATACGCGTACGCCTGATGGTTCGAGCGTCCGACGCGTCCGCGCAGCTGATAGAGCTGCGCCAGGCCGAACTTGTCCGCGTCGTTCACGACGATCGTGTTGACGTTCGGGATGTCGATGCCGTTCTCGATGATGGTCGTGGCAACGAAGACGTCGATCTCGCCGTTGATGAACGCTTCCATGACCGGCTCGAGTTCGTGTTCGTGCATCTGCCCGTGACCGACGGCGATACGCGCGCGCGGGACGAGTTTTTCCAGCGCGTTCTTGACCGCGTAGATCGACTCGATGCGGTTATGCAGATAGTAGACTTGACCGCCGCGATCGATTTCGGCGGTGATTGCGCGCTGCACGACGGCGTCGCTCGCGGGCACGACGACCGTCTTGATCGACATGCGGTTCTTCGGCGCGGTCTGGATGAGCGAGAGATCGCGCACGCCCATGAGCGACATGTGCAGCGTGCGCGGAATCGGCGTCGCGGAAAGCGTGAGCACGTCGACGCTCGCGCGCAGCTGCTTGAGCCGCTCCTTGTGCATCACGCCGAAGCGCTGCTCTTCGTCGACGATAATCAGGCCCACATCCGCGAACGCGATGTCTTTCTGCAAGAGGCGGTGCGTGCCGATGACGATGTCGACTTTGCCCTCGGCGAGATCGCGAACTACGGCTTTCTGCTCGGCCTTGCTTTTGAAGCGCGAGAGTTCTTCGATGCGAATCGGGAAGCCGGCAAAGCGCGCGCTGAAGTTGCGGTAATGCTGGTCCGCCAGCAGCGTCGTCGGAACGAGAATTGCGACCTGTTTCTTATCGGCAATGGCTTTGAAGGCGGCGCGGATCGCCACTTCGGTCTTGCCGTAGCCGACGTCTCCGCAGACAACGCGATCCATCGGACGCGCGCGCTCCATGTCGGATTTCGTGTCGACGATCGCTTTGAGCTGGTCCGGCGTCTCGTCGTACGGAAAGGCTTCTTCCAGCTCGGCCTGCCACGGCGTATCCGGTGCGAACGGATGACCCTTGGCCAGCTCGCGCTCCGCGTAGAGTTCGACCAGCCCTTCGGCGATTTTCGCGAGCGATTCCGAGACGCGCGATTTCGTGCGCGCCCAGTCGGCGCCGCCCATCTTGGAAAGACGCGGCGTGCCGCCTTCGCCCGCGCTGTACTTCGTCACTTGATGCATCTGCGTGACGGGCACCAGCATGCGATCCGTGCCGGCGTATTTCAGATCGAGATAATCTTGCGTCGCGCCCAGAATCGTTTCCGTGCGCAAACCCAGATATTGTCCGATGCCGTGCACCGCATGCACGACGTAATCGCCGACTTTGAGATCGGCCAGCGTAACCGGCACGCCTTCCTTGACGGCGCGCATCTTGACGCGTTTTGCGGGCTGCCCGTAGATCTCGCGATCGCCCAGCACACGCAAACGCAGATCCGGAACCGTGAACCCGCCTTCGATGCTGCCGTTGTCGACGAGCACGCGCCCGTCCTTAGCACCAAGATGCATGTGCGGGCCGGTGCTGCGCTGCGCTTCCAGTCCCGCCGCGCGCACGACGTCGGCGGTGCGTCCCGCGCCCGAGGTGACGAGCACCACCGTGTCGCCTGCGGCAACCCATTCGCGCAGCGATTGCGTGAAGAGTTCGATTTGACGGTTGAAATGATCCGCCGGCTGCGCCTGCAGCACGCCGCTTTCCGTCGCGCGCGGCAGCCAGTCCAGCGCATGCGCGCTCTCGATCCCGCCGGGGAAGATCAGCGCCGGACGCCGTGCCAGCGCGGGCGCGAGATCGTCCAAATGCGGATACGGCGCCGAGACTTCGGCAAGGAGCGCTTCGCTCACGTCGTCGTCGCGTACCGAGAGTTCGCCCGACTCGACGCCGGCGAGCAGCACGCTTTCTTCGCGCGAGCGTTCGTCGTCCAGCGCGCGTTCGATGGTCGCGAGCATGCCCGGTTCGTCGATCACAAGCGCCGCATGCGGCGAGAGATAATCGAGCACGGTTTCGCGCTCGTCGAACGCGAGCGAGAGCCACGGCTCCGGAACCTCCGCACCGGAATCGAGATACGCGCGCAGCGCATCCGCGACGTTCTGCGGACCGGCGAAGCGCCGCGCGATGCGCTCGCGCAGCGTGTCGTCGCGCGGAATCTCGGTCCACGGGATCACTTCGATCTGCTCGAGCGTTCCTTCGCTGCGCTGCGAGGCGAGATCGAAGGGGCGGATGCTCTCGATCGTATCGCCGAAAAATTCGACGCGCGTCGGCGTGTCTGCGCACGCGGAAAACAGATCGAGAATACCGCCGCGCACGGCATACTCTCCGGCGGCGCTCACGACGTCGCTGCGGCGATACCCCAGGCGGTAGAGGCGTTCGAGCGTCTCATCCCAGCCCGCGTCTTCGTTCACGCGCAGCGTGAAGCGCGCCGACTCGAACTGCGCGCGCGGCGTGACGTACTGCCGCAGGGCGTTCAGCGGTGCCAAAACGATGCCGGGCTCCCCGTCGGCGAGCTGCGCCAACAGCGCCATGCGCGCGCTGCGCTCCGAGGGCGACTCGATCGCGCCGATCGTCTCTTCACGCGAACGCAGCAGCCGCACGGTGTGGGGCTCGTCCTCTTCCAGATAATAGAGGAGGTCGGCAAACGTGCGCTCCGCGACGTCGGCCGTCGGAACGATCGCGAAGATCTGTCCGCCCAGCGCGCGATAGACCGCTGCCAGCATCGCGGCACGCGCCGCCGGAATCGTCTCGTGCAGCGCGTAAGCGCCGGCGCCCCGCCGCAGCAGGTCGATGGCCGAAGCGAGGGTGCGGCTGGATGCGGGCAAAGCGCGCACCAGCGGCCCGGCCAGCGAACGGCGGGTCGTCGGTGCGGGTGCGGTCAATGTGGTCACAGCCTTACGATGATAGCGCGCGAACGCAACCGGGTTTCAGGCGGCGGAAGGGCCGGCTCAACAGGTTGCTCCTAATAATTATATGATATAATATTTGCGTGTCATATAAAATACCGTATATAGGCGAGGTCATTAGGGACGCTCGCCGGCGCCAGGGGATGAGCCAGCAGGACCTCGCCCGGCGTGCCGGCGTCACGCAGCCGGTTGTTTCGCTTGCGGAGCGCGGCGCCGACATGCGCGTTTCAACGCTGCAGCAAATTGCTGCCGCGCTCGACCTCGTGCCGCTGCTGGTTTCGCGCCGCGCAGTCCCGATGGTCCGTAACGTCACGTCGAGTATGCCGGAATGACAAAGACGCTCGAAGTTCGCCTGGGTGACATGCACGTCGGTTATCTCACCAACCTCGACGACGACCGCACGTTCTTTGCGTTCTCCGATGACTATCGCGAGATGGAAAACCGGCCGGTCCTCACGCAGGGCTTACTGACCGACACCGGCGAGCTCGTGATCGAGGAACGCGCCGTAAATCGTTTGGCTCCGCCCTATTTTTCAAATCTGCTTCCCGAGGGCGGGATGCGCACGCTCATCGCGAGGCTTCTCGACGTTTCAGCGGATCGGGATTTTCCGCTGCTCGAGCACCTCGGCGACGATCATCTGATTGGTGCGGTCCGACTGCTGCCGGCGCAAAGCGTACCGCGCGAACCCACGAACCCGGAGGTGCTCGCGTTGGCATTACCCGGCGTGCAGATGAAGCTGAGCGCCGTGCTGACCGAAGATGACGCGCTGACGATCCCGGTGCGCGGTCAAGGAGGCGAATGGATCGTCAAAGTGGCGTCGGGAAAGATTCCGGGCCTGGTTGAGAACGAATACTCGATGCTGAAGTTCGCTGCAATGTGCGGCATCGAGGTCCCGGCGATCCGGCTGCTCGACGTATCATCGGTTCACGGCATCCCGCCGACGTTTGATGCGCAAGGAAAAGCGCTTGCTATTCGGCGTTTCGACCGCGACGGCGACAA
>DATEHZ010000006.1:0-23177 GCA_035279385.1 Vulcanimicrobiaceae bacterium | reverse complement strand
TGTCCGGCGGATGCAGACGATGCCATTCGTACGCGGTGTTGCCGCTAACGTCCACGCGGATGACGACGCTGCCGTTCTGCGGCTGGGTCTGCACGCCCGTGACTTGCACCGGTCCGGTGCTCGCGGCGGGAGAGGGCTCGGGCGTTTCATCCGGTGCAGGCTGCGGCGATGCGGGCGCGGTCGCTTGCACGGGCGCGGCAGCCGGCGCGGCCGCGACGGCACTGCCGAGCGTGAGGGTGAAGTCGCGCTGATCGTCAGTGCCGGGTGCGCCGTGCGAGGTTCCGGGAGCCAGCGAGAGCGTGACTTGCGTTTGCGGGTGTGCGGCGGTTCCGAGCGTTCGCACGTCGACGCGCCGCACGGCACTGGATCCGACGACGCGCGTGGGCGGCAGCATGCTGCCGACGCCGTCGAACGTCACGACGAGTTTGCTCGAAGATTCGGCAGTAATACGCGCATCGATCGGTATGCCTGCGTGCGCGACGAGTTTGGTGCCATCGGCGCTTGCCTGCAGATCGAGCGAGGCGAGCTGCGGCTGCAGGACCGCTTGCGATCCGTTTTGCTTTATCGCAAAGTCCAGCGCGTGAATGAGTTCGTCGAACGGAACGTACGGGTGACCGTCGAGTAAAAACGGCGCAAAAGGCGCGGTTTGTTTCACCGGTCCGACGTCGTAACGCGCGTCGCCCACGGCAAAGCTTACGACCACGGGTTCCCCGGTCGTGAAAAGCACGTATCGTTCGCCCGGCTGCCAGGTAAGCGTAGCACCGATTTTACTTAAGAACGCGAGCAAACCGGGATCGTCCGCGGCGATGGCGCGAGCCGGACCTTGGTTGCGAACGTGGGTGAAGACGACGGTTTTGCCGTCGAGCCGCAGCGCGAGGCGATCGTCCGCGCGAGCGGGCGATTGCGAGAACGCGATCGCCGCGAGCAGCGCTAGGGCGCTACCAATCCGAACGGCGTAACGGCTCGTCAAGTTCAAGATGCCCCCCCGGCAACGTGCTGAGCGTCTGTCCTTGAACGCGGATCGCGACGCGGTCGATTCCCGGCAGCGCGGTCAACGTCCACACCAGCGCCTTGAACGCTCCGCTTTCGCCGAGAACTCCGGACGACTGGTTTTTCACCTCTCCTGAAAGATCGACCGTTGCGGTCGAATCGTTAACGTCCGCGGAGAGCACGTGCGTTCCCGTCGGGAACCGGATCGCCGAAATCGTGGTCGGCGGACCCGCGACGGCTTGCGTCGCGGCGTACAGCGCCGTGTTGCGCAAATGCTCGGCGGCGCTTTCCCCGGACTGCTGCGGACGCATCGAGACGGTCCACGGAACCTCCGAACCGCCGTCGGTCTTGGTGTAGTAGACGGTGATGCGATCGCCGACCGGGCTTTGCCGGTGTGTCGCGACGAACCAAGAAACGCCCGCGACGATGACGAGCACGACGATCCAGAAAAAAGCCCGCGACGTTCTCACGGGCGCAAAACTTCGGCGGGTTCGCGGTTGCGGCCTTTACTCGCCGCCAAAGGCGCGCTGCTCTTCGTCCTTTCCGATCTGCTCTTCAGCTTTGCGCAGCACCTCCGCGGCCGCACGCAAGTCGGTCGGCCCGCGCAGCTCTCGCTGCTGCTTGCCGCCGCCGATCTGCCGGAGCGCTTCGGAGATCTTCTTGTCGATGATCAGCACCATCTGCAGCGTGAGGGATCGAGCGTCGCGCAGATGCTCCGGTTGCTCGGAATTGCTCTGAGCCGTGCCGGCAGTTTACCCGTGCGGCGTTAGTGGATACCCGAAATACAGTCTG
Source organism: Vulcanimicrobiaceae bacterium (assembly GCA_035279385.1). Lineage (GTDB taxonomy): Bacteria > Vulcanimicrobiota > Vulcanimicrobiia > Vulcanimicrobiales > Vulcanimicrobiaceae > DATGJX01. The sequence goes on along the minus strand of DATEHZ010000006.1, from coordinate 21,395 downwards.
GTTCCGTACCAGATCGTGAGAATGATGAAAATGAAGCCGAGCAGGCTCATGCCGATTGCAGGCAGCGAGTACGCCTTCGGGTTGCGGTCGTAGATGCGCCGGCCGACGATGTAGGCAAACATTGCGATGAACGCACCGACGATATGCACCCACAGCGTGCCCGGCAGCCGGATGTGCGCCGCGCCGGCCCATGCGGAGATCGCGATACCGATGAGGATCTGTATGCCGATGATCCCCGACATCACGCGGCGCCCCATCTGCACCCATCCCACGAGCAGCGCTGCCAAGAATACGAAGAAGGCGAACCCTAAATGCACTTCGAGCGCGATGTTCATACGGGCTCGGCTTCGCTGCTGCGTTCCGCCGCGCCCGCCTGCATCGAAAATACCGGAGAGGCGTCCGCGACGTCCTCGACCCACAAGCGGCGGACGATGACGATAGCGGCCGCGACCAGCGGTGCGGCGAGCGTTACACCCAGAGCGCCCGTGGCTAGACCGAGCACGATTTGTGCGATCAGCGTGAGGATCGGGGGGAGTTTTACGACCTGACGTTCCACGACGGGCGCAACGACAAAATCGTCGAGTACGTGAACGACCACGTACATCGTTGCGACCGCAAGCGCGGTGCCGGGGTTTTGGACGAACGCGAGAACCACGGCAGGCGCGGCGGCGATAAAGGCACCGATATTCGGAACGAATGCGAGCGCGCCCGCGAGGATTCCGAGAGCGACCGCGAGCGGAATATGGAGGATCGTAAGACCGGTGGTAACGAGTACCGCCGTGACGGCCATCGTGAGCAGCCGTGCGATGAACCACGTTCTCAGCGTATGTCCCGCTTCTCGAACGACGCTGCGAATGCGCGTTCGCCGGTCTGCGGGAAAGAGCCGGACCAGACCGTCGACGTACAGATCGGGTTCCAACGCGCCCGCGATGCTTACGAAAACAATGACCAGCAGCGCGACGATTGCGCCGAGCGCCCCGGAGAGTATCCCGCCGGCGCGGCTGAGCAAATGAGCGCCGTCCGGCACGAGCGCTGCAGCGCTGGGAACGTTGTTCGCGATCCATAGGCCTATCGGCGTGGATCGCAACTGTTGCACCACGTCGTTTATCGCGCCGGGAAGCGTGTCCCGCAAAGCGTCGATCTGCATCGCAGCCGCGTTTCCGAGCGCGGTCACCATCGCACCGAGCAATGCGAAACCCGCGATCGCCGTCACCCATACAGCCCAGACGATTGAAATGCGAGCGGTTTTTGCGATCCATTCCGCCGCAGCGCGCAAAACCAGCGCAAGCAGCGTCCCGGCGAAGACGAGGAAGAACGTATTCACGGATGAGACGATATCTCGGAATGCCGGATTTGGCCGCCCAGATTTGCGGTATAGCCGGCGACCCCGACCGCGGCGAATGCCGCCACCAGAAGAGCGGCAAGCACGATTGGGCGCAGCGTGCGTCTCCCGCGCTCCACGAAGAATGCGGCCGCGGCCAGCACACCGCTCGCGCCGATCGCGAACATTGCGACCTTCGCGATGTCTTCGTGCCGTTCGATCGCTCGTTCCGTGACGCCGGGCAAATCTTCGACGAGCGATTCCGCGGCGCCGCCGCTCAGATACACGGCAATTGCGGCGAGGGCCGAGAGAACGAACGCTGCATACGATGCGAGACGCATTTCGTAGGAGCGGCGCAGCAAACCCCAGACGAGCAGCGCGATACCGGCGATCGAGCCGAACAGCGGCGCGTGATTCAGCACCAAGTGCAGATGAGCGGCATTCATAAGACTATCCCTTCTTGAACGGCTCCAGCCACAACGTACAGAGGACCGCGACGCCGAGCGCTTCGCCCAGGTGACCGATCGTCGGCGGCGCAACCTTGAAAGCCAGCGCAAACGCCGGAATGTAGAGCATGGCAAGCATCATGGCAAGCGTGCCCGCCAATATCGGGAGCAGGCGCCGGTTGCCGGTAAACGACTGTTTCCAAACGGGTATCTGCGTCGAGCGTTCCGTGAGGACCAGCAGCATCTGGCCGGCCAGCATGCACGCCAGCGCGACGCCGCGCGCGACGTCGACGCCGAGCCCTCCCTGCAGATCCAAAAAATAGATCGCCAGAGAGCCGACGGTGAGCGCCACGCCCAGCAGAATCGGACGAACCCAATCTGTGCGCCGAAGCAGTTCGCCCGCGCGCCCGCGCGGCGGCTCCGTCATCAGATCGTGCGCGCCGGCCGGATCGTTTTCGTAGACGAGCGCGGACGTGGGGTGAACGATCAGTTCGAGCCAGACGAGATGAATCGGCAGAAGCAGCAACGGCACGCCGAAGAACGGAATCACCACCGCCGAGAGAATCAGCGGCGCGTGGAAGGCGTTCAAATAGCGAAATGCGCGCCGCAAGTTTCGAAATATACGGCGTCCTCCCGCAATTGCCGCCACGATGGTCGTGAAATCGTCGTCCAGCAAGATGAGATCCGCCGCGCTTCGCGCGACCTCGGTACCGCGCTGCCCCATCGCGACGCCGATATCCGCCTCACGCAGCGCCAGCGCGTCGTTCGTTCCGTCACCCGTCATCGCAACGATGTCGCCGCGCGCGTGCAGCGCTTTGACGATACGCAGTTTCTGTTCGGGCTGTATGCGTGCGAAAATGCGGACATGCGCAATTGCCGCGATTAATTCCGTGTCGTACATGCCGTCGAGGTCCGCGCCGGTCAACGTGCGTTCGCTGCGCAATCCCAATCGCCGCGCCGTTGCTTGTGCGGTGGCGGGGTGGTCACCGGTTATCATGATCACGGTGATGCCGGCGCGAGCGCAGTCGGCAATTGCAGCCGGAACGTCTTCGCGAATCGGATCGCTGAACGCGATCAGGCCGGCGAATTCCAGGCCGGACTCGTCGCTGCCGCGATCGCCGCCGGCCGCCGCGTGGACCGCGCCGGCGACGGCGATAACGCGCATGCCTTCGGCGGCGAAACGTTCGTTGGTACGCAGAATTTCGTCACGCTCGTCATCGGTCAAGCGGCACAGCGTGACGATCGCTTCGACGGCGCCCTTGGCGGCGATTCGAACGCCTCGCGCGTCCGGCCACACCTGCGTCATGCGGCGATGCGCCGCATCGAACGGATAGCTCACGAGCGGCGTCCCGTTTTTTACGATGCCCGCAAGCCGCAGCAGTGCGAGATCGAGTGGATCGAACGGATCGCGTTCGCACGCGAGCGCTGCCGTGGAGATCAGTTCCTCGCGTTCGTGCCCCGGCGCGACCCAGGTGTCCGCAACCTCAAGCCGTCCGTAGGTGAGCGTGCCGGTTTTATCGACGCAGATGACGTTCGCGGATCCCAGCGTTTCGACGCTCGCCAGCCGCCGCACCAGCGCGCGCTGCTTGCTCAGGCGCCACGCGCCGAGCGCGAGATAGAGCGTGTACACCATGGGCAGCTCTTCGGGTATCGCCGCCATCGCGAGACTTACACCGGCAATGATTGCCGCCGGCCAGAGCGCGCCGTGTCCGCGCTCGATGATAACGACGGCGGCGCAGAGCACGATGACGGCAACGCCTATTCTGGAAACCAGACGCCGGATTATCTGCTCGATCGGCGTCGCACCAATGTGCATCTCCGACATGAGTTTGCCGATCCGGCCGTACTTGGTCGACGTGCCGATTGCCGTAACGATCGCTTCGCCGCGCCCGCTTCGCAGCGCCGTTCCGGCGTACAACTCGCCGCTGCCCGGTTCTTTGACGAGCGGGTGTGATTCGCCGGTGAGCATGGACTCGTCGACGATGAGCGGCGTTCCGCCGACCAAGATGCCGTCCGCAACAAAAATATCGCCTTCTTGGACGAGCATGATATCGCCGGGAACGACGTCGCGCGCATCGATCACCGAGTCGTGGAGGTTGCGGCGAACCCGTGCCGTCGGCAGCGAGAGCTCTTTGAGCGCTTCGAGCGCACGTTCGGAACGCCGCTCCAACACGGAGGTTACCAGAAAAATCGGAACGAGCGCCGCGAGCGCGACGAACGCATCGAGACGATCTCCTAGCAAAAGATACGTGCCGCCCGCCACGAGCAAGAGCAGAACCATCGGATCCATGAAGAAACGCACGACCCACATGAGGCGCAAGCCGCGTCTTTGCGGAACGAGCACGTTCGCTCCAAAGCGTTTGCGGCGTTCCTGTACTTCCTGCTCGGAGAGCGGATGCACGTGTTCGGCGTGCATCTGCTGCGTGGACGGCATGGCGCCACTCTAGCACGTCGAAAGGTTCGACCTGAGAACGCTCGCTGCGTGAGGCCGCCTGGGTTTCTCGAAGCGTTCACGGTGCGTTCTCTCTGCGAGACACCCCGCCATTGCTAGCGGTCTTTGGTCACCTGAGCGGGAGTTACGGTGGGGCCGTTGTTGCCCCACGAGGTGCGCTCGTGATCGACGACCGCGGCGATTTGATCGTCGCTCAATTGCGAACCGAACGCGGGCATCTGCGCGGCGTACGTTTTTCCGCCAATCGCTTTTCCTGACAATCCGTGCAGCACGATCTTGACGTGCGCATCGGCGTCCTTGCCGTTTACCGCCGGATCTCCGGCCAGCGGCGGAAATACGCCGGGCGTTCCGGTGCCGGATTCGCCGTGACAAGACGCGCAATTTTGTGAATAGACTTGCGCGCCGAGCGAGGAGTAATCGAATCCCGCCACGTTTTTGCTGCCCACGGCAGCGTTCGCAGCAACTGGTGCGGCGGTTTCCGTTCGTCCCTGAACCGGTTCGCCCAGTGCTGCGGCGACCGACGGATTCGGCGCGTACGTCGGCGTCTGTGCGAATGCGGGCGGCGTCGGAAAATACTCCAGACCGTACCACATCGCCCACACGGCGATGACGACGATGAGCACCCAGGTCCAGACGGGAATCGGCCCCGGCGATTCCGCACGCGCGGGATCGAAGGGCTCCTCGGCGCTGAAAGCATTGACGTCCACGTCGATCGCGCCGCGCACGCGCGAACCGGTGCGCAGGCCCGTCACCGTAATTCCCGGACCGTTTGCAACCACGAACGGGATGCGGCGCACGCCGACGTTGCCGACCGCATCGCTCGCCTCGATACGCAGCACGTGCTCGCCGTCGGAGATCGTGCGCGTATCCAGATGAAAGCGCGCCGGCGGCCGGTACGTCGCAACCGGTTCTGCGGCCTGGTCGAGAAAGATGCGCACGGAAACCGGCTCCATCAGCGGTCGTTCCTCAAGATCAGATATTTAGGATGGTCCGGCTGCGTTTCGCCCGGACGTATCGTCCAATAGATCGAGGCCGCGAAGGCCCAGAGCGTCGCAACGGCACCCACCCCGACGATGATCCAGCCGATCACGGCGCAGCGCCTCCTTTTCCGAGCGGCACCTGTTTGAGCGATTTCAGATACGCGACGAGATCCTGCGCCTGCTGCGTCGCGATGACGACCTCGCCCGCCGGCGCGTAACCGGGCGGCACGGGCACCGTCGTCTCACCGGGCGCGGCGCTCTTCTTCAACGTGAAAAACCACGTGTAGCGCGGCATGATCGAATCGTGCACGACGGCGCGCGGATCCCAAAGGTGAATATATTGCCATACGTCGCTCGGCTGGCGTAACCCGATGTTCGAAAGATCGGGTCCGGTACGTTCGGTGCCCAGGAGTTGCGGCGTCGAATACACGTAATCGCCGCCGACCGACGGGCGTCCGAACACCTTGTCCTGCGCGAGCGGACGGATGTTTTGCGTGTGGCAATAGGAGCAGCCTTCGCTCACGTAGATGTCGCGGCCGCGGGCTTGCTGCGCGCTGAGCGGCCGCAGGCCGGGCGTCGGCCGTTCGTGCGACATCGCGACGCCCGGAATAACGCCCATGACGACGCAAAATCCGCCGTACACGATCGCGGCGGCCGCGACGAGCGTCCACACGTTGTTCATGCCGCGATTCATGCGGACGCCGTATGCGGCACGGCTTCGTACTTGAGCGTTTCGCTTCGCGGCGCAAGCGTCATCAAATACACGTTGTATGCGAAGAGCAGATGCGATGCGAACATGGCGACGCCGGCGACGGCACGCCCGAGCCAGTAGGGCGCGGCGGCTTCAACGGAGGCGATGAACGGATTGCCGGACGCCCACGCAAAGCCTTGTTCGGTCCCGCCGACGGAGAGAAAAACGACGTAGGCGGTCACGCCGACGGTCGCGAGCCAGAAATGCAGTCCCGTGACGACCGGCGAGGGAGGTTTTCCGGTCGCGCGCGGAAGCAGCGCGTAGATCGCGCCCCACGCGATAAACGTGATGAATCCGTACATCGTGGCATGCGAGTGACCGACGGTGTAACTGGTGAGATGCCAGAGCGCCTGCAGACTGCGCAGGGCCTCCACGGTGCCCTGCGTGGAGCCGAGAAAATAATACGCCACGCCGACGACGATAAACGGCAGCGCATACGATCGCCGCACCGTTTCCCACGAGTAGCGCATCGTCAGAAAAAAGTTGCCCGAACCGGCCCATACGGGCACCAGCATACCGACGCTGAAGACGATGGCGAGCGTTTGAAACCACCACGGCAGCGGCGTGAACTCGTAATGGTGCGCGCCGATCACGGGATAAAAGAATAGGTTCGTCCAAAATCCGAGCACGCCGAGCGCGTACGAATAGATTGGCCGGTTCAGCAGTTTCGGCAGCGCGTAATACGTGACGCCGAGTGCGAGAAAGGTGAACCACATGCCGACGGCATTGTGCATGTAGAATCCTTGCACGGCGACTTGGCCCATGCCGTATTGATAGAGCGGAATGTACGCCGTAATGCCGAGCAGCACGGTAAACACGAACGCGCCGATGGTGTACCAGTTCGAAATGTACAACTCGCGTTCCACCCGGCGCGCGGCGGTGCTAACGAGCGCGACGAGCGCGCACAGCAGCGCCGCGACGAACACCACAATGACCCACCACGTCCATTCGCGGTATTCCTGATCGCCGTGGTTGATGCCGAGATCCAGCGTGATCGTGCCGAAGACGGCGGCGAGATTGAAGAGCGCCAAAGACGACCACGCAAAGCGTTTGGCCTGTACGGGAATACCCGACGTGCGCGATGCGACGTAGAGCGCGGCGCCGACGAGGGCGACCGACGCCCACCCGTAAAACGCATCGTTGGTGTGAATGGCGCGAAGCCGCCCGAACGAGAGATACGGGCCGGTCAGGAAATCGGGGTATGGAAATTTAAAGCTGATCAGCACGCCGACGAGCGTGCTGAAGAGCAGCCAGAACGTCGCGGAGAGTGTGAACGAGCTGAACAGCGCGATGTCTTCAGGCTCCACGTTGTCGCGAAGCAACTCCACGGAAACGCTCACGCGGGCGTTTTGCCCGCGAATTGTCGAATTGCTACGCGGAAGGCGCCCGCTCGCATCATTCGCCGCGAACGCGCAGACGGAATGGGCGCGAGAGTTGGACCAGCAGCAGCACCCATGCGGCGAGCGCCGCAGCCGCGGGCCACGATGTCGAGGGGCGCAGCACCCACCAGACGCCGGCGAGACTCCAAAGCACCAATATAGCGGCTCCGAGTGCGGAGCTGTTCGTTTGTGCGAGGTTCGGAATGTTGCGCGCCCCCTCCGCGCGCGAGCGCCGTATCCACCAGATGAACGGCACGATGCGCTGCGAGTGCCCGACGACCGCCGCGCCGGCGAAGAACCATACAGCGAGAAACACAGCCTGCGCCCACATACCGAATACAGACGCGATTGCGGCTAAAAACGCGCCCGTCATCGACACGAGCACGTAGAGCAGCGTTTCGCGCTGATACGCCGGATTGCGCCTGCGCGCGATGTCGACGACGTCGGCGAGTAAAAGGCCCGCTACGACGGCCAGCACGATGCTGCCGATGTGCGGTGCGGCGGCTGCGAGAATGGCAGCCGCGCTAACGGCAACGACGCGCAGCGGCGCGCGCGGCTCGACGTTGATGCGTTCGAACATGCGCAGCAAACGGAACGTCACGGCACTGATGAGCGTACCGAAAAAGCCGGCAAGACCGATGGTTGCATGCGTTCCGGGAGCGAGCGCACCGTATGCGACGGCGATGCCCACCGCCGCCGTCGCGGTGAACCAGGCAAAGGCGATCGTCGCAAGGCGCGCGGGCATTCCGGCATCGGGACGCTTGTAGAGCGTTGCGATGAGCACGGCGCTCTCGAGCAGCGCGCCGGCGATGTGCAGCGCTCCGCCCGCAACGACGTATGAAAAGCGCGCGGATTCAAACCCGTAAGCGAGCAGCGCCGTACCGCATACGGCAATCGCCAGATGAACGAACGGAAGGCGCGTCGAGCGCAGCGGCGCCATGCCGACGACCGGCACGAACTGATACAGCGCGCCCATTGCGATCGTCGCAAACGTGCCGACGACGAGCAGATGCAGCACGGCCAGCGCAGACGGCGATCCCGCAAGGACCCAGATCAACGTCGCGCCGAGCGTCGCGAGGCCCGTCGCAAAGAACGAGAGCGCAATTGAAGCGGGCGGCACGCGCTCCGGCGAGTTCATCAGCGAGCTCTTCGCCTCGATGGTGTCCGGCGCCGCTCTACGCGGAGGATTGCGTTACGCGGGGATGGGGATGGCCGGAAGGCGGAGGACGAAGGTTGCGCTGCCGGGCGTCTCCGTCACAATCGCGGTTTGACCGCCGAGGGCTTCGAGCAACTTCGAGGAGAGCGAAAAGCCCAGCGTTTCGCCGTCGTTCGCGAAACCGGTGGAAATGCAGAGATCGACCTCGCCGTTCGGACGTACGGAGCCGATTCGAATCTCTCCGCCGGGCGGCGCGTAACGCACCGCGGCGAGCAGCACGTCGCGCACGGCGAGCGCCACGTAATCCGGGTCGCCGCGATAGTCGGCGCAGGCCTCCGCGTGGGGACCGCCGCCCTCAAAATGCACGCCCACGTTCTTGGCTTGTGCGATGCCGCTCACCAAGTCGATCTGCGACGAAATCAGTTCGCACAGGTCAAAGACGGCGCTGCGCACGCGGCCGTCGCGAATCGGCCGGCCCCTTTTCCGTAAGTTTTCGAGCAGCGCGCCGCAGGCACTCATCGCATCTCGAATGCGCGCCAGCCGTTCTTGCGTGGGCTCCAGCACGCCGTCGACCAGCGCTTCCATATTGGCCTGCGCGATCGAAATGGCGTTGCCCAGTTCGTGGCGCGCGACGGCTTGCATCTCCGCGCGTTCGCGTTCGCGGCGCTGCTGATCCGTCAGCAATGCCGTCAGACGCGGCACGATTGGATCGTCTACATCCTCGAGACTGCGCTTGGCGCCGTCCCAATCGCCGAGCATGCCCAGATCCAAGGCATGCAATACGCGCTCTCTCATTACTCTTTTCGCAATTTGTATCCGACGCCGTACACGGTGACGATGTACGACGGGTCCTCGGGCTTCGGTTCGATTTTGCGCCGCAAGTTGTTGATGTGGCGATCCAGCGTACGCTCGAAGATGCTGCCGTCGTCGTGGACGAGATCGAGCAACTGCGAGCGCGTCAGCACTTGCCCCGCGTTCTGCACCAGCACGCTGAGAATGCGGAATTCCGCGGGTGTCACGGAGACGAGCTGGCCGTGCATGCGGACTTCGTGCGCGCCTTCGTCGATTTCGAGATCGCGAACACGCACCAGGTTCAGGCTCTCGTCTGCTTGCCCGCTCGCTTCGCTCACGCGGCGAAAGACTGCCCGAACGCGAGCCACGACCTCGCGCGGCGAGAACGGCTTGACGATGTAATCGTCCGCTCCGAGCTCGAGACCGACGATGCGATCGACCTCTTCACTGCGCGCCGTCAGCATGATCGTCGGGATGCGCGCGCCCTCGGCGCTGCGGCGCAGGATGTCCAGACCGCTGCCGTCGGGCAGCGTGATGTCGAGGATCATCATGTCGGGGCGGTGGGCCTCGATTTCGGTTACCGCCGCTCCGACCGAGCCCCGGACGACGGGCTCGAACGATTCCTGGCGCAGATACGCGCTCAGGACCTCGCCGATTTGCGGCTCGTCGTCGACGATGAGGATGCGCTTCACAGCGCTAGTAGTTTCTGTTTGCGTCATTACGCTCATGCTTTGTCACTCTCACCGGCGCGTGCAGGGCAACCGTCCGACGGCAGCATCTTGAAAACGTTAACAGCGGTCTATGAATAGCCTAGGAACCGCGCACTTCTCAAGTTCTTCTTATTTTTTGCACGGCGGTTCACCGCGAATTCCCGCAGCCGTGGCAGGCTAATGGGTACAGTGACCCATATTTATGAACGGCTTTTTCTACAGTGTCCGTACGTTCGCGCCCGCGAGTATTTGCGCGAAGCCCTGCAAGCAGCCGCCGACGGCAAGATGAGCGAAACGCTCCCCTTGACCGCTCCGATTCCGCTCGTACCCGGCGCGCTGGAAAAGTCGGTGCTCGTGCGTTACGAGCGTGGACGGGACCCGCTGCATTTCGACGAACCGTGGAACGTCTATTGGACCCCCGAAGGCGGCGGTCCGTATCCCGACTTTGCCGGGCAGATGACCGTGCGCGCCGACGAGAGCTACCGGGGCGCGATACTCGAACTCGCCGGCGATTATGCGCCGCCGTTCGGCGCGGTCGGGCGCGCGTTCGACATGGCGCTCGGCGCAAAAATCGCGTCGGCTACCGCGAAAGCGCTGCTTCACCAAATCGCGCTGCGAATGGAAGAGCGTTATCAATCCGAAGAGGCGGCAAAAAATCAGGCGACTGGATGAGGGATGAGCCTGCCCGTTTCCGTGGTACAGGACCGCATTGAGGCGCTCGACTCCTACTGGCGTGCCGCCAATTATCTCGGCGCAGCGCAGCTCTATCTGCAAAGCAACGTTCTGCTGCTCGATCCGCTGCAGCCTTCACACGTAAAACGACGCCCGCTCGGCCATTGGGGCACGCAGCCCGGCCTCAATCTGATCTACGCGCACCTGAATCGCTTGATCGCCGAAACGCACGCGAATCTGCTGCTCGTCGTCGGTCCCGGCCACGGTGCGCCGGCAATTTTTGCAAACCTGTGGCTGGAAGGCTCGTTGGTTCCGCAGCCCGATATTACGCAGTTCGTCAAGGCGTTCTCGTGGCCGGGCGGCGCGCCCAGCCATCTCACCGCGCAAACGCCGGGCGCGATTCACGAAGGCGGGGAACTGGGCTATTCACTCGCGCACGCATTCGGAGCGGTTCTCGACAATCCGGATTTGATTGCCGCGTGCGTCGTCGGCGACGGTGAAGCGGAGACCGGACAACTCGCGGCGTCGTGGCGCTACAACGCGTTTTTGAATCCGCGCACCAGCGGCGCGGTACTGCCGATTCTGCATCTCAACGGATACAAACTCTCCGGTCCGACGCTGTTCGGACGCATGAATGACGCGCAGTTGCGCAGCTACTTCGATGGTCTGGGATTCGAAGCGATTCTCGCCGACGGCGTGCAGCTCGGCGCGATACATGCGAACGTTTGGGAGGCGCTCGACCGCGCATACGGCCGCATCCGCGCTATTCAAGAACGCTTTCGCATGAGCCGAGCGCCGTACGGCGCGATTCCGCGCTGGCCCGTCGTGATTCTTCGCACGGAGAAAGGCGTCACGGGACCTCGAGCCGGCACGTTTCATTCCCACGGATTGCCGCTCTCCGATCCGGCAACCGATCTTAAGCAGCTGGCAGCGCTCGAACGCTGGCTGCGATCCTATCGGCCCGAGCAACTCTTCGACGAACGCGGGACGCCGAATTCGCAAATCCTCTCGCTGCTCCCGCAGCCGGAGATGCGAATGGGGCGCAGCCGTTATGCAAATGCGGGCACGATCGCCGTGCCGCTCGAGCTCGCGCACGACGAGCATTATCGCGAGTTCGGCAAGCCGGGCAGCGTGCGTGAATCTCCGATGGAGCGCCTGGGGGAATACTTGCAGGACGTGATGCGGCGCAACAACGCACAGCAGAACTTCCGCATGTTCTGCCCGGACGAAACGATCTCGAACAAACTGCAGGCGATCTTTAACGCTACCGATCGCGCGTTCATGGGGCCGATTCTCGATACGGACGAGTATCTCGCGCCGGAAGGCCGCGTCATCGAAATCCTCAGCGAGCACTGCTGCGAGGGCTGGCTCGAAGGATATCTGCTGACGGGCCGGCACGGGTTGCTCGCGTGCTACGAAGGATTCGTACCGATCGTCGACTCGATGGTGCACCAATACGGCAAGTGGCTGAAAATGTCGCGCGAGGTGCCTTGGCGTGCGCCGGTGCCTTCGCTCAACATCCTGCTCACCTCGCACGTTTGGCGTCAGGATCACAACGGGTTCTCGCATCAGGCGCCGGGATTCATCGACTCGCTGCTCACGAACAAGAGCGAGATTACGCGCGCGTACTTGCCGCCGGATGCCAATACGATGATCGCCACCACGGATCATTGTCTTCGCGGACGCGGAGAAATTAATCTCATCGTGGCCGGCAAGAACGCAATGCCGCAGTGGCTCGGTCCCGACGAGGCAAAAGCGCTGTGCGCCCGCGGAGCCGGAACGTGGGAGTGGGCCGGAAACGCGGGCGAAGATCCGCAGATCGTGCTGGGATGCTGCGGAGACGTCCCGACGATGGAGACGGTCGCAGCGGCGCAGATTCTGCGCGAACACGCGCCCGCGCTGCGCGTACGGGTCGTCAACGTCGTCGATCTCATGCGCATCGCGTCGCCGGCGGATCATCCGCATGGCATTCCGGAAGCCGCCTTTGCCGAATTGTTTCCTGCGGATCGCGAAGTCGTATTCGCGTTTCACGGGTATCCGTCGGTCATTCATAAACTGCTGCACGGACGCGTGCGTCCGGAACGGTTCCACGTGCGCGGCTACGAAGAGGAAGGCACGACGACAACGCCGTTCGACATGCTCGTGCGCAACCGCATGAGCCGCTATCATCTGGTGGAGCGCGCGGCGCAGCTTGCGTGCGAGCCGGACACCGCAGCACGCATCGCCCAATTCACCGAAGGCAAATTGGCGGAGCACCGCCGCTACATCGTCGAGCACGGCATCGACATGCCGGAGGTACGCGTCTAGGTGCGCGTCCTGTGCTTCAACGCCGGTTCGTCTGCGCTGCGCGTAGCCGGCTTCGAAGCGCGCGGCGGTGAGGTTCGCGAAGCATTTGCCCGGCGCAGCCTCGCGGACGAAGACTGGCGCGCGGCAATCCCGCAGGCATTTGTTCCGGACGTGGTCGCGCATCGCATCGTTCGCGGAGCGAAGATCGGCATGGCGGCCGAGCCGTACACGCAGGCAGTGAACGCCGAGATCGCCGCGAACGCCGATCTCGCGCCGACGCACGATCCGCACGCACTCGCACTGCTGGCACAATCGCAAACGGCGTTTCCGTCCGCGAATCAAATCGTCGTTTACGATAGCGCGTTTCACGCGAGCATCGGACCGGCGCAATTCACGTATGCAATTCCGCTCGAATGGCGAGAGCGCGGCATCCGGCGCGTCGGCTATCACGGATTGAGCTGCGCGTACGCCGCCGAGTGGCTCGAGCGCAACGCCGGTCATCCCGCCCGCGCCGTGCACGCGCATTTGGGCAACGGCTGTTCGGTAACCGCGCTGCGCAATGGGAAAAGCGTCGCGACGACGATGGGATACACGCCGCTCGAAGGCGCCGTCATGGGAACGCGCTGCGGCAGCATCGATCCGGGCATTCTGCTCGAAATGCAGCGCTTGGGAATGGCGCCAGACGAATTGCGCGGCGCGCTCTTCCGTGAATCCGGATTGCGAGCGCTCTGCGGAACGAACGACATGCGCGAGATCGAACGGCGGCGCGCGAACGGCGATCCGCAGGCGCACCTCGCATTCGAGGTGTTCCTCGCTTCGGCGTGCGGCGCGATCGCGCAGATGGCGGCGGCGGCCGGCGGTATCGACGCGCTCACGCTTGCGGGCGGCATCGGCCTGCACTCGCAGCAGGTTCGTAATGAAATCACGGCACGGCTCGGCTGGATGCTCCGCGATACAAAAATCTTCACGCTCGACGTACAGGAAGAGCGAATGATGGCGCTTGCTGCGCTTCCGGCACGGACGCCGGCGTGACTGGTGGGGAGACAGCGCGCGCCGGCGATTCGTACTACCTCGTAAGGCTTGGCGGCCGACGAGGATCTTTGTTCGGGCTGCCTACGGTTTTCGAGAAGGTTCCGTGAAGGCCGGCCGCGGTCGCGTGCCCGGCGCGAGCTTTCGGCGGATCGAAACGCTGCGCGCGCGCAGCATGTATACGGCGTGCGTACGGTAACCTTGCGGCGTCAAATACATGACCAAGTGGAGCTCGCTGATGCCGCTGTCCTGATAGAGCTTCGAGCATTTCATCAGCAGCTGCACGATAGTGCGATCGGCCTGCGTATCCGCCTCGAGCGCGCGTTCGGTATGAAATTCGGCGACGAGCGATTCGGCATCGCTCTCGGTGAGCGGACACGCGCGCGAAGCGCGGTGCCCGGAGATTTTCAAGCGTATGGACGGATTGGACTCGGCATCGAGGATGCCGTCGATGGTAAAAGAACTGCCTGCGTCCCCGTCATGCTGCAAGACCAACCGCTCGTCTGCAACCGGCGTATTGATGCCGTAGATGCGCAGGAGCCGGAGCGCGCTCTGGTTGTCGACGGTGATGAGCATGTCCGCATCGTACGCTTCTGGCCGGAAGAAGCGATGAAGAACTCCCGCCGGCCTGCAGAACCGCAGCAGACGAGCGGGCCCACCATTGCTTACGCTATCCGCGGCGGCTCAGCGGCAACACCGCTCGTACGATAAAACCGCCGCCGTCGTTTCTGCGGTACGAAACCTCTTCGCAAACTTGCTTGACGATGAACAGCCCGCGGCCGGATTCCGCGCGATCGTCCGGCATTCGCGCCGCCTCTGTGTCGGCAAAACCTTTGCCGGCGTCGTTGATGCAAAGCGCAAACTTGTCGCGATGCGGTTCCAGCCAGACGCGCACGCCGCCCGCCGGCGCGTGTTTGATCACGTTCGACACCAATTCGCCGTAGACGACGGATGCAGGGAAGAGGTCGCTTCCCTCCCGCGTATGGTCGCAGAGGTAGCGCTCCAGCAGCTGGCGCCCCGCGAGGGCGTCGCGGGGGCAATCGGTTTCGAAATACCAGGGGTGCGTGACGACTGCCATCGTGTGGGTGTAATTCCCGGCGCAGGGCCCAATAAACTCAATATCGTCCGCCAGCAGACTAATGCTCTTTGATTGATCCAAGCTAGGTCGCGACTTGGAACTGTGCGATCTCTTCTTTGATCGCCGCGGGAAGCAGATCGCGCGTTGCTCCAAGCAACGTTGCGATCTCTTCGCGATGACGCGTTGCGAGCGCGGCCGTTGACGAGTAGGCGTGTGCACGCGCGTTGGTCTCCAGCATAAGCGCTGCCGCATGCGCAAGGCTGAGCGCCGTGTAGTAATTGCGAAGCGAACGCGCGAGCGTTTGGGCATTGAGCGAACGGGCAGCCGCGTTCATCAATTCGCCGGCGAGCGTTTCGGAGGAAAGGCGTTTGGAACTCATTTCGCCGCCGAGGCGTCCGAGATGCTCGGTGAGTTCGTCGATGTGCGCGTTCAGCGTATGCGCGATGCGCTCGAGCAGCCAGCGCGCTTCTTCGAATTCGTCGACTTCGGACGACCGCAGCTGCGCTGCAATCGGCGCCAGCATCGCGCGGTCGGCCGAGATCATGTCGCAAACCTGCGCGCGGATTTCGAGAATGTCGTTGCCCATCTCACCCACCTCGGGACCACCCCATTACCCAAAACGAAGGGGCGCGACTACGCGCGCCCCTTCGCATGCCAACCCTTCGGTCGGACTTGAACGGCGAGGGACCCTTAGAAGGCGGTCGAGCCGTTCGGGGTTCCCAGGCCCGTCGGGCCATCCCAGCCTGGGGCCGCGCTGCACAAGATACTGCCGCAGTTCGCGGTGCTGCCCGTCGTCACGTCCCACAGCGACGCGGTGTGCGCGTACGGATACGAACCGTAATTGACGCTTGCAGCATTGCCGGCGAGCGCGTAGACCGATGCAACGATCGGCGAGGACACGCTCGTGCCGCCGAATACCATCCATCCCGACTGGAAGAGATACGGCGTGCTGTCGTACACGGCGACTCCCGTGTTCGGGTCGGCGACCGCGGAAACGTCGGCGACGGCACGGAAGCTGCAGACGGCGGCAAGCGCACTGATGCTTTTCTGCCATTGCTGCTGCGGTTCGTACGCGCTGCATCCGCTGCCGGCGCCCTGCGAACTGTTGTTGCTCCACACGCTCTCGCTCCAACCGCGCGCGTTGCTCGCACGACTGAGCGCCGTTCCGCCGACGGCGGTAACGTACTGCGATGCGGCGGGGAATTCCACGCCGTAGCCGCCGTCGCCGGAGCTGACCGTGATGGCATGGCCCGGATGATTGAAGTACGCAGCCTCGTCGGTCGTTTCGCCCGAATATTCATTCGAGCCGTAACTATTGCTGATGGCGTTTGCCCCCAAGGCCACGGCCTCGTTGACTGCGGCTCCGAGATCCGTCATTTGCGCGCTGTTCGCTTCGACGAGCAGAATGTGGCAATTCGGACATACCGCGGAGACCATGTCGATATCCAAAGAGATCTCTTGCGCCCAACTCGCATCCGTACCCGGCGGCGTGCTTCCGCCGGCTTGGTTCACTTTCCTGAAGCAGCCGTTTGTGCTCGTACACGGCGGCAAACCATATTGCGATCGATAGACGCCCAGATCGTTTTCCGCCGTGGGATCGTCGTACGCGTCGACGATCGCAACCGTCTGTCCGGATCCGGCGGTGCTCGACGGCAGCGCGTACGCCGATTGCAGATCGGCCGGCCCGTATCCCGGCGGAGCGCTGGACGCGGGCGTGGGCGTCGGCATCGGCGTCGCGGTCGGCCCGGGGGTGGGCGTCGGACTGCTCGTGGGTCGCGGCGTCGGCGTGGGCGACGGCGACGGTGACGGCGGGCAGTTGTGGCGGCACGGCTTGCCCTTCGTGCGGAAGAGCGGATCGCGAGCTGCGCCGGATGGCGGATAGAGCCCGTGATAGCCGTTTGGATTGCCGCCGCCGATGTCGGTACGCACCAGCGAGAAGCAGCGCGCAACCTTCGCCGGTGCCGCGCCGCACGATGCGGAGACGTTCGATTGCTGGGCGAAGCCGGAAGGCGTGTTCGGAATGGACGAGTTGCCGGAATTGGAACACGCCGCAAGTGCAAACGCACCGGCCAATCCCGCTATCAAGGCGATTTTCTTCGACATGATGGCTCCCAAAGAAACGCTGAAGCGAAGCCGACAAAAGTCGGTTTTGGCAGGGTTCTCTCCCTTGCTTTACCGTACCTTTACCAAAGGGCCATTTGGCTGACACATGACGGCGGAGCGCTGGTTCTTCCTCATTCTGTTCGCGCGCGGCGTGCGCAGCCTCGCCTATGGCGGCTTGGGCGTCGTCGTCGGCATTGCGCTCGCGCGGCGCGGTTTCGCGCCGGCGCAGATCGGCGCGTACCTTTCGCTTACGCTCGTCACCGGCGCAGCGTTCTCGCTGTTCGCGGCCGCGATCGCGCGCCGGATCGGCGAGAAAGCAACCTTGATTTTCGGCTGCGCGCTGATGGCGATCGCCGGAGTGCTGTTTGCGGGGTTTTCTTCCGCGCCGATTATGGCGGCGGCGTTCGCGCTCGGAACGCTTACGGCGGGCGGTCAGGAAGTCGGCCCCTTCGCCGCACTCGAACAGGCCGCGATCGGCACGCGCAGCGCGCAGATCAGCAGCGATCGCTTCGCGCTCTACAATACGGTTTCGATTGCGTGCAGCGCGCTCGGCGCTGCGAGCGTTGCACTCGTTCCGATCGACGCGGTGCTGTGGTTCTATCCGTGCACGGCGATCTTGCTGCTCGGAGCGTACGCCGTTCTGCCGGCGCTTCCGCCGCCGCCGTTCGTGCCTGTTGCAGCGCCGCGCCGTTTCGGTGCCATCGAACAGTTAGCGCTATTGTTCGGCGTTGACGCGCTCGCGGGAGGCTTCATCGTACAGGCGGTCATCGCGTACTGGTTTCACGTGCGGTTCGGCACACCGGCATCGGTCGTCGGGCCGCTGCTTGCAGGCGCAAACGTTCTTTCCGCCATCTCGTTTTTCGCGGCGGCGCGACTGGCCAAACGCTTCGGACTGCTCAATACGATGGTCTTCACGCATCTGCCGTCAAACGTGCTGCTGCTGCTCGTGCCGTTCGTGCCGTCCTTTGAATGGGCGGCCGCGCTGCTGCTCGCGCGTTTTGCACTCTCGCAAATGGACGTTCCGACGCGGCAGGCGTACGTCATGAGCGCGGCGGCGCCGCACGATCGAATACGCGCGGCGAGCGTTACGACCGCGGTGCGGCCCGCCGCATCGGCGATATCGCCGCTTCTGGCCGGCATCGCCATGCAGAGCGCGGCGTTCGGGGCACCGTTCGTCATCGCCGGCGCCGTGAAAATCGGCTACGATATCGCGCTGTTCTTGCGCTTTCGGCGTCACCCGTTGTAGAAACAGGTACCGCACATCTGCACGTACCGCGTCTCTCCTTCGATCGCGATCTGCTCGCCCTTCGTGATGCGGTTTCCGCGTTCGTCGACGCGCACGTTCATGGTCGCCTTCCGGCCGCAGCTGCAAATGTTTTTGACTTCTTCGATGCTGTCCGCGAGCGTGAGCAGATACGCCGCACCTGGAAACGGCTCGCCGCGAAAGTCGCTGCGTATCCCGTAACAGATCACCGGAATGTTCAGCACGTGCGCGACGCGATGCAGTTGCCGTACTTGCTCCGGCGCGAGAAACTGCGCTTCATCGAGCAGCACGCACGACAGATCGCGATCGCGCGAGAAGCGCGCGAAAAAATCCGTCGTATCGTCGAACGTGTCGACGGTGCGCTGCGGTCCCAGGCGCGAGGTGATAATGCCCGGCCCGTACCGGTCGTCGATCGCGGCGGTGTAAATGGCGACGCGGCGTCCGTTCTCTTCGTAATTGTGCGCCACTTGAAGCAAAGCGGTAGACTTCCCGGCGTTCATCGCCGAGTAGCGGAAATACAGTTTGGCCATGAGCGACGGCTACGCTTCGGCGCCGGCGGCCGCGAATCGTTCCGGCGCTAGTGCGGCGTCGGCGAGCAGCCTGCGACGGGCGCGGGTGTCGGCGCTGCCGGCGGAATCGACGGGACGAGGGGCGTGGTGCCGATTGGCGGGCCCGAGTGCCCGTGCGAGACGATGAGCCCCACGATCGGCAACAGTAAGAGCGGCCAAATGCGGAAGTGATGCGCGGGCCCGGTCGACATCGCGGCGCTCGTGTAGGGCGCCGGTGTTGCGGGCGCAGGCGTCGGGGCCGGCGCTTGCGTCGGAGCGACCGTGGGTGCGGGCGAGGGCGAGGGCGACGGCGCGACCGTCTGCACCGCATCCACACGCGCTACCAGCGGAGCGGGTCTGCGCAGCAGCGAGAGATTCCCGCATTTGTTCGGAATGAAGAGCGCGACGGTTTGGCCTTTCTCGGCCAGATCGACTTCCCACCCCATGGTGTGCGCCGGAATGACCACGTCGTGCAGGACGTGCACCCGTTCGCCGCTGCGCCACGACATTGCATCCAAATGCCGCGGAATCACGACGTACGTAAGTTGCCGCCGTGCAATACGCCGCGAGAACTGGTCGAATTCCGCGGACGTGAGGCCGAGCTGCCGCCCTGCGGCCGCAAAGATCTCGCGCTGTTTGCTCACGTCGCCCTGCAGCTGCTGCGTCGATGCGACCTGCCCGATGAGGGGCGCCGTACCGAGCTGCGCGATGACGTGCGGCTGCGCGAGAGCCGGCAGCGGGAGGGCGATGCACAGAAGCAGAGTGAGCAGTTTACGCGCCATTGCCACTCAACCGTATCACTCTTGCAGCCGAAGCGTCGTAGGCCTGGCGGGCAACTAGGCGGGGACTTGTATCAGGCCTCTGTAGTACGCATCTCCCGGGCGAGTTCGCGGTCCATGGCACGCGCCGATGACTCAAGTTGTGTTATGACCCGAAGGCGGTCTTCGGGCGTGCGATTTTGGCTGTGTTTGCGCACGCCTTGGATGCCGTCGACGTCGATGCGCACACCGACGATGGCCTGCTGCATGCGTTCGATCGACGATGCGTCCGCATCCGCAATTCGCCAGCGCGGCTCGAGTTGTGAAACCGTCCGTTCGAGTATCGTTCGCGTGGCGTTCGCGTCCGTGACCCGCGCGGTGCCGCTGCAATGAACGGCGCTATAATCCCACGTCGGCACGTCCAGGTGCGGCTGCGCGTACCAACTTGCCGAGATCATGGCATGCGCGCCCTGGAAAATCGCGAGAACGCGCCGGCCGTCAATGCCTTTCCATTGCGAATTGGCTTTGGCCACGTGCAAGCCGAGCACGAGCGCACCGGACTCTTCCAAAAGCATGATTGGGACGTGCGCGGCAATCGGCGCCCCGGCGTCATTGGAAACGAGTATTCCAAACGGTTCCCGCCGGATGAACGAGATCAGCGCATCGCGATCTTCAATCGCAAAATGCTTCGGAACGTACATGCGCTATTGCGCGTTTCGGCCGAGCGCTTTCGCAGACGGAATTCGTACGCGGTCCGCAAGGCGAAGCAGCGCCAGCACTTTAACGCTCCACCACGTCGGATCGATCTCGAACCAGCGCAATCCATGCCGCGCCGAATACGGAAACGCATGGTGGTTGTTATGCCAACCCTCTCCCCAGGAGATGAGCGCGACCCACCAGCAGTTGGTGGAGAGATCGCCGGTGCGATAGGTGCGGTAGCCGAGCGAGTGCGCCGCGCTGTTGACCAGCCACGTCGCGTGATAGCTCACGACGAGGCGCACGAAAACGCCCCAAATCACCCAAGCCCAGCCGCCGATAGCGAAGAGCGCGAACGCGAGCGCGAGCTGCAGCGGTCCGTGCAGATACTGCAGCGCGCGGTAGAACCGGCTCGCATACAAGTCCGGGGCGAAGCGCCGCAGTTCTTCGTCCGTCGGCATCGCCTCGTTGCGCTCGTAGAGCCAGCGAACGTGTGCCCAGCGGAACCCGATCTGACGGCTGTGCGGGTCGCCTTCGCGGTCGGAATGCGCGTGATGCTTGCGGTGCGTGGCGACCCATCGAATGGGATCGCCTTGCAGCGCCAGGGTGCCGAAGATGGCGAGAACGTACTCGAGCGGTTTACGCAGGCGCAGGCCGCGGTGCGTGAGCGTTCGATGGTAGCACAGCGTGATGCCCAAGCCGCCCGTGATCCACAGGAGCGCCGCGGCGACGACCGGCCCGCTCCAATGGAACAGGCTCGGGACGAACGCCGCCAGCGCGCCCAGGTGAATCGCACTCAAACCGATGCCGTTGATCCAGCCGCGAGTACGCTCGCTCATCAGCTAGCGATAGCTCGGCCGCGAGGAAAAGCAGTCGCGGCAATACACGGGCTTATCGCCCCGCGGCTGAAACGGAACTTCCGCTACGCCACCGCACTGACTGCAGGTGGCCTTAAACATCTCGCGCTGACCGCC
>DATEHZ010000005.1:0-5176 GCA_035279385.1 Vulcanimicrobiaceae bacterium | reverse complement strand
CGACGAACCGGACGAAGTTCGCCGCTTCGACAAAGGCACCATAGACGTCATCAAGGTTGGCGAACACACCGTCGGGCGCGCCACCTTTCACCCGGGTTGGAGCTGGTCCGAATGCGTGCGGCCGATCGCGCAGACCCCGCTTTGCGAAGTCGAGCATTTCGGCTATGTAACGCAAGGGCGCATGACCGTTCGTATGCAGGACGGCACGGAGATCGAATTCAAGGCCGGCGACGTGATGGCGGTCAAACCGAATCACGACGCTTGGGTGCTCGGCGACCAGCCCTGCGTCGTCATCGACTGGGCCGGCGCAACGGCGTACGCAAGGAAGTAGACGCTAACAGGAGTGTCCTGCACGCACAGGTCCGGGACGCCCCTGGCCCGAACCCGGCACGGTTCATATAAGAGCAAAATAAGCAACATCTAGGAGTAACCGTGCCAGAGTCCGTCTCACTTGAGATCGGCGGGCGCACGATGATCATCGAAACCGGCGAACTCGCGAAGCAAGCGAACGGGTCCGCGCTGGTTCGTTATGGCGATCAAAACGTCGTGCTCTGCGCCGTCACCGCCTCCGAGAAACCTCGTGAAGGCATCGATTTCTTTCCCTTAACCTGCGATTTCGAAGAGAAAATGTACGCCGCCGGCAAGATTCCGGGCGGATACATCAAGCGCGAAGGCCGCCCGCCGGAGCACGCCGTGCTTTCATCGCGGCAAATCGACCGGCCGATTCGTCCGCTCTTCCCCGACGGCTTCCGCAACGACGTGCAAGTCGTCGCGACCGTTCTCTCGATCGATCCCGAACTCGACGCCGACGTGCTCGGCGTATGCGCCGCGGGCGCGGCCCTTGCCGTCTCGGACATTCCGTTCGACAAGACGGTTGCGGCCGTGCGCGTCGGACGCGACGAGAACGGCAAGTACATTTGCAATCCGACACTGCCCCAATATGAAACGGGCGGCATGGACATCGTCATCGCCGGCACCGCGGATGCGGTGATGATGGTCGAAGGCGGCATGCACGAAGTCTCCGAGGAAGAATTCCTCGGCGCCGTCGAGTTCGCGCACGGCGAGATCAAGAAAATCGTCGCGTCGATCAACGAACTTGCGAAGAAAGCGGGCAAGGCCAAACGCGAGTATCCCGTTCAGAAAGTCAACGCCGACCTCGAGAAGTGGGTGCGCAAAACGTTCAAAAAGGACGTCGCCAAGGCGATGCGCGTCGTCGAGAAGCAAGAGCGCGAAGCGGCGTTTGCAAAACTCTCGCGCGAAGAAGCCGTCGTGCGCGCCGGCAATGACGCCGAGATCAAGGCGCTCCTCGAAGATCCGACGCTCTCGAAAGACTTCGGCAAGATCGTCAAGGCGATGGAAGAGGACGAACTGCGCGTGATGGTCGTGGACGAGAAGATTCGTCCCGACGGCCGCAAGCCCGACGAAATCCGTCCGATTTGGTCCAAAGTGCATTACGTGCCGCGCGTTCACGGCTCGGGCGTCTTCACGCGCGGACAAACGCAGGTCTTCACGGCCGCGACGCTTGGCTCGATTAGCGACGCGCAGCGTCTGGACGGCATCGTCGCGCTCGAAGACAAGCGCTACATGCACTACTACAACTTCCCGCCGTACTCGGTCGGCGAGACGCGCCCGATGCGCGGCCCGGGCCGTCGCGAGATCGGCCACGGACAACTCGCGGAACGCGCGCTCGTCCCGGTGCTTCCCGCGAAGGAAGAGTTCCCGTACACGCTGCGTCTGATCAGCGAAGTGCTCGAGTCGAACGGTTCGTCGTCGATGGCGTCGGTGTGCGGCAGCACGCTTGCGCTCATGGATGCCGGCGTGCCGATCAAAGATCACGTCGCCGGCGTCGCGATGGGCCTCATTCTCAAGGGCAAGGACTACGCGATTCTCACCGACATTCAAGGCCTGGAAGATGCGCTCGGCGAGATGGACTTCAAAGTCGCCGGCACCAAGAAGGGCATCACGGCGATCCAGATGGACATTAAAGTCCAAGGTATCACCATCGAGATCATGCGAGAAGCGATGGTCGAGGCCAAGAAGTCACGCTACTTCATCATCGATAAACTCGCCGAAACGATCGACAAACCGCGCACCGAACTGAGCAAGTTCGCGCCGCGGATGATCGTCGTGCAGATCAACCCGGACAAGATCAAAGACGTCATCGGCCCCGGCGGCAAGGTGATCAACAAGATCATCGAGGAGACCGGCGTCGAAAAGATCGACATCGAGGACGACGGCAAGGTGTTCATCACCGCGCTCGACGGCGAATCGGCGGACAAAGCGCGCGCCATCGTCGAATCGATCACCAAGGACGTCGTCGTCGGCGAGACCTACATGGGCGAGGTCACGCGCATCATCAACATCGGTGCGTTCGTGAAAATTCTGCCCGGTAAAGAAGGCCTCGTGCACATCAGCCAGCTCGCGCCGGCGCGCGTCGAAAAGGTTGAGGACGTCGTCAAAGTCGGCGACGAGATCATGGTCAAGGTCATCGAGATCGACCACCAAGGCCGCATCAATCTCTCGCGCAAAGCGGTGCTCGCAGGCACGGCGGCCGCAAACGGTTCGACCGGCGAACATCACGAGCCGGCGCACAGCAGCGGTCACGGCGGGGGCGAACGCCGCCCGCGCAGACCCCGCCGCCGCCCGGAATAACCTGCAGAGAAGGCGCGAATGCAAAGGCCCGCAGCAATGCGGGCCTTAATGCTTGTGCCGTGACAATTGCAGTTACGGCGATCGGTACCGTTCGCAGTCCGCGCGCGGACCGCAGCGATGTGGATTGGGGCGGCGTGGAATCCGCAATCGAATTGGATGCATCGCAATTCACTCCGGAAGCGCTGCACGGGTTGGGAGACTTCTCGCACGCGGAAGTCGTTTATTTCATGCACGGCATCGACGAATCGCAGATCGTCCGCGGTTTGCGCCGTCCGCGGGAGAACCCGCACTGGCCGCTGGTCGGCATCTTTGCGCAGCGTGGTGCGAGGCGCCCGAACCGCATCGGCGTCTCGCGCTGTACGATCGTTGCGGTCGACGGACTCACGCTGCGCGTTCGCGGGCTCGACGCCGTCGACGGCACGCCGGTGCTCGACGTCAAACCGTACATGCGGGAATTCGGTCCCGTCGGCGAGGTCGCGCAGCCGGCGTGGGCGAGCGAAGTGATGGAGCGCTATTTCGATGAATAACGGCGTGCTCGTCACCGGTGCGTCGACCGGAATCGGCTACGCGTGCGCGCAAACGCTTGCAGATGCCGGCTTCATCGTCTTCGCCGGCGTGCGCAGCGAATCCGACGCGCAGCGGCTCTCGCGCGTGCACGGCAACGTGCGTCCGGTACTGCTCGACGTCACGATGACCGAACACCTCAGGGCAGCCGCCGGTGCGATTCGCGCATCCGGCGTGCAGTTGTCCGGCGTGGTGAACAACGCGGGAATAGCGGTTGCCGGCCCGCTCGAATTCGTACCGCTGGAAGACGTTCGCAAACAGTTCGAAACGAATCTTTTCGGAGCGCTCGCGGTCACGCAGGCGACGCTGCCGCTGCTGCGCCAGACGCCCGATGCGCGAATCGTCTTCATGAGCTCCGTGTCGGGGCAGATCGCTCCGCCGTTCGTCGGCCCGTACGCGTCATCGAAATTTGCTCTGGAAGCAATGGCGGATGCGCTGCGTATGGAGCTCTCGCGGTTCGGCATCTTCGTGAGCGTCGTGCAGCCGGGAAACGTCCGCACGCCGATTTGGCAGAAAGGGCGCGACGCCAAGGCCGAGCTCGTCGCCCGCATGCCGCAAGAAGCAGCGGATCGTTATGCGGATGCGGTCGACGCACTCGTTCGCGTCACCGAACGCGAAGAGCGCACGGGCAGCGATCCGCAGCTGGTGGCGAACGCCGTGGTGGAGGCGCTTACCGCCAGGCGGCCAAAAGCGCGCTACCCCGTCGGCAATCCGCCGGCGTGGCAGCGGCGCTTGGCCGCGTTGCTGCCCGAACATGTACGGGATCGGTTGATTCTTCGAACGATGACGCGGCGCTAGCTACTTCTGAAAGAAGATCACCAGCGTACCGTTGTTGACGTCGGCTCCGACGACCTGATTCAGGCCGATTTTGTTGTCGGCCAGAAACTGCGCGATACTGATGCGCTCGTTCGTGCTCGTCGTCACCATGACACGCCCCAGGGTACTGCGCAGCGCGTTCAGCTGCGATTGATTCTTGGTTACCGCCGTGGTGAGCGCGGCGGGGTCTGCGCCGCTCAGTTGCGAGACGTTGACGGGGCGAAGGCTGTTCGCGGAGCCCCCGTTCATCGCTTGAACTTTGGCAATCTCACCGCGCATGTTGTTCAGCGACGAGATGAGCTGACCGAAATTCGGCGCTCCGGCCGTTCCGACGGTGCTCGGCGGCACGGCCTGTGTGGTGCTTTGCGGCGCAGGCTGCGTCTGCGCCGAAGCGAGGGCGCTCGGGCCTAGCAGCGAGATCGCGATCGTAAGTGCGGCCAACTTTTGCATGTCACTGCACCTCCTAGATGAGTGCCGCCTTTTTTGCCGCCGCTCGCCGCAGTTAAACGATGTCGCCGCTTGTCTATCCCTATTGTCCCTATGTGCTACGACGGGTTGGTGATAGAGCGAACCTTGCTTCTCGAGGGAGAGGGCGTCCGGCTGGAACCGTTGCACGCGCGTCATCTGCCCGCACTGCGCGAGTGCGCAAACGATCCCGGACTATGGGAGTACACGTTCGGAGAGAATCCGTTCACGAACGACGCCGATGCGCGCGAATGGCTCGATCGAGCGCTGCGCACGTCCGATGCCTTCGCATTTGCCGTGGTCGACAAGCGCACGGGCAGCATAGCGGGTTCGACGCGCTACATCGAGATCGTGCCGGAGTACCGGAAACTCGAAATCGGCTGGACGTTCCTTAGCCGCCGCTATTGGCGCACGCGCGTGAACACGGAAATGAAGTTCCTCATGATGCGTCATGCGTTCGAAGCCTGCAGCGCGATCCGCGTGCAGCTCAAAGCCGAAGCCGTGAATAAGCGATCCCGTGCGGCGATTGCGCGCTTAGGTGCGACGTACGAGGGCACGATGCGCAATTTCCGCATCCGGCCGAGCGACGGCAGCATCCGCAGCGTCTCCTACTACAGCGTGACCGATCGGGAATGGCCGATGGTCAAGGAGCGTCTGCTCAGCTTCTTGGACCGAAACC
>DATEHZ010000004.1:0-45085 GCA_035279385.1 Vulcanimicrobiaceae bacterium | reverse complement strand
ATTGGCCGCATACTCGACGCGATCTCCGTGAATCCAGCGCGTGACTTTGAACGGCCCCGTGCCGATGGGCAACCGATTGAAGGGCACGCGGTTGATGTTCGGTTCGCGTGCCAGCAGATGTTTGGGAACGATCCGGAACGGGTCGTCGCTCTCGCCGAAGACCGTGTCCACGAAGGGCGCGAACGGCGATTTTAGATGAAACACCACCGTGTATGCATCCGGTGTGTCCACCGAGCGCACCTGATCGTATCCGCGGCGTTCGACGACGTTATTGCCGGGGTTCATCACCGCTTGCCACGAGAACTTCACGTCCGCGCTGGTGAACGGCGCGCCGTCCTGCCATTTTACGTTACGGCGCAGGTGATACGTGATCGTAAGGCCGTCTTTGCTGATGCCGCCGTTCGCGAGCGTCGGTACTTGCGCCGCGAGATCGGGCACCTCGTTGCCTCGCTCGTCGATCGTGACGAGGAGATCGAACGCCAGGCCGGCGAGCAAATTCTCCGCGGTATTCGTCGCGAGCAGCGGGTTGAGCGACGTCGGCTCGGCATACAGACCGATGCGCAGCACGCCGCCGGACGTGCCGCCGCGCTGTGCGGTTTTGCTGCACCCGGAGAAAAGCATCAGTACTGCCGCAGCGAGCAGTACTACGCGGCGCATCGGAACTTTGCGTACGCGTAGGGATAGTCGGCGTAAAACCAGTTGCGGAAGCTCGGGCGCATGAGTTCCCGCCCGGTCACCGGCGAAGCGCCTTTCAATACATAGTGGTTGCCGTCGAAGAAATCGGCGCTGTATTGCGGATAGCTGGCCATCGGCTCGAAGCCCGGAAACGGTGCGAACACCGTGCGGGTCCATTCCGAGACGTTACCGAGCAGATCGTGCACGCCCCAGGCACTTGCGCCTGCGGGATGCGCGTCGACCGGATCGGGATCAAACCGCTCGAAATCGAAGTTGCCGTGCAGCGGCGTCGCCGTTTCATTACCCCAGGGATACCGGCGAGGCTCGCCGCCGGGCGAGCCGTACGCGGCTCGTTGATACTCGGCTTCACTCATCAGCCGCATGCCTTTCCACGCCGCGTACGCGCTTGCTTGCTCGTGCGTCGCGTAGACCGGCCATGAAAGCGGAAGCGGAAGTTCTTCGAAGACGCCGAGCAATTGCAGTTCGCCGTCGCGCTGCACCCAAAACGGCGGCATGGGGCCGCCGCTCCGGACGAATTCGAGATAGTCGCCGTTGGTGACGGGATACCGCTGTACCGCGAACGCGTCGACGTGCACTTCGTGCGCGCCGAACTCGTTGTCCCAACCGAACGCTATCTCGTCCCGATCGGCGCCGAGGCGCGCAGCGCCGGACGGAATGTCGACGAGATCGTTCTGCGGCGCCTGCGCATCGTGATGCGTCTGCGCAAAGCGGCCCTTGAGATCCGCCGAGAGCCGGTGAATGATGTAGAGCAGCGTCTCGTGATGCATCTGCTCGTGCTCGAGCGCGGTGAAAATGGCCTGTCCGCGAACCAAACGCGGAACGCGCTCGTCCGCGAGTCTCGCATGTGCGATAGCGTCGTACACGCGATCGTCGCAGCGCCGCCCGAAGGCTTCGATCTCGTCCTGCGAGGGCCAGTCGGTTCTCGCGTGCGCCCGCGCGGCGTTTGTGTCCGATGGGTCGATGCCGCGTTCGAACAAGCGCTCGAGGCGTGCGTCCAGCGGCAATTCGCCCAATGCGCGTTCGTTCACGACCAGAAAGCTAAACGCCGGAAGATGACCTTCGTAAAAGGCAAAGGGATGCCGCAGGGGGATTGGCCGAGAGTAGTACGCTGCCGGATCGACAAGTCCGAACAGCTGTGCGGAGCGTTCGCGGTTTCGCCGGTACCACGCCGCCAACGCGTTCCGGTCGAGCGCGACGCTTGCTGGAGCCGCCGTCGCCATAAGACCTGCTTACCCCGTGTGCGGCGCGGTTCCCCGCCACGAGTCGAGAATGCCTTCGAGCGCCTGCGCGTCGACCGGCCGCGAAAACAGATATCCCTGCGCCCGGTCGCACCCATGCGCCTTGAGAAAATCGAACTGCCTGCGGTTCTCGACGCCTTCCGCAACGACCGTCAACCCGAGGCTGTGCCCCATCGCGATGATCGCTTTGACGATCGTCTCGTCGCTCGATCCGGTGCCGATTCCGGCCACGAACGAACGGTCGATCTTCAAATGATCGACTTCGAACCGGCGCAGGTAGCTGAGCGATGAGTGGCCCGTGCCGAAATCGTCCACGGCAATGGCCGCGCCGATGGTCTTGAGCTGCTGGACCGTTTCGATGCTGTGCGCAACGTCCGCAAGCGCCATGCTTTCCGTAATTTCCACCTCGATGAGTTTGGGATCGAAGCCGGCGTTCGTGACGAGTTCCAATAGCCGATCGCACAGGTTGCGATCGTGGAACTGACGCGCGGAGATGTTCACGGCCAGTGAGATGCGCGCTTTCTCCTGCCAGCGGCGTACTTGCGCGGCCGCGTTGCCGATAACCCATTCGCCGAGCTGTATCACCAGGCCGCTGGCTTCGGCAACGGGGATGAACTCATCCGGGTAGACCAGGCCCCGCTGCGGATGGTTCCAGCGAACCAGCGCCTCCACCGAGACGATGCGGTCCGCCGCCACATCGATGATGGGCTGATAGTGCAGCACGAACTGGGCGTGCTGGATCGCGCGGCGCAGATGCTTCTCCTGCGTTCTGCGAGCGGTGAGCGGCGCCTCAAAGGACTCGTCGTAGAAAAGGAAGCCGTTGCCGCCTTGATCTTTCATCCGGTACATGGCGATGTCGGCGTGCTTGATGAGCGACTGATCGTCGCGCCCGTGGTCGGGTGAGATCGCGATGCCGATGCTCGTCGCGATGAACTGCTCGTAACCGTCGATGCGGAACGGCTCTTCGATAACGTGCAGGAGATCTTCGGCGACCCGCTGCGCGTCCGCGCGGCTCTCGACGTCGCGCAGCAGCAAAATGAATTCGTCGCCGCCCATGCGCGCGACCGTGCCGCTCTCGCCGATGAGCCGGCCCAACCGGTGCGCGACCATTTGCAGGAACCGGTCTCCCATGGCGTGCCCCAGCGTATCGTTGATGTCTTTGAAGCGGTCGAGATCGAAAAACAGCACAGCAAGGCAGCGCGCATGTCCGCGCTGGTCGACGAGCGCATCGCGCAGACGTTCTTGGAAGAAGAGGCGGTTCGGTAATCCGGTGAGCGCGTCGTAATACGCCAGCGTTCGCAGGTGCGTGCGGCTGCGCCGGCGCTCCAAGGCGCTTCCGACGAGCGCGGCCATCAGCGCGATCGTATCGAGGTCGATCTCTTCGAACGGCTGATCGCGCTTGGTGCGGGAGAAAAACAGCAGGACGCTGTGCAGTGCGCCGCCCACCTGCAAGCGCGAGCCGATCCAGGTTCCGTAGCCGTTTTCGCTCGGCTCACCCACGTGCACGGCCACCGGCTCGCGGCTTGCCAGCACTTCACGCGCGAGCTCGGTCACGAGCTCGTCGTTGCCGGCGAAGAGCTCCAGCGAATCGTAGCGCAGGTCGACTCGCAGTCCTTCCCCCGAGTCGATGATGGCACCGCTCTCGAGTCCCAGCAGACGGCATCCGGTCTGCAGCGTCGACATGACGTGCGCGTCCGTGTATTCGGGCGTGGTCGCCAGTAAATAGAGATCGCGCATGCGCTGCGCCTGCATTTCGAGCTTGCGGTGCACGACGTGGCGCTCGGTGACGTCTTGAAACGCGCAGTGTACGCCGACCACGAGGCCTTGCGCGTATTTCGGGAACATCGTGGCCTGCAAATGCAGCATGCAGCCGTCGCCGCGCGTCGAGGCGATCTCGAATTGAACGGCCTCGCCTTCGACCGCCCGCCGGAAGAACGTCCATCCGCGTTCCAAATCGGGGCCTTGCAGAAACACGCGGAAATTCTGTGCGAGAATCTCCTCGCGCGGACGGTTCGAAATGACGCATGCGGCCTGGTTGATGTCCAGAATCACGCCCTCGGTGGAGAGCAGGCAGATACCGTCCGGATTATGCGCGAACAGCGACTGAAAATCGTGCTCGAGATCGATGATCTCCTCACGCTGCGCGGCAACGGTCCGTTCGGCCCGCATACGCTCCGTCACGTTTTCCATGAGCGCATAGACGCCGACGATGCGTCCTTGCCGCACGATCGGAAGCGTCGTGGCCTCGTATTGGATGACGCGGCCGTCCGCGGAGTATGCGTCGACCGAGAACGTAGCGGTTTCGCCTTTCATCGTCTGCGTGAGGAATTGGCGCACGCGATCGCGCTGGCTGGGCGGGATGAACTCGCTCACGCCCCGCCCGCGGATTTCCTGGCTGCTGTATCCGCTGATACGAGAGCCGGCGGGATTCATCTCGATGATCCGCTGCTGCGCGTCGATGGCGAGCACCACCGATGGGTTATGCTCGAAAAGCAATTGGAAACGCAGCCGCGTTTGCGCCAATTCCTCGTTCGCGCGCTCCTGCCCCGTAATGTTGTCCAAAAGCGAATAGACGCCGACGACCGCATCTCCCGAGTACATTGGAATGTGCGTGACGTCGAATACGTACTGGTTGCCGCCGGCACCATGCGCGTGCGCCCGCACGCGCGTAATCTCGCCCGCAAGCGTCTGCTCGAAGGCGCGGAAGACCGTCTCGCGCGACTGCGGTTCCAGATAGTCGGCCAGACGGCCGCCCACGACGTCGCCGCGCGAGGAGAGCCCCGAGAGTTCTAGCGCGACGGGATTGAGATCGATGATGCGCTGCTCGCGATCGAACGCGACGACTCCCGTCGGGAGGTGTTCGAAGATCGTGCGGAACTCGCGCTCCACACGCGTCAGCGCATCCGCCTGTTCCTGGAAGCGACGCTGCGCGGCGCGTTCTTCCGTGACGTTTTCGTACAGACCGTAAACGCCCGCGATCGCGCCGCCTTCCGTTCGCGGAATGTAGGTCACGTCAAATTGCAGCCAGTCGCCGCTCGCCGCCTGAAGCTCCGTGAACGCGTGCGCGATTTGTCCGTTCAGCGCTTGGTCGAACGCGGATACCACGGCTTCGCGCAAAGAGTCCTTGCAGTGCCTGGCGAGCGTCGAACCGATGAAATGTTCGCGCGAATAGCCGCTCTGCGCGATCGTTGCAGCGTTGACTTCGACGATACGGCCCTGGCTATCGTAGATCGCCGCCGGGATCGGGTTACGGTCGAAGAGCGAGCGAAACCGCTGCTCGGCCTCCTGACGCCACGACGTGTCTTGGAAGAGAAGAAAGAGCCGCACGCCTTCCGCTGCATCGGCGACCGGAACGCTCGTTGCCTCAACCAGGATAGCGCTGCCGTCTTTGCGCGTAACGATGACGTCGCGCTGGAGCGTCTTTTCTGCTGCGGCGGCGCGGTAGGCGTCGACGACGAAGGCTTTTAGCGGTGCATTGGCGCGTTCGCGAATATCGCGCCCGACAAATTCATCTGCCGAGTAGCCGCTGATGAGCGTCGATGCGGGATTGGCCGCGATGACCCGATAGGCGCTGTCAAGCGCGATGATACCGCTCGGCGAGGCACTAAAAAGCGACTCGAAGGCACGAGCGTCAGTGAGCCAAGTACTCATACAGTCCGTGGACGCCACCCTCGCGTCCAAAACCGGATTCGCGATACCCTCCGAAGGGCGAACTGGGATCGAAAAGATTGAACGTGTTGCACCATACGACTCCGGCGCGCATGTGCTGGGCGATATACATGTTCTTGCTGCCCTTATCCGTCCATATTCCCGCCGATAGACCGTACGGCGTGTTATTCGCCTTCTCGATCGCTTCGTCGGGCGTACGGAAGGTTAGGATGGAAAGCACGGGACCGAAGATCTCTTCACGCGCGATCCGGTGAGACTGCTGAACGTTCGTGAAGAACGAAGCGGGAAAGTAAAATCCGCGCTCGGGTATCGTGCATGACTGCTGCACGAGCACGGCGCCCTGATCGATACCGCTGCGTACCAGCTCGTTGATCTTCTCGAGCTGCGCCCGCGAGTTGATCGCGCCGATGTCGGTGTTTTTGTCGAGCGGATCTCCAAGCCGCAAGGTCTGCAGGCGCTGCGTGAGGCGAACCACGATCTCTTCGTGAATGCTTTCCTCCACCAAAAGCCGAGACCCGGCGCAACAAACGTGTCCTTGATTGAAATAGATTCCGCTGATGATGCCTTCGACGGCCTGGTCGAGCGGGGCGTCGGCGAAAACGATGTGCGCCGCTTTGCCGCCGAGTTCGAGCGTGAGGCGTTTCGAGGTCCCCGCCAGGGCGCGTGCGATCGCTTTTCCGACTTCCGTCGAACCGGTGAATGCGATTTTGTCGACCTCGCTCTCGACCAGTGCGGCGCCGGTTGCACCGTCGCCCGCGATGACGTTGACCACGCCCGGGGGCAGGTCTGCTTCCTGGACGATCTGCGCGAGGGCGAGCGCGGTGAGCGGCGTCGTCTCCGCGGGTTTCAAGACGACGGTGTTTCCGCACGCAAGCGCCGGAGCGATCTTCCATGCTGCCATGAGCAGCGGAAAATTCCACGGAACGATCTGTCCGGCGACGCCGATCGGCTGCGGCTCGCGACCGGCACGCATAGCCCATTCGAGTTTGTCCGCCCAGCCCGCGTAGTAGAAGAAGTGCGCCGCGGCGGTCGGGACGTCGAAGTCACGAGATTCCTTGATCGGCTTGCCGCCGTCGAGCGTCTCGAGCACGGCGAGCTCGCGCGAGCGTTCGGTGATTGCGCGCGCAATACGAAAGAGGTACTTCGCGCGATCGGCCGGACGCATGGTGCGCCAGTACTTCTCGTAGGCTTTTCGCGCTGCTCGCACCGCGCGCTCGACGTCCCGCGTATCCGCATGGGCGACGCGTGCGAGGTGCCGTTCGTTTGCGGGATCGATCGTATCGAAGTAGCGGCCGCTCTTGGGCGAGGTCCATTCACCGTTGATGAAGAGCCCGTACTCCTCACGGATCGTGGGTTTGGTCGTTTCCGGAGCGGGGGCGTACTCGAAAATTCCAGTCATGTCATCCTAGAGCGTACCGAAGGATCAATCTTTCGGGAAGTAGTCCGGGCCGGCGTAATGGCCGGTGAGCTCTTTTTCATACTGCATCAGGAGATCGTCCAGCAGCGAGCTCGCCCCGATGCGAAACAAGTCCGGCGTGAGCCACGATTCGCCCAGCGTTTCTTTGATGATGACGAGATACGTGAGCGCTTGCTTCGTCGTGCGCACGCCGCCGGCGACTTTCAGACCCGCGCGGCGTCCCGTACGGCGCGCGTGGTCGCGAATCGCCTCGCACATCGTGACGGCGACGGGGAACGTCGCGTTGGTGCCGACCTTGCCCGTCGAGGTTTTGATGACGTCCGCGCCCGCTTCGAGCGCGAGATCGCTGGCTCGCCGGACGTTGTCGTAGCTGCCGAGTTCGCCGGTTTCCAGAATAACCTTCAGGTGAACCGGTCCGCACAGCGATTTTACGGCAACGATTTCGTCGAAGACTTGCTGATGGTGACCGGCGAGAAACGCGCCGCGATCGATGACCATGTCGATTTCGTCGGCGCCGGACTCGATTGCGGCGCGTGTGTCTGCGAGGCGAACCTCGAGCGACGAGAGCCCGCTCGGGAACGCGGTGGCAACGGAAGCGACCTTCACCGCCGTTCCCTTCAGCGCGTCTTTCGCGATTGCGACAAGGCTGGGATACACGCATACGGCCGCGACGCTCGGAACGTCCGGCAGATGCGGCGCGGGCCGTATCGCTTTTGCGCACAGCGAACGAACCCGGCCCTCGGAATCTTTCCCTTCCAGGGTGGTCAGGTCCATGCACGCGATAGCTA
The DNA here is from genome assembly GCA_035279385.1 of Vulcanimicrobiaceae bacterium. Taxonomy (GTDB): domain Bacteria; phylum Vulcanimicrobiota; class Vulcanimicrobiia; order Vulcanimicrobiales; family Vulcanimicrobiaceae; genus DATGJX01. The sequence goes on along the minus strand of DATEHZ010000004.1, from coordinate 37,277 downwards.
GGCGAATACCCCGGACTTTCGCGGCCGTTTTTATCGAACGTTTCGAGAGCGCGCCGGCTCGCGCTTCGAGCATCACGGCGTCGACGGTGGCGTTCATTGCCGGATGTGGTACGCCGCTGTAGTTGATTTCTCCCGGAGCGCGCGCTCCTATCGAGACGTAGAGCTCCAGGTTACACTGCCGCTGCCGTCCAGGGATTGAAAACCCGAGCTCGAGTCCGTGAAGACGCCGGCATAAATGCGCTCGCGCGTGCTGGAGTCGTACATCTTGAGGATTCCGTCCCCGCTATCCGAGGTGCCGAGATAGATTCGATTGTTGCCGCTGCCGTCGGTGATCCAAATCTTGTCTTCCTCGAGCGAGGTTTGATCGTTTCCGCTCGCGGTGTACGCCCGCACGAGGCCGGTAGACGCATCGGTCAATCCGACGTACAAGCGCTCTTTGCTGTCCGCGTCGTCGAACTCGAGGCGCGGTTGGTGCTTGTCCGCCGTCAACCCGAAATACGCGCGGCCCGTATTCTGCGAATCCGCCAGACGAATCACGGGCTGATCCTTATCGGAAATGTACGCGCCGAGCACGTAGTTGCCGCGCACGTCTTGCAGATACAGCGACGGTTGGCCGGAGTTGTTGAAGCCGACGAGCATCCGGCGCCGGCCGTTCGCGTCGAACATTTGAATGCCGGCCGCGTCGATTTTTACGCGCGTGTGGCCGCGCGCATCCGCGAAGGTCAGATTTTTTTGCGCTGCGCCGGCCGCGCCCGCGCCGAACGCGGCGACGACGGCGGCTAGTGCGACGAGCAGCAAGCGCCTCAGGCGGTGAACTTGGCGCTCGAGGCGGTCCAGGCGCGCGTCGAGGCCGGGCATGGAAGAAGCATCCGACATAAGATTCCCTCCTGTTTCGGATGCCTGCCCGATTTCGACGCGAGCGGACGCCCGCCTGTACGAGGCGCTACAGCGTTCCGCGCTTCTCTTGTTCCTTTTCGATGGAGACGAAGAGCGCTTTGAAGTTGCCCTTGCCGAAGCTCAAACTGCCCTTGCGCTGGATGATCTCGAAAAATACCGTCGGCCGGTCTTGCAGCGGCCTAGTGAATATCTGCAGCATGTAGCCCAAATCGTCGCGGTCGACGAGAATGCGCAGCTCGCGCAGGATTTGGGTCGCCTCGTCGATGCGGCCGACGCGCGCCTCGAGATCGTCGTAATACGCCTCGGGCGTATCGAGAAAATCGACGCCGTTCGCTTTGAGCGCGCGAATCGTCGAGATGATGTCGTCGGTGCGAATCGCGATGTGCTGCACGCCCGCGCCGGCGTAAAAATCGAGATATTCCTCGATCTGCGACTTCTTTTTGCCTTCCGCCGGCTCGTTGATCGGAAACTTCACGCGATGCTCGGCGTCGGTCATCACCTTGGATTTGAGCGCCGTGTATTCCGTCGAGATGTCTTTGTCGTCGAACGAGATCAGCTGCGAGAAACCGAAGACCTTCGCGTAAAAGTCGCCCCAGGAGTCCATCTCGCCCCAGCCGACGTTTCCGACGCAGTGATCGATGAACTGCAGACCCGTTTTTTGCGCGAACGGATAGGTTTTCGGAGCGTGAGCGTAGCCCGGCATGAAGGCGCCGGTATAGCCGTCGCGCTGCACGAAGGTGTGCACGGTATCGCCGTAGGCTGCAATCGTCGCCTTGACGACGCGGCCGTGTTCGTCCTTGAATTCGGACGGCGGCGCAACGGACTCGGCGCCCCCTGCGAGCGCGCGTTCGTATGCGGCCTTGGCGTCCTGCACGACGATGGCGATGTCTTTGACGCCGTCGCCGTGCCGCGCGACGTGCGCGGTGATCTCGTCGTCGCCGCGCAAACTCGAGGTGAGCACGAAGCGCAGCTTGTTCTGCACGAGTACGTACGAGGCGCGATTTTTCACGCCGGTCTCGGGACCTGCATACGCGACCTGATCGAAACCGAACGCGGTGCAGTAATAATGCGCGGCTTGCTTGGCGTTTCCGACGTAAAACTCGACGTAGTCCCAGTCGATTTTCGCAAGCGGATTGCTCTCTAATGTCGTCGTGCTCATAAGAAGGGCAGTACGCGGCATGACCGAAGGCGCCCTGTATGACCCCGTCTGCTACTGCAGCGCCCGCGGTTCGCGCGGCCTTCACGCAACTCATCGACTACGCCGGACTCTTTCCGCCCGCGGCGCTGGATATGACCGCGGCGATTGCCGAATACGGCAACGCGCGTCGCGGCCCGTTCGCATGGATGCTGGGACGGTTCATCGTGCCCGCCTCGCGCATTCCCGAACTGCTGGACGCGCCCGCGGACGGCTATCCCGTCGAGGTAAGCGTCATCGTGGACGCGGGGAGCGATCCGCGAACGTGGCTCTCGCGGCTGCAGGCGTCCTTGACGGAAATCGCTCGCGTGCGCTCGTCGCAGGCGCGCCTGCGCATCGAAGCGCTTGAAGCGGCGCTGCCGCCGCTGGCGACGCAGCGAGAGACCTACGATGCGGCAATCGGACAGTTTGCTGCCGCGCGTCTGCAGGCGGGTCTGGAAACGTTGCCCGCGTTCGTCGAATTGCCGCGCGACGCGCGCTGGGGCGAGGAACTCTCCGCCGCGATGTTCGCGCTCTCGCGTCATCATCTCGGCGCCAAACTGCGCTGCGGCGGCGTCACGCAGCAGGCGTTTCCGAGTACGCAGGAGGTTGCGTCGTTCGTGATAGCCGCGGTGGGCGAGCATCGCGTGCCGATGAAAGCCACGGCAGGTCTGCACCACCCGCTGCGCCGCCGCGACGAAGAGCTCGGCTTCACGATGCACGGCTTTCTCAACCTGCTCGCCGCCGCGGCGTTCGCGCGCGCGGGGGCCGATGCCGCCGACGTGCAGCGCGTCGTAGAGTCCGAGGTCGCGGAGGAGCTCGCGCCCGGCTCGAGCGGTTTGAGCGTGGAAGACTTGCAAGCGACGCGCCGGCAAGGCTTCATTTCGTACGGGAGCTGCAGCTTTTCCGAACCCACCGAAGATCTCCAAGCGATCGGCATCCTGTAGATGATCGAAGCCTCGGTATCGTGGGTGCGGGTCGCGCCCGATTCGGATTTTCCGCTGGCGAATCTGCCGTACGGCGTCTTTCGATCGGCGCACGGGCAGCCGCACATCGGCGTCGCGATCGGCGAGGCGATCTTCGATCTGCACGACGCGGCGGAAGCGGGACTCTTCGACGGCATCGTTTCGCGCGCGGTGCTGCAGGCGCCGGCACTCAATCTGCTGCTGGCGGCGGGGCGCGGCGTGTGGACGGCGCTGCGCGAGCGCGTGCGCCTGCTGCTGCAGGACGGTACGCGCGCGTTCGCAGGCATCGATCGGGACGCCCTGGTCGCGCCGCACGCGCAGGCGCGCATGCTGCTGCCGTTTGCCGTGGGCGATTACGTCGACTTTTACTCCTCGCTCGAACACGCGACGAATCTCGGCAAGATTTTCCGTCCCGGCGGCGAGCCGCTGATGCCGAATTGGCGCTGGATTCCGATCGGCTATCACGGACGCTCGAGCACGATCGTCGTCGACGGAACCCCCATCGTGCGCCCGAAGGGCCAGCGCAAACCTGCCGACGCGCCCGAGCCCTCGTTCGGGCCCTCGCGCCTGCTCGACATCGAATTGGAAGTCGGCTTCGTCACCGGTCCGGGCAATACGATGGGGCATGCGATTCCGATAGAAACGGCGCGCGAGCACATCTTCGGTTTGGTGCTGGTCAATGATTGGAGCGCGCGCGACATTCAAGCGTGGGAGTATCAGCCGCTCGGGCCGTTCCTGGGCAAGTCGTTCGCAACGTCCGTTTCGCCGTGGGTCGTCACGCTCGACGCGCTCGAGCCCTACCGCGTCGGCGGTCCGGCCCAGGAGCCGCAGCCGCTGCCCTATCTGCGCACGAGCGAGGCGTGGAATTACGACGTCACGCTGCTCGTCGAACTGCAGACGCAGAAGATGCGGGAGAACGGCATGGCCGCGGAGATCGTCTCGCGTTCGAATTTCAAGTACATGTATTGGAACATGGCGCAGCAGCTCGCGCACGCAACCGTGAACGGCACGGCCGTTCGTCCAGGCGATTTATACGCGTCCGGAACGATTTCCGGGCCCGCGCCCGATAGTTACGGGAGTTTTATCGAACTGACGTGGCGCGGCACGAAACCGCTCGAGCTGCAGTCCGGAGAGCAGCGCGCGTTTCTCGAAGACGGCGATTCGATAACGCTGCGCGGCCTGTGCGAAGCGCCGGGCAAACCCCGCATCGGCTTCGGCAGCGTGAGCGGGACGATATTGCCGGCATCGTGAATTGACGCGGAGAACTCGATCTTAAGCGCACTTCCATAGGAGTGGAGCCTATGTCCGTTTCCGCGCCTTTCGGACAGCCTTCCATCGGCGAAACGCTGCGCAGTTCATTCCGCGACGCTGCTGCGGCTGCGAAAACCAATCTCGTACCTGCGGGCGCGTTCGTCGTACTCGGTACGGCGTTGGCCGTGACGGCCGCCTTGTCGGGCGGTTTAAAGGCGGGTGAGGTTCCCGCATGGTTTCCGATTGTCGTCACGGTTGCGGATATAGCCGGGATCGTTACGGCGTACAGCGCGATCGCGGCGGCCGTGAGAACGATTCATCCGCAGTATCGCATGACGTTCGCGCAGTTCATCGGGATGTTCGGCTATTCGCTGCTCGCCGGATTCTTCACGATGCTCGCCGCCCTCTTGTTCATCATTCCGGCATATTGGGTCGGCGTGAAACTCATGCTGATGCCGTACACGTACGTCGTTACGAACGGCGCGCCGGACACACTCAAGAACACCTGGAACATGACGACCGGCTATTACTGGAAAACGTTCGGCATGTTCTTGCTGCTGGGCATCTGCGAGAGCGGAATTCTGCTCGGCGCGTATCTGGTTGCATTCTTCATTGGTTCGCTCGCACCGATCAGTGCGGTCGTCTTGGCGCCGCTCGTGCTTGCCGCGCTCGCGTGGCTGCTGCACGTTCAAGCGCTCGCGTACGTTCGCTGGACCGATGCACTGTTGCCGCGCGCAAACCTGCCGGCGCGGGGCGCGCCCGTGCCCGCCTAAGGTCTTCGATTGTAGGGATTCGGACAACACGCTGAAGTCGCGCCCGCGGTTTGCCGATATGCCTGAACGACAAGGACGTCTGGAGTACGATATTCATGGTAGATTTTTGGGTGCACTGGTCGAAGCTCAACAACGAGCTTTTCGCGCTTATCTATGCGGATCCGGAGCTGCGGGTGCGCTACGATCTCGCGGATTCACACGAGGCGCAAGAGATGTGCGGCGAGCTCTTCGATCGCTTGGTGGACAATCCAAGCGACTTCATGAAGCGCTATACCGTCGCGTTACAGTGAGCGAGCGCCATACCTCACGACGACATCGGAGCCGGCTCCTCGATCCAGGAGCGGTAATACGCGGGATCTTCGACCGCCAGCGCTTGCTGCGCGAGATGCAGCGGTTTGAACGTGTCGACCATCACGGCGATTTCGTCGGTTGAGGTTTTGCCAAGGCTGGCCTCGACCGCACCGGGCTGCGGACCGTGCGGTGCGCCGGCAGCGTGCAGCGTGATGGAGCCTTCCTCGACGCCGCGGCGGCTCATGAAGTTTCCGCTCACGTAATAGAGCACCTCGTCACAGTCGACGCTCGAATGATTATAGGGCACGGGAATCGCGAGCGGATGGTAGTCGAACAGGCGCGGAACGAACGCGCAGAAGGCTGCGCCGGGGGCTTCAAAGGTTGCGTGCGCCGGCGGCGGCTGGTGCAGTTTGCCCGTTATGGGCGCGAACTCTTCGAGGTTAAACGCGTACGGATAGCAGTAACCGTCCCAGCCGGCGACGTCGCACGGGTGATTCTGCACGACGTAGATCGCGTGGCGGCCGTTGTTCGTCACGCGGATTTCGTACTCGCCCCGCTCGTCGATAGGCTCGCGCAGCAGCGGCACGCGAAAGTCCCGTTCGTAATAGGGCGCGTGCTCTTCGAGTTGGCCGAATTCGTTGCGGTACTTGCGCGGAATACGAACCATGCCGGCGCTCTCGTGCACGAGCATGCGCGTCGGTGCTGCCGGGATGATGCGGTACGTCGTGCCGGTCGGAATAACGAGATAGTCGTTGGCGCGGTAAGTCAAGTCTCCGAACGGCGTTTGCAGCACCCCGTCGCCTTGGTGAATGAAAATCAACTCGTCGCCGCCCACGTTGCGGTAAAAACTCTGCATCGGCTGGTTCGCGCCGGCGACGGAAATCAGAATATCCGAATTGCCGAGCAGCGGCGTACGCGAATCGATCGCATCGCCGCTCGTCGGGACTTGCGCAGTTTTGAAGTGGCGGTTTCGCAGCGGTTCGTTCGGCTGCAGGACGACCGCAGGCCGGTCCCACGCGCGCACGTCGAGCGTCGCCGTCGGCGGGCGCAGGTGATAGAGCAGCGAGTACACGCTCTCGAAGCCTTTTGTCGAGAAGAGTTCCTCGGCGTACAGGCCGCCGTCGGGTTTGCGGAACTGAATATGTCGTTTGGCCGGAAGGTGTCCCGCGCGTACGTATGACGGCATGAATTACTCCTGCGGATGGTGCGGTGCTCGTTCGGTTGCGGTGAAGCCGTTGGTTCGGTGGCTTCCGTCGCAAAACGGTTTGGTTTGCGAGCCGCCGCACCTGCAAAGTGCGATGTTCGCCCCCTCGATCGTGTACGAGTGCCCTTCGCAATCGGTAAGATTCACGGGACCGGTTATCAAATACGGTCCGCTCTCTCGGACCTTTATTCGCACTTCGTCCATGCCGTCGTCTTCGCTGCGCTTGACAAACGGTCCTGAGGCGGCGTAGCATGGCGTTAATTACTAGATTCGTAGTAATTCGTCGAGTTACGGAGGGGTCACGTGCCGCGAGGGCGTTCGCTTACGCTTACCGATCACGAGCTGCGGTTGATGAACGTGCTCTGGGATCGAGAAGAAGCCACCGTCGCCGACGTCGTCGATTCGCTCGAGCCGCCGCCGCTCGCATATACGACGGTCCTTTCGACGCTGCGCACGCTCGAGGAGAAGGGGTTCGTCGCGCACTCCAAATCGAGCCGCGCCTTCGTGTATCGCCCGTTGGTCAAGCGCTCCGAGGCCGCCGGTTCGCTGCTTGACACGCTTTTGGATCGTTTTTTCGGGAATTCACCGGGCGTACTTGCGATGACGCTGCTCGAGGACAAGCGTCTGTCGAAAAAGGATCTCGCGCGCCTGCAGCGCGTTATCGACGGAAAGAAAGGCGCGCGATGATCCAAGCGGCACGCGTCCTGTTGGACGTGCTGGCTGCCGCCTTGTGGCAAGATGCGATTATCGCGCTGTTCGCAGCGGCGCTGCTCTGGATCGGCGGCCGGCGCGTGAACGCCTCTACCCGGCAATTCGTCATGCAAAGCGCGCTGCTCGTGATGCTGATTCTCCCCGTGGCGACTACGGCACCGCGAATCGCCTCGTCCGGTGCGAAGATGCCGGCGCAGATATCGCTCTCGCCTCAAGGTCCCGCCGTGACGGTGACGACGCGTTCTTCGCTGGATCCCCGGCGGATTGACGTCGTTCTTAATGACGGTGCGGTGCTCTCGCTGGCATGCGCGTGGGCGCTGGGAGCGGGGCTGCTGCTGCTGCGAGTCGGCGCGGGATTTCTTCGCGTTGCCAGCGTCCTTCACCGCAGCTCGCGCCTTCGGGATTACGAAGGCGTCCGGGTATACGCGACGACCGCGGTAGGCGTGCCGTTTTCGGTCGGCTTTATCGCGCCCTCCATCGTCGTCCCCCAGTCGCTTCTGGGCACTGCCGAGTTTCACAGCGCGATCATGCACGAGCTCGCACACGTCCGCCGTCACGACGCGTGGGCGCACACGCTGGAGCAGTTCGCGCGGGCGCTGCTGTTTTTCAACCCCGCCGCCGTGTTCGTGCTCGGCGCTTTGGCCCTGGAACGGGAGGCCGCGTGCGACGATTGGGTTGTCGCGCAATCGGGCGATGAGGAGTCTTACACGCGCGCGCTCGCCGTTCTCGCCTTGCAAGAGTGCGGCGGATCCCCAATGCCCGCTGTATGCGGAGCCATCGGATTCGGGCACGCGCTCGTCAAGCGAATCGAGCGTTTGCAAGACGTCCGCCGCAATCGGACGCTCGCGCTTTCACAGTACGCCGTTGGAGGATCGATCGCCGTGCTCGTTATCTCCGCATTTGTCTTACAGTCATTCGCTCCCGCGATAGCGTTCTCGTCGCCGGCGCCGGCCGCGCACAAGGCGGCCACTGCGGCAGTATGTTGGCGCGACCCGTACGTGGTGTATGCCGCGCCTCCGCAAGGGTCGCTGCCGAGCGGCCGCGTGTCGATCGATGCGACGATTTCGCCGGCCGGGAAAGTCGTCGGTGCGCGTATTGCCCACTCGAGCGGCAACGCCCGGCTCGACAGCGGTGCGATCGCTGCGGTGAAGAACAGCAGCTTCGCTCCGGCGATCCGGAACTGCAAACCGGTTCAAGGAAACTATTTGTTCCTGCTCACTACGAACGGGTCCAAGGAGTAACGACAATGGCCCAAAGCGTTCAGACGAAAACGTCCCGCCTGCTGGCTGCGGGCGCAGCGCTTACGCTTTTTTGCATAGCAACGGTAGGCGTAAAGATGCCCTCAGCGGCGCCGTTTCCAGTGAAGGCGGCGATGGCGCCGATCGACCAGGTACTCGCCGCGATGTCGAGCGGCGACTCAAAACGGCTCGCCGGCGTGTATTCCAGCGATGCGGTTATCGTCGACGATCAGGCACCGTTTCAATGGACGGGGTCGAATGCGGGCGAGGATTGGTTCGCGACCACCGCGGGTCGCTGGGGAAAGCTGTGGTATGGAAAATTCGTCCCCACTTTGCGCTCACCGCTGCAGCCCGCAGCGAATATGCAGTTTGGGCCGGCGAGCGCCTATGTCACCGTTCCCGGTAAGCTCACCAGCCGCCTCGCCGGTAAGCGTATCGACCAGCGCGGCGTACTGACCTTTACGCTTCGCCGCGTCTCCGGAGCGTGGAAAATCACGAGCCAGATCTGGACGAGCACCTCGTAAGGTCAGTGCGCTTGATATAAACCGGTCAGCGTGGTCTTTGCGAGCACGTGCCCCGAAAGGGCACGCTCCAGTTCCAGGCCGGTCAAGGCCGTGCCGGGGATGGCCGGTGTATCGAGCGCGTACAGCGTGAAGTTGTAGTGATGCGGTTTGCCGGGCGGCGGACACGGTCCGCCGTATCCCGCGCTGCCAAACGAGTTCTTGCCGAGCGTGTTCGCCGGCAGCGTCGCGCCCTCGACGAGTTCGTGCGTCGACGCAGGCAAATCATACACGACCCAGTGATACCAGCCGCCGGGCGCGGGCGCGTCCGGATCGTGCGCGACGATCGCGAAGCCGCGCGTGCGCTTGGGCGCGCCGCGCCAGTGCAGCTCCGGCGAAACATTGGTGCCGCCGCATTGCGGATAGATCGTGCGTATCGGCATCGTGCGATTCGGTTTGAACGTCGTGGAAGCGAGCGCAAACGTTACCGCGGCGATAATCATGGCGATGGACTCCGCGTCGGTGCCGGCGCGGGCGCGTTCTCGAATTCCTGATAGAAGGCGTTCGGGTTCATCGGGCGTCCCAGGAACCGCTGCACCTCTTCGTCGGGATCGTACGTGCGCGCCGGCTCGAGAATATCTTGCCGGTAACGCATACCCACGGCCGGATTCTCCAAACCGCCTTGTTGGAATGCGGTGAAGAGATCCTGAGCGTAGACTTTCGACCACAGATATCCGTAATAGCCGGCGTCGTAACCGCCCATGAGATGGCCGAACGAGGCCTGCGGGTGAATGCCCTGCACGGGAGGCAGCGGCTGCAGCTGCGCCTGCAGCTTGTCCCACACCGCGGTCGTGTCGACGTGCGGCCCGCTCGAGTGATACGCCATGTCGACTTCGGAATAAAAGATCTGCCCGGTGTAGTCGTACGCATCGTCGACATAACGCGTACGGACCAGCGCGTTTATCAACTCGTCCGGAAGCGGTTGCCCGGTTTTCCAATTGGAGCTTATCAGCCGCAGAACGGACGGCTGCCACACGAAATTTTCGAGCATCTGCGATGGCGCCTCGACGAAGTCGGTTACAAAGCCGTTCGAAAGCGTTTCATACGGTGCCGTTGCAAGCAGCGCGGCCATGTTGTGCCCGAATTCGTGAAAGAATGTGACGACGTCGTCGTGGCTGAGCAGTGCCGGATGGCCGGGCGCCGGTTTGGGCCAGTTGCCGACGATGGCGGCCACCGGCGGCCGGTACGTGCCGTCCGCGTTCTTGCGCACCGGTACCAGCGGAAAGTTTGCGAAGTGACCGTACTTACCGGCGCGCGGGAAAAGATCGAAATACGTTGTGCCGATGAAACGGCCCGTTTTGCTGTCGTTCACCGTGTACTCGATGACGTCCGGGTTCCACGCGTCGGTCGGCGTCACTTGTTTGAAATCGACGCCGAGCAGCGTGTGATAGATGTTCAGCACCGCGTCGATCGTGTGCTGCACGGGGAAGTACTGGCGAATCTCGTTTTGGTCGACTGCGTACTGCGTCTTGCGCAGCATGTTGTCGTAGTACGCGAAATCCCAGCGCTGCAGCACGGCATTCGGATCGCCCGTGTCCTTCGCTTTGAGCTGGCGCAAGCGTTCGACTTCCGTTTTGGACGCCGGCAGCAGCCGCGCGTCGAGCGAGTTCAGGAAGTCCATCACGCGATCGGGCGATTTCGCCATGCGATCCGAAAGTTGAAACGCGGCCCAACTCTGGTAGCCTTCGAGATGGGCGAGGCGGTCTCGGATGCCGATAGCCGCCTCGAGCAATTGCGTGTTCGCAGCCCCCGCGCGATTGTTGTACGCGAAGTAGTACGCCTTGCGGGCCGCTTCGTCGCGCTCGTTGTCAAAGAATGTGCTCACGGTGCTCTCGTTTACCGGGACGGCGTAGCCGCTGCCGCTTTTTTTCAAGCCGGCAATGAAGTCGGCGGGCAGCGAGGCGGCTTGCGCTGCGGTAATGGCGATGGTCGTTTCGTCGTTCCCGAGATTCTGCTGGAAGCGGTTCTGCAGATCGGTGAGTTGATTGCTGAGTTTGACGAATTCGAGCCGGCGCGTCTGCGGAAGGCCGGCGCCGCTGCGCTTGAACGTATCCAGCCACAACGCGGTGAGTTTGCGATCGTAGACATTTCGAGCCGTCCCCCTGCGTTTGGCCCGGGCCAGCGCCTGGTAGAGTTGCGGGCTTGCTGCAAGACTCGTAAGAAACGCGGATTCGTCGTTATTGCATTTAAGCGAGGCATCGCGCACGTCTTTGGACGTCGAGACTTGAAACAAGAACCAATCCGCAAGCGTGTCATCGCTCAGGTCGGACGTGAGGCTTTCCAAGGGAAGTACGACCGTCGAAAACGTCCTGGGACCGCGCCGCGCGATCAGGTCTTTCACTTGGTTTTGTGCCTTTGCGATCGCCGCCGTGCAGGAAGCATCGATCTGCGCGGGGGTGAGGTTCCAATCTACGCGCGCGGGTGCGGCGCTGATCGGCTGGAGGGAAACGCAGGCAAACGCGGCCAGCGTTAGGGCGGCGATTCTCGTCATGGCGGCTTAACGTTAGTTGAACCGGCCGGCGTTCCCCGTGCCACCTAGTCGGTTGTTCGCGGCTTGGCGCGGCGTGGTATGATGCTTCGAGCCATGACGGGGGCCGGGCTGCCCGCGGCGTGAACCTGCAAACTCCGCCAGGTCCGGAAGGAAGCAACGGTACGTGGGCACTCACGGGTGCCGGGCACCACCTGACCTCCGTCGTGGTCCTATACTATCTGTATGCAGCCAGTGATTATTGCTGCGGCATCCGCGTTCGCCGGTGCCGTCATCACCTTGGTCCTTTATCATGCGCTCTTCGTCAAGCCCGCGCTCGCGCGGATGGAAGGCGTGCTCTTCGCGCATGACGACCTGCTGGGCGGCGGGGCCGTACCGGCCACGCGCCGGCTCTCCTCCTTAGAAGAGGGGAACGCCGCGCTTGCCCGTGCGGCCGAGAGGGCGGAGTCGCGTTTGAGCGAACTTGATGCCCGCTCGCGAACGGACGTATCGCGCATTGGGTTCGTGCGATACGACGCCTTCGACGACACGGGTTCCGAATTGTCGTACGCCTTGGCCCTGCTTAACCGGGAGGGCGACGGCGTCGTACTGAGCAGCATCTATTCACGGACGGATACGCGCACCTACGGTAAAGCGGTCGAGAAATTCGAGTCTCGCACGAACGCGTCAGCCGAGGAGCTCGCCGCCATTGACCGTGCCCGAGGTACTCCGGCAGCAACCTGATGATCAAACTCAAAGAGCGGTACTTCATTAAAATCGTTCCCCATCGAGGCGATGTCGTCCATCGCTTCGAACTCACGCGCCGCCACATCGTTACGGCGGCGTCCGTGCTCGCCGTACTGCTTTTGGGTTCGCTGACCGCCGGCGCCGTCCAACTCTGGCACGCGCACGCGCAAGTCGCAGCGCTGCGGAGTGTGGAAACGCAGGAGCGCGCGCAGCTCCAGGCGATGAATCAGAAAGCCGCGCAGATCCGCTCGCAGCTGCAGCACGTGCAGCGGCAGAATCAAGAGATTCAGCAGCTGATCGGCGTTACGCCGAAGACGCAAAAAATGGGCGAGGTCCGGCATAATCTGGACGCGCTCGAGCAAGCGACCGCGCAAACTGCGGAAGAATCGAACCGGCTGCGCAGCCTGACGATGCACGTGCTCAACGTGCGCCACTTGCAGGAACTCGCGCGCGCGCGGGCCCTCGCAATGATCCCGTCCATCGATCCCGTCGACGGCGCGCAAATCGTGGGCTGCTACTGCTACCGTTCGGAGCCCGACAGCGAGTTTCACCCGGGCGTCGATTTAGGGGCGGATTACGGAGAAGTCGTTCGCGCCGCCGCCGCCGGAACCGTGGCGAGCGCCGATTGGGACGGCGGTTACGGACAGAAGATCGACATCGATCACGGCAACGGCTACCACACGTGGTACGCGCATCTCTCCAAGATGGAAGTGCAGCCTGGAGCGTACGTGCATAAAGGCCAGGAGATCGGGCTCGTCGGCTCGACCGGCTTCTCGACGGGCCCGCATCTGCACTATCAAGTGATGCTCAACGGCTCCGCCGTGGATCCCACGCCGTATCTGGACGGCGTGCCCGCGAAAGTATTAGCCAGCCTTCCCTAGAAACGGGGGGCGGGTATGGCCCTGTGTGAAGCGCTCTCCGCCCTGGATAAACTGATCTGGCTCTATACGATCGTGCTCTTCGTGTACGCGGTGCTTTCGTGGGTGCCGGACTTGCGCGGCAGCTGGGCCCGCTACCTCGATATGATCGTCGAACCGGTGCTCGCGCCGCTGCGCCGCGTGATTCCTCCGGCGGCGGGGATCGACTGGTCGTTTCTCGTGCTGCTGCTGATTCTTTGGGTGATCCGGGCCGAGCTCATCGCCCCCGCCATTAGCCGCTGCCTGTATTTCTAAATCGTGAGCATCAAAACGGAATCGCCCCACCGCACCGAAGTCGCGGCGCACGTTCGCAACTTCTGCATCATCGCGCACATCGACCACGGCAAGACCACGCTTTCCGACCGGCTGCTCGAACTCACGCGCACCATCGAAGCGCGCGACATGGAAGAGCAAGCGCTCGACGCGATGGATCTCGAGCGCGAGCGCGGCATCACCATCCGCATGCATCCCGTCACGCTGAACTACCGCGCGAAAGACGGGCAGCTCTATCAACTCAACCTGATCGATACGCCGGGGCACGTCGATTTCTCCTATGAGGTCTCGCGTTCGCTCGCCGCATGCGAAGGCGCGATTCTCATCATCGACGCGGCGCAAGGCATCGAAGCGCAGACGCTCGCGAACTATCATCTGGCGCTCGAGCACGATCTGACGATCATTCCGGTGATCAACAAAATCGATTTGCCCGCGGCCGACCCGGATCGCGTGATGGGCGAGGTCGAGGAACTGCTCATCATGGAGAAGAGCGAGTGCATCCTGGCCAGCGCCAAGCAGGGCATCGGAATCGAGGAGATTCTTGAAGCGATCGTGCAGCGCATTCCCGCGCCGAAGGGGCACCGCGATCACTTGCGCGCCCTGGTCTTCAACGCGCAGTTCGATCCCTATCGCGGCGTCGTGAGCTACGTGCGCGTCGTCGACGGCGAACTGCGTCAGGGAACGCGCTTCATGTCGATGGCGCATCAGCGCGTGTTCGAGTGCACCGAAGTAGGTGTGTTCAGCCCCCAGATGCGGCCGGTGGAAAATCTGGAACTGGGCGGCGTCGGCTACGTCATCGCGAACATCAAATCGCTCGGCGACATCGACGTCGGCGATACGGTCACGCAGGCGAGCAATCCCGCGCACGTGCCGCTGCCCGGATATCGCAAAGCGGTCCCGATGGTGTACTGCGGCCTGTATCCCAACGAAGGCGTGGAGTATTCGGACCTGCGCGACGCGCTCGAGAAACTCAAACTCAACGATGCGGCGTTTACATACGAGCCGGAGACCTCCGTGGCGCTCGGGTTCGGTTTTCGCTGCGGTTTCTTGGGCTTGCTCCACATGGAGATCGTCCAGGAGCGTTTGGAGCGCGACTACAGTCTCGACCTCATTGCCACCTCGCCCTCGGTCGTGTTCCGCGTAACGATGACGGACGGCAGCGTCGAGATGATCGACAATCCGAGCAAACTGCCGGTGATGAACCTCATCCGTACGATGGAAGAGCCGTACGTCAAAGCCACCATTATCACGCCGCCGGATTACGTCGGCGCCATCATGGAGATCACGCAAGCGCGACGCGGCACGCTCTCGAACATGGAGTATCTGCACGACGGGCGCGTGATTCTGACCTACGAGATGCCGCTCATCGAAGTCATCATCGATTACTTCGATCAACTCAAGTCGCGCACGAAAGGCTATGCCTCGCTCGACTACGAGGTGATCGGCTATCGCGAGGGCGACCTGGTCAAACTCGAAATTCTGCTCAACGGCGAAGTGGTCGACGCGCTCTCGTTCATCATCGCGCGCGAGCGGGCCGCGACGCGCGGCCGCGCGCTCGCGGAGAAGCTCAAAGAACTGATTCCGCGCCAGATGTTCGAGGTGCCGATTCAAGCCGCCATCGGCGGCAAGGTCGTCGCGCGCGAGACGGTAAGCGCGATGCGCAAGAACGTTCTGGCGAAATGCTACGGCGGCGACATCACGCGCAAACGCAAACTGCTCGAGAAGCAGAAGGCCGGTAAGGAGCGCATGAAACGCGTCGGCAGAGTCGATCTGCCGCAAGAAGCGTTCATGGCCGTCCTGCGTTTGGAAGATTAGATTGGGCGCCCACGGGGAGGGTTTATGCCTGCAGAGCGGTTGAGGCGCCCTGGGTCATGGGGGGGCCCAACGCAGTTGGGGGGCGCGGAGGCTCGGCCGCAGCGCCTTTTCAAATGAAAACCTACGTAGCGACGAAGAACCTCGGCAAACTCGAGGAGATGAAGTCCGTCTTCGCCGGGACCGAATTGGAGCTCGACACGTTTCCCCTCTATTCCGAGGCGCCCGAAGATGCCGACAACTACGCGGGTAACGCAGAGTCAAAAGCGCGGATGCTGCACCAGCAATTGCGCGAGGCGGGCGTGCACGGCGCAGTGCTCTCGGACGATTCAGGACTCGAAGTCGCCGCTCTCGGCGGACGCCCGGGCGTACTCTCCGCGCGCTATGCCGGCAAAGAAGCGTCGTGGCAAACTCGCCGCGAGAAGTTGCTCGAAGAACTGGCGCACGTGCCGGCCGAGCAGCGCGGCGCACGGTTCTGCTGCGCGATGATGCTGATTTTGGAGACGGGCGAGGACTTCACGGGTTACGGCGAAGTCGATGGTGTGATTACCGCCCAGGAGCATGGCCGCTTCGGCTTCGGTTACGATCCGGTGTTTTTCTACCCGCCGGCGGATATGACGTTCGCGCAGATGCGCGAGACGGAGAAGGACCGCGTCAGCCATCGGCGCCGCGCGGGCGAAGCACTGCTCGCATCGTACCGGGAATGGCTGCGCAAGCGCTAATCGTCGCGGCGAGTGTGGACGACGTCGCGTATTTCGCGCGGCGGCGCCGGCAAGACGAGCACGGCCGCAAACTGTACGTCGACCTTGCCCATGTCGCGCCGAACGGCGCGTTCGTCGCAAAAGACGAAGGCACGCCGATCGGCATCGCGATTCCGCACGCGCTCGAAGACGAATGGTTCTTGAGCGAAATCTACGTCGAGCCTTCGTTCCAAACACAGGGCATCGGCTGGCAATTGCTCACGGAAGCGGCCAAAGATGCAGGCGACGTCACCCGCAGCGGATTGCTGGAGCCGAGCGAACTCGGCGGCATTGCGTTCTTTTTACGGCGCGGCGTTGCACTGCATACGCCGGTTGCGGAAGTTTCCGGAACCATTCCGCATGAAAACGAACTTGCCCGGATGGCTGCGGGTGAATACCGCTTTCGCACCGAGCCGCTCGATCCGGTCGCGCATCGCGGCGCGCTCGGACAACTGGATCGCGAGGTGCGCGGAAGTGCGCGCCCGCTCGATCATTTGTACTTTTCCGAGCACGGCCGCGGCTTCATCTTTGCGCGTGAAGAGGAGATCACCGGTTACGTGTACGTCTGGCCGAGCGGGCGCATCGGTCCGATGGCCGTTGCGAGTTCCGCATACGCGGTCCAGTTTCTGGCTTTTTCGCTCGCGACTCTGCGGCAAACGTTCGGCGCGTCGTGGTGCACGATGCTGGTGCCGGGCACGAACGTGCGCGTCATGCGAGCCGCGATGAAAGCCGGCCTCACGATCGAAGCGATGCGCTTATTCGCAAGCGACGGCGGACTATTCGATCTCTCGCGCTACGTTGCGTTTCACCAACTCCTGTTTTAGGGTTTGCCGCCTCCGTTGCAGCCGAAGCCGCCGCCTTTCCCCGAGCACCCTGCAACGGTTTTGAAGGCTTTATTGACGGAGGAGCCGAGGCCGCCGATTACGCCGATGCATAGTGCGGCGACGAGTGCAAGCATGATCGCGTACTCGACCATGCTGACACCACGCGTGCTGCGAAGAACGCGAAAAATCCGCCCCATCTAAAGCCCCTCTGACGACTCTTGTCCGCCATTTTGACGTACCGCCCGGAAGATGTCGTGAAGCCAACGGTTTGTTTGCAGACGAGGAAATGTAAGGGGACTGACGAACATACGTTCGATGAAGAAATGCAGCGGATGCGGGTTGGTGCTGCCACTGTCGGAGTATCAAGTCCGTTCCAAGGAAAAAGGCACGTATCGCAATTTTTGCCGCGAGTGCCGCAGGCAATATAATGCTTCTTACTATGAGCAGCACGCTGAAAAATATAAGGCGTGCCGAAGCGCCAATCAGCCGCGCTATCAGCAGCGACGGCGGGAATTGCTGGTCGAATACTTGCGTCGTCATCCATGCGTAGATTGCGGTGAAAGCGATCCGGTCGTCTTGGAACTGGATCACGTGACCGGCGTTAAGCAGGCAAATATCGGCGATATGATGTCGGGCAACGGGTGGAAGCGTATTTTGTCGGAGATTTCCAAGTGCGTGGTTCGGTGCGCCAACTGTCACCGCAGGAAAACCGCTCGAGATTTTAAATGGTTCAGAGGCAATTTCGGGGCGTAGCTCAGTTTGGTAGAGCGCTCGCTTTGGGAGCGAGAGGATCCGCAGGTTCAAATCCTGTCGCCCCGATTTTTTCGCCAGGCACTCTTGCGCCGCTGTGGTATCCTAACCGGGTGCGGCAGCGCCGGGAGGCCCGGAGCCTGTCCGGCTAAAGGGCATGCGCCCGTGGTCTAACGGATAAGGCACGAGTCTTCTAAACTCGAAGATGGGGGTTCGATTCCCTCCGGGCGCGCCAAGTCCGCGTGGTGATTGTAGCTCAGTTGGTTAGAGCGCCGGTCTGTGGAACCGGAGGCCGGGGGTTCAAGTCCCCTCAGTCACCCCATCTCCTTTTCATCTTTAACAAGACTTTTCACGGCGCCCAGGGCCGTCCAAGGGTGTGCCAAGATGAGTGCTTAGGCATAGCGCGAACGTACCACGTCGATGGAGCGGCGTTATGCAGCGCCCTTTTGGCGCGCATCTCTCGGAATCGTCGTCACCGCTATAGCCGCGGCTCTGCTTGTTTTTGCGGCGTGGCGCGCCTTTTGGCTCAACAACCAAGCAGGCAACACAT
This sequence comes from Vulcanimicrobiaceae bacterium, assembly GCA_035279385.1. Lineage (GTDB taxonomy): Bacteria > Vulcanimicrobiota > Vulcanimicrobiia > Vulcanimicrobiales > Vulcanimicrobiaceae > DATGJX01. The sequence continues at coordinate 19,133 of DATEHZ010000004.1, read as the reverse complement.
TCTCGCAGCTCCAGCGCGAGCGAACGGCCGTCGCGTATCAGCGCACGCTTTTCGATTTGCTGCGGCAGCTCGAGCGATTCCGTCTGCAAGAGCAGTTGCAGCGCGACCCGCCGTTCAAAACCGACGTGCGCACGGCGGTCGACACCCAGATGAGCATCGCCGCGAATTTCGCGGCGTCCAGCGGCGAGCAGTTTGACGTCGCAAAAGACTGGGCCGCGATTCAGACGCAATGGTCGAAGGCGCAAAACGTCCGGCGCGTCTACCGCGGACCCGCGCTGCAGCTTCTCACCCGCAAAGTCGACAACCTCATCTACAAGATTGAGGACACCTCCGGCGTCCAGTACGAGAGCAATCGCTGGGCGCAGGATCTGGGCGACATCGTCTTCGCGAAGATGCCCGAGGCGCTGCACGATGCCATGTACGCCGACCTGATCGGCGAGAACGCACAAACCAGCGGCACGATCTCGATTCGGGATCGCGTGCGCCTCGCGGGCCTGCTCAGCCTCATGCGCAGCAACGTGGATCTCGAAACCGACGATTGGTCCATCATCGTTGCCGCCGTTCCGAAGCGACTGGGCTCCGCGACCGAGGCGAACGCGTACAAGACGCATACGCAAGCGTTAGCGGGCGTCGGCCAGCGGCTCGTGAGCGGGCTCAGCGATCAAGTGCTCATGCGCGAGCATCCCACCGGCGATCCGGCGCACACGCGCACGGCGGCGCGCCAGAGTGCCGTGGCCGCTGAAATCGTACACGCCGATCTCTCCACGCTTCTGGATCGCCAACTCGAGCAGCGTATGGGCTACGAGGCGCTGCGCAACCGGTACATCTACGGCATCGTCTTGTTCGCTGCGTTGCTGCTCGTCGGCGTGATGCTGATGGTGGCGGAGTTTACGGCGCGCCGCGATCGCGAAGCGCTCGGCAAAGCTCAGCAAGAGTCGGAGCGCCTCAGTACGGAACTCGCGCGTGAGAAAGCCGAACGCGCTCTGCGTCTTTCGGAGGCGCAGTTTCGTGCGGTATTCGACGGAGCGGCGCTCGGCATCGCGATCTTCGACCGCGGCGGCCAGATTCTCGACGCCAACGCCGTCTTTCGCCACGTGTACGGCGACAATGCCGCCGGCGTGCTCGAGGGACACGAAGAGGAATTCGCCGAGCTCATGCGCGGCGAACGCGATCTCTTCGAGTTCGAGCAGCACGTCATGACCCCGGCCGGTCAGGAGGCCTGGACCGATTCAACGGTTTCACTGGTCAACGACGACGGCGGCAATCCGTACTTTGCGATCTGCATGTTCCGCGATCTCACGGACCTCAAGCGCAGCGAGCGGCGCATGCTGCACGACATGACGCACGACGCGCTGACCGGCTTGCCGAACCGCGCGCTGTTCGAGACGAAGGTGCGCGAGCAGTTTGCGCAGGCCAAGGCCTGGCCGCAATCGTCCTTTGCGGTGCTCGTCGTCGATCTCGATCGCTTCAAGGACATCAACGAAAGTCTTGGACACGAGGCCGGCGACTTCGTGATCTCGCAGGTCGGTCACCGGCTTCGGGCATCGATCGAAGCGGCGGACGTCGTTTCGCGGCTCGGAAGCGACGAATTTGCAGTGCTGGTGCGTTCGCTGCCCGACGTGCTGCACGTGGAGCTCATCGCGCGGCGCGTGCTCAGCGCGCTTTCGAAACCCGTTTCGCTCGGCAACCGGTCGATCTTCGTTTCCGCCAGCGTCGGCATCGCCATCGCATCGGCCGCGTATCAGCGCGGCGAAGACGTCGTGCGTGATGCCGACATCGCCATGCGCTATGCGAAGGGGCTCGGCGGCCGGTTCGCCGTGTTCGATTCGAACATGCACGCGCGCGCCGCAAAACGTCTGCAACTTACGACCGACCTGCGGCTCGCGCTGGAGAACGGCGAATTCGACCTCCTTTATCAGCCCATCGTCAAGATTGCCGACGGGGATCTCGTCGGCTGCGAAGCGCTGCTGCGCTGGAATCATCCGGTCGAGGGCATCATGTATCCGAGCGAGTTCATGCCGCTCGCAGAGCAAACGGGTCTGGCGATTCCGATCGGACGCTTCGTGCTGCGAACCGTCTGCCAGCAACTCGTACGCTGGAAACGGGTTACCGGCAAGACGCTCTTCCCCATCAACGTGAACGTTTCGGCGGCAGAACTGCTCGACCCGGATTTTGAAAGCGTCGTCATGAGCGCGGCGCTCGATTCCAACGTCGATCCGCACGACATCACGCTGGAGATTACGGAGAGCGTCGTGCTGGATGCCGGAACGCGTCCGAACGCGCTGGTCGAACGGCTGCGCGCGCACGGGTTCCAAATCTGCATCGACGACTTCGGCACGGGCTATTCATCGCTGCGCTACTTGCAGCAGTTCAAAGTCGATGCCATCAAGATCGACCGCTCGTTCGTCTCGGGGCATGACGGCGACGTTGCCAGCGAGCCGATCGTACGCACGCTGATGACGCTCGCCGAAGCGTTTGACGTGCGAGTTGTTGCGGAGGGCATCGAAACGCAGCGCCAACGCGACGTGCTGGGCAACGTCGGCTGCCGTTTTGGGCAAGGCTACTATTACGCGCGAGCCCTTAGCGCTGACGAATTGACCGCGATGTATCCGGCGGTCTTCGGCCTGACGCCGAAGCACGCGTCGGCGTGAACGAAGCCGTCAATCTGCTGCGAATCGCCGTCATCGGCGTAGGCGCAACGCGCGCGCGCGACGTGCTCGGAATGCTCGCGTCGGCGGGATACTACGGCCGCGGTTTCCTGCGCGCCGCGCGCATCGCCGAAACGAACGCACAGTGGAACGCGGTCATCTTTTTGGACTCCGGCAGCGCCCACGATGAATCCGACGCGGCGGTCCTGCGCCGTATCTCCGCAACGCGTCCGCTGATTATCGCCACGTCCCGCATCGACATTGAAGTGGTGCGTCAGGCGGCGGGCCTGGGTGCGCACGACGTCGTGCTGCGCGACGACGGAGCGCGGCTGATCGAATCGCTGCGGCGCGCGATCAGCGAGCGCGCCAGCATCCCAATCGAATCCGTTACGGAAAACGTCCGCGAAGAGTTGATGCGGCGCCTCTTCGATTTGACGCCGAACTACGTGAGCATTCGAGACGAGGACGGCCGGTACGTCATGGTGAGCCAGGCGTATGCCGATCTCTACGGTACCACCGTGGACGATATGACGGGCAAGCCGGTTTCGGCGTTCCTGCACAGCACGGCCGCGAGCGAGATGGAACTGGCCGAGGATCTCGAGGTGCTCCACAGCCGCCGCTCGCGCGCCGTCACGCGTGAGATGGTCGACAGCTCCGGAACGCATCGCGTGCTCCAGATCGTCAAGCGCCCCATCGCGCTCGAAGACGGCCGCACGTTCGTCATGTGCGTTTCCGTCGACGTCACCAAGAGCGAGCGCGCCGAGTCGACGCTGGCAAAGACGAACGATTTCCTCAAAAACATTTTGGAAACGATCTCCGACGCCGTATTCGCTCTCGATACGAGCGGTAAGTTCACGCTCGCCAACAAACGCCTCTCGCAGATGACGGGTTACCGCGATCATCAACTGATCGGGATGCCGTTCTCGCGCCTGTTCCCTCCGGACGGTGCGCTCGACGTCGCGCGCACGATCTCCGCGCTCGTCTCGGAGCGCGGCAAGGAAAAGCGCTTCGAAGCGCACGTTGCGCATGCGGACGGCCAGCCCCGCATCATCACCTGCAGCTTGCTGCCGCTCAAGGAGGGCGAACGCGTCATCGGCATCGCGGGTACGGCGGTCGATATCACGGATCGCAAAGCCGCCGAGCAGCGTATCGAACATCTCGCGTATCACGATCCGCTAACAAATCTGCCGAATCGGCGCCTCTTGAGCGATCGACTTACGATGGCGATGTCCCAGGCGGAGCGCGACGCGCGTATGGTCGCGATTCTCTTCGTCGATTTGGATAGATTCAAAAGCATCAACGACTCGTTGGGTCACCGCACCGGCGATGCGGTGCTTCAGGAACTGGGCACGCGGCTTCGCGCCGCGGTACGCGCCGGGGACACCGTTGCGCGCATGGGCGGCGATGAGTTCGTGTTTTTACTTCCCGCGATCGATCGCGCCGAAGAAGCGATTGCCGTAGCGCATAAAGTCCTCGACGCGGTACGCCGGCCGTTTAACATCGAGGGCCGCGAGTTCGTGGTAACGGCGAGCATCGGCATCAGTTTCTATCCGAACCATGCGAGCGACGCGGAAACGCTCATCAAACAGGCCGACACGGCGCTCTTCGAGGGCAAGCGCCGCGCCAGCGACACGTACGAAGTCTTCGATGCCTCGATGAGCGCACGGTCGCTGGACTATTTCATACTCGAGAACGAACTGCGCCGCGCTATCTCGCATAACGAACTCGTGCTGATGTATCAGCCCATCGTCGAAATGCGCACCGAGCATATCACCTCGCTGGAAGCGCTGGTGCGCTGGATGCATCCGGAAAAAGGCTTGCTCATGCCCGACGAGTTCATTCCGCTCGCAGAGGAAACCGGGCTCATCGTGCCGCTCGGCGACTGGGTGCTGCGCGAAGCCTGCCGTCAAAATCGTGAATGGCAGCGCCGCGGGCTCTTCACCGTCCCGGTTGCCGTCAACATCTCCGCGCGGCAACTCGATAGCGATTTGGTGGCCGCCGTCAGCGAGGCACTCGATGCCTCGGCGCTTCCCGCGCAGTACCTGGATTTGGAACTCACGGAAACGATCCTGATGGAAAGCGCTGCGTCCTCCTCGATGACGGTCGATGCGCTCAAGGAACTGGGTACGCGCATTTCGATAGACGATTTCGGCACAGGTTATTCATCGCTTGGCTACCTCGAACGTTTCCCGATCGACTGCCTGAAGATCGATCGCTCGTTCATGCCGCACGATCCGCAAGCGCCCGGTGCGGGCATCATCGCGGGCACGATTATCTCCATGGCGCAAACCCTGGGTATCGACGTCGTCGCCGAAGGTGTGGAAACGCGCGAGCAGCGCGACTTCCTGCTGGCGCGCGGGTGTACGCGCGCGCAGGGTCATTATTATTGGACGGCGATGGGATCGCAGGCGCTCGAGTCGCTAATTGGCGGCGATGCGCGCGATGGCATCCTCGCGTAGCACGCCGCGCAGCACCTTGCCGCTGGGCGTGCGCGGCAATTCCGCCACGCGCAACACCATGTCGGGCACCTTGTAATCCGCCAAGCGCTGCGCGACCGTTTGCCGTACCGCGGCGATCATGTCTTCGGGGGCCGGAGAATCTTCACTCACGACGATACAGGCGCACGTGCGTTCTCCCAGGACGCCGTCGGGAATACCGACGATCGAAACGGCGGAGACCCACGGAAGCTGGGCGAGCAGAAGTTCGACCTCTTCCGGATAGACGTGCAATCCGCCGCGGATGACGATCTCTTTGCTGCGTCCTTTCAAATACAGAAATCCGTCGGTGTCCAGGTATCCGAGATCGCCGGTGCGCAGCCAGCCGTCTTGCGTGAACGCCTCGCGCGTCAAATCCGGATCGTTGTAATATCCCGAGAACACGCCCGGGCTTTTCACCAGAATCTCGCCGAATTCGTGCGCTTGCGCGTCGATGCGAATGTGCGCATCGGGGATCGTTCGGCCGACCGATTCGCGGCGCGCGTTCGGCGGATCGTCGAAGCGCGTCATCGTGACGGCCGGCGAAGTTTCGGTCAGGCCCCATGCGATTTGCACGTCGCAGTGCAAGTCACTGCGGATTTGATCGGCGAGTTGCGGCGTCACGGGCGCTGCGGCGACGATGCCGGTGCGCAGCGTGCCCAGATCGCGCGGCGCCCGTTTCTGGGCCGCGAGTTCCAGCACGAACATCGTCGGCGTGCCGTGCAGAACGGTTACGCCTTCCCACTCGCATTGGTCGAGCGCCGCGCCGGCGGCGAACGCTTTGAGCACGACGATCTTCGCGCCGGCGATTGCGGCGGTAAGAATGCCCGACGAGAGCCCGAAGATATGCGTGATGCCGACGGCGAGCAGGAACGTGTCACGCTCGGAGCACTGCAGAATCGATGAAACCGCCGCGGCATTCCAGACGAGGTTGGCGTGCGTGAGGGCCGCGCCTTTTGGGCGCCCCGTCGTTCCCGACGTGTAGCAAATTGCGAAGACGTCGTCTCGCCCGAGGCTTACCGGCTTGGCGCGCGACTGCAGCGGCTGAGAGAAGAGCGCAACCGGTTCGCTCGAGTCGATGTTGACGACCTCGCGAATCTCGGGCAGCCGCATCGTGCGTATCCGTCCGGCGAGCGCGTCGTCGGAAACAAACGCCAAGCGCGCGCCGCTATGGCGCAGAAGGTTCTCCAGATCGTCATGCCCCAGGCGCGGATTCGCTCCGACGAAAATCGCACCGCTGAGCGCGCACGCCCAATAGAGCACGACGGCTTCGATTTGGTTCGGCAATACGACCGCGACGCGATCGCCCGCGCGAACGCCGAGCGCGGAAAAATGCGCACACGAAGAGAGCGCCGCGTCATGAAGCTGCGTCCATGAAAGGCGGCGCGTACCGTCGGTAACGGCCTCGGCGCTCGGACGGACGTACACATTTTCCCGCAATACGTCGGCAATCGTCGCGCTCTGCCGGAGGTCGTCCAGCGTCATACGTGCTTCGCGCTAGTTTGTCGGAGCGCGCGCACGCACCTACGGGCAGGATGCATATACGGGGAATCATAAAGAGAGGTGCGAGCGCGTCTTGTCAAACGGAGCAATCCCCGCTAAACTAGGCGACGGTGTCTGCCCTGAGCTGGTCTAAGGGCGCCTCTAGCTCAGTCGGTAGAGCAGCGGACTTTTAATCCGTTGGTCCCGGGTTCGAGTCCCGGGGGGCGCAAAAGACGCACCGCTAGCTCAATGGTAGAGCAGTTGACTCTTAATCAATTGGTTCGGGGTTCGAGTCCCTGGCGGTGCACCAAGTCCAAACCCCTGTAAACACTGACGTTTACGGGGGTTTTCACTTTGCAAAGGAACAACTTTTCTAGCCGTACAGCACGAAAGTACAGCACGCGCCTTCCGGCGAAAGCGCGGGGCGGCCACCAATTGGCTGGTTTGCCCGATATGCAACGCATGGGCAGCGTAACGAGCGAGAGCGCCGATGGGCGCTAAGGGTGATGGCAGCGTCTTCAAGCGCACTGTGCGCCGCCAGGATGGTAGCGAGCGCACGGTCTGGGTCTGCGAGATCGTGGAGCGTGTCGGCGCACGACGGAAGCGGCGGACGTTCTACGGGCTGACCCAAGGGGAGGCGCGCCGCAAGCGCGACGAGTACAAGGCCCTTCCTGCTGTAGCGCGAGCGCAGCGGGACGACAAGACGACGGTGGCGGGCTTCCTTGACCGCTGGCTGGACGCGAAAGAGCGGGAGTGCGGCCCGTCGACCGTCCATGCCTACAAGTGGGCCATTAACGAATACGTCAAGCCCTTCATCGGCAAGGGAAAACTGCGCGACCTCCACGCGCTCGACATCGACGAACTACTGAACATCCTCGCTACGAAACCACACGGCAAACGGACGAAGCCATGCAGTACGCGCACCGTGCGCGGAGTGTTCGTCACGCTACGAGCCGCCTTTAACTACGCGGTGCAGCGCCGCATCATCGCGATCAGTCCGCTGCACGGCATGAAGACGCCGAAGCATCGGCCGAAGAAGATTGCTCCACTGACGCGCGAGCAGGCTCGGTGCTTACTGGAAGCCGCGAAAAACGATCGACTGTACGCGCTATACGTGCTGGCGCTCGCGTGCGGATTGCGACAAGGCGAACTTTTCGGCTTCCAGTGGCGCGATGTGGACCTGCGCGCTGGGACGCTGAAGGTGCGCCGGCAAGTGCGAGAACAGGCTGGCGGCGCTGCTGAACTCGTCGATCACACCAAAAGTGGGCGCGACCGTAGCATCAAATTGGCGCCGCACGTTGTGACGATTCTGCGCGAGCATCAAAAGCGCCGACTTGCCAGCGGCAGCATCGCGAGCGAATTGCTTTTCACGGCGCCACAAGGCGGCTTGCTGATCAAGAGCAACTTTCTGCGTAAATCGTTTCACCCTCTGCTTGAGAGTGCGGGCCTTAAAGAGAAAAACGAAAAGTCGCCGTTTCGCTTTCACGACCTGCGGCATACAGCGGCAACGCTCGCTTTCGAGGAAGGGCAGCATCCGAAACAAGTGCAGGAAATGCTCGGGCACTCGTCAGTTACGCTCACCCTCGACACGTATAGCGCGTCCGTCCCGACGATGCAAGACAAACTCGCCGAAGCGATGCAGCGTGCACTGTTCGGCTGAGAACCAACGGTGACGGGAAAGCGCGTTACGCACATAATGTTGCGCGCTTCATCGACCGAAATAAACGGAGTCCCAACCTTCACTACTACCAACGAAAAGGAAAACATGGACGAAAAGACATTCATCGCCGATCCGAACGACTACGCCGACGAGGCGGCCGCGAATATCGAATTTATGGCGGCGCGCAAAAGGGAGTGCGCGAGCGGATCGGAGGGTGCCGCATGACGCGCCGCACCTTCGTCGCCGCGCTCTTGGCTCTCGTGCTTGGCTTCGCGCTTGCTGGTGCTGCGCGTGCGTTCTCGCCCTGGCTTCAAATGACCACGCCGTGCGATGACGCACCGAGCGCCGTCGCAATCGGCGGCGGGAAGATCGTCGTGGCGTGCTCTGGCGATTCACACCTGCACTACAAGGACTTTCCCTAGGAATGGCGGCCCGCCGAGTGCAGCGAACCTCTCCCGCATGACATACGATGCTCTGCTAGAGGCCGTGCGCGAACGGCTCAAGAGCGATTCGTGGGTGACTGAGGTGGCTGGATTTGGCAGCGGCGTGACGTGGGAGCGTCCCCCGTACGAGGCACACCTGAGCCGCGACTTTGTATCGCCGAGGTGGAAGGACTATCCGGCGGTGCGCGTGCGCCTAAAAGAGGATGGCAAGAAAGACCGCGAGATCGTGCTTCAACTCGGCGAGAGTAACGTCGTCGATCAGGTGACACGAGCGATCAGGCAGCACCTTCACGGGCCACGCGACTTATCATAGCCAGGAACCGATACCAGCAACGAGCCTCGCACCGCGCGGGGCTCTTGTATTTATAGCGTGACACTTTCGGCGCCGTTTTCTCCAAAATGATCAGGAAGCGAAAACTGCAGATCGCTTTTGAGTTTCAAAAAGCGGGGCGCGCATTTAGTGCGTGACGCAGTGCATGCCGATTCTACCCTCACGGAGCGGAAGCCGCCCGCGCGTATCGCGAGAAGGGGGTAGGGGGTCTGTGGGGCGGAAATCCACACCATAAAATAAGGCGCTTTTTGCTTGACACTGTACGCTATGATGAGCGCGTAACGCGCAAAATATAAACCAACGCTCGGAGGTTTACAAATTGGCACGCAGGACGCGCAAGCAAAACAACAAGAGCGAACGCAAGATCGTCGCGTACGCGCGGTGCTCGACGGATGAGCAAGCCACGAACGGCACGAGCATCGAATCGCAGACATCAAGAATCGAGCAATACGCGGGCGCTATGGGCTTCGAGATCACGGAAATGATCTCAGACCCAGGCTTTAGCGCAAAGTCGCTCCTGCGGCCCGGAATGGGGCAAATACTGCAAGGCATCGCGTGCGGCGAGATCGGCGTGGTCGTCGTGCTCAAACTTGACCGGTTGACGCGTAGCATCGCCGACCTGCAAAACCTCTTGGCGCTATGCGAGAAGCACGACGTACGGATGATCAGTGTGTGCGAGTCGCTTGACACCGAAAGCGCCGCAGGGCGGCTCGTCGTCAACGTCCTGGGCACGTTCGCGCAATTCGAGCGCGAGATCATCGCGGAGCGCACGGCGATGGGCTTGACCACGAAGCGCCGCAAAGGGCACGCCTACGGACGCACGCCCTTCGGGTTCCGTCGCGTCGACGATCGCCTCGTGCCTGACGCCGACGCCCAAGCCGCGCTCGTGCGCGTGCGCACGATGTACGACGACGGCGCTTCGTACGCGTGCATCGCGGATTGGCTCAACGAACAGAGCATCGCGACCCCGCAGGGCGGCAAGACGTGGTATGCCGCATCCGTGCGCAAGTTGTGTTTGAGCAAAGCGTTCACGGAAGGCGTGGGTGCAGTGGGGCAGGTCGCCTAGAATGTTCGGGCGCCGATACGTCCTTCGGCGAATCCTCGGCGGGAGCCGCATCGCGGCACTCGGCGCGCTTCACAGCACGCGCAAACACACTCGCGCCGGGGCGCCGGCGATCATGGCGGGGGGTTGCATCATGGTGCTTGTCACATTAGTAATTGTCACACTGGTAATAGCGGCGATAGCGAGATAAGCGCGCAGGGCGTTACGCTGTCAATTCTGAGCGCACGCGCGTGGGGATCACGAGGGCACGGGTACGCGAATTGGTGCGCGCAAAGGCGCACGGTTCTCGTAAAAGGCGCGGACATCAACGCAGTTATTCCTATAGGCTTTCGTAGCCATATTGCCCCTCGATTTTGTGGCGCGTCAGAGGAAGGCGCGCTTGCGGCGCCGTGCGCATGATCGTCAATTGAGTGCGTAACGCCTTGCGTTCGTCGGACGCGTCTATCTAGCCGCGCTGATTGTGCGCCTATCCGTCGCTATGTTCTCTGGTGAACCAACGCCGGAGGATAAAGATCGTGACCATCCCTGCAAGCCTTACCCGTAGAGAACTCACGCCGATGCAGCGCGTCGTTCTCGCCGCTTTATGCGCGAGCAAGAACGCGAGCGGTCGCGTTGTCGCGCGTCAAGTCGAAATTGCGCGCACGCTCGGTATCCATGACAGCGCGCTTCGTAGCGCACTAACGTCGCTCACGGCACACGGCCTGATAACGATCGAGCGCCGTAGTACGAAAAAGACCCCACAGATCATTCGGGTCAACGCCCACTAAAACCGAACGCCCCGATGGATCAGATCGGGGCGGCGCACTACAGAGAAAGGAAACCCTGTCATGCATAATATTGGCCAACTTACTGCCGATACTACCCTGCCCAAAATCACCTTCGAGCAAGCCGTACCGATGATGCGATGTGTTCGCAACGCACCGCTAAAAATTACGGCAAGGGCAGTTCTGAGAGAACTCATAGACGGCGCGAGATGGTACGGCGACGACCTGCTGGTGAATTGGACCGGCGAGGAGACACTTGGGACTTACGTCGGCGCAACGCTTACGCCGATTAAATCGGCGCTCAATGAATTGGAGCGCGCCGGATTCATCATTCGCGCATGGCGTTTGAAGGATAAGAGTGTGCATACGCGGCGTGCGCGTAACTTCGATGGGACGTGGGCTGCACGATGCTACTTCGTCGTTCCGGCGGCACTCGACGCGATCCGAGATGGCAAAGGAAGTACGGCAAACCAACAGCGTGACCGTAGCCGGAATCCGTCTACGGCAAACCGCAGCCGGAATCCGGTAAGTACCCTAGCCGGAATCAGTGATCTACCGCAGGCGGAATCCGATGAGTACCGTAGTCGAAATCAGGCTACTACGGTACCCAACGAGACTGTAACCAATGAGAGTGTGATCACCGTGACGGACGCGGGCACGCGCGAAGACAACGACAAGCAACGAAACCAAGAACCTCAGCCTTCGTCGGAATCGTCAAGCCCCGAACCCGCGAGCAGTAGCGAGCGCAGCGACGATCTAAGCCGCGCGTCACGCAGTCAAGTGGGCGCGGAACCGAAACCGCCTCCACCGCCGCCAAAGCGTTTCGTCGAAGGTCCGTGCGCCCACAGTAACGCCGAACCAGCGCCAGGGTGCATCGAGGTCTGGTTCTGCAAGGATTGCGGCAAGCCGGTCGACGTCAACGGCACGCCTCTCACGTTTCGCGAGGTCCACGAGCGCCGCGATCCGGCGAACCTTGTGACGGTATCGTGCTCGCACGGCGACTGCGAAACGCAGTGGCAAATTCGGCCGGCTGATGCACGGGACGCGATGCTCTGCGAAACGCACGTAGCACTTGCAAAGCGCGACGAAGCGCGAGCGCGCCAGCGTGAACTCCGCGCAAGCGCCGCGTAAGTGCGCACGTGCGCGACTCTGCCCCTGACGCGCACACGTGTGGCCCTATATTATTCCGTGACCGCACTCGCACCGGGCACTTAGGGATTGCGTCCCCGATCTGCACGGCGCCAACTCCACTGGCGGCGAGTGCGGTCCCTTCGGGGAGAGAAAAGTGAGCAAGACACCAAAACCGTTTTTCAACGCGATCAAGCACACAGTCGGCGCCGAGCATTTGTTTGCCGGGAATCGACGCGCACTGAAAGCGAGCAACGACGCGCCAAAGTGCGATCACAAGAATCAGCGTGGCACGACGTACCTCTCGCCGCATTGTCCGAGATGCGGCACGGCTTTAACGCAACCCGTCGATAACAATGCGGAAAGCAACGGCAAAAAGCAGGTGAAAAAGTAATGCCTTTTCGTGAACGCACGCGCGACGAAGCGCGAAACCTTGGTGGCTTGATATCACCGGAGATTCCCTGCGGGCGTTTCGTGGTGGCGACTTGCGTGGGTGGGTTTGAGGATTCTACGACGGGTTGGAAGGCGTTCGGCCCCAAGGCGATCGTCGACAATCTCAACCCCCGTGAAATCGTCGGCCTAACCGATCTTCCGGTTCCGGTGCAACTGTTTCACACAAAACTGATTCGCAATCCGAAAGACACGTCCGAGATCGTCGAGGTTGGTTTTAACGTGTACGACGAAGCCGGTATCAGCGACGGCATCCAGCGCGCGTTCGATGTCGGTATTCTTCGCGCTGTCCCAGACGCGGACGTTGAAAAATACTATCCTGATCAGTGGGCAAAGCGCCGTGACAAATACGTTTACGACTGGCGCGAGCGCCACAAGCCACAAACTGCGATCCTGGACCTTTTGGATCAGGCGACGGCGGCGGCTCATGCGCAAGCCGATCTCGAAGCCGCACGAGAAGCGGCAAAGAGTGCGCACAGCGAAGCGGCGCAAGCGGCAGCAAAATGATCGCGCTGCTGGTGCTTCTGCCCGAACGCAAGCGTTCTATGGCACGCGCTAAAGCGAAGGTCGAAGCGCCTGCCGATGGCGTAAACGTACCACGCAAGGCTTATCCGAAGCGTAAGAGCGAGTCCGCCGTCTGCCAGTCGTGCGGAGAACTATTCCCTCGCGAGCCGCAGCAAGCGCGGAACCAAGTGCTATGCCCCACGAAGTGCCAACCGATCCGGCGCCGGGAGTTAAACCGGGAACGCCAGCAGCGGTTCCGCGCAAAGGGTCGCACGTGGTAAGCCGCTTGTCGCATTGGCGTGTGCGAAACAGCATCGCACCGGAAACGATCGCAAAACTGTGCGGCTTCTCGGTCGACGATCTCGCGCAGTACGAAACCGGCGGCCAAGTGCCGGAAGCCGATGCGCTCGCGCTGCTGATTCTCTTCAACGACGAATTGACGATGGGCGAACTGCTCGGCGCAAAAACCGCCGGCGACGACGCTCCAATCCTGGCGCGCATGGATCGCGCGTTCCGTACGAGTTGCCTTCGGTGGACCCGTCGCAGCGCATAGTGCGCGTGAACCGCGTTCTAATTTGGCGCAAACGGAGGCGCTTGAACGTCGCAGATGCGGCGCAACTGCTTGACCTTTCACTTGAGGAGTACGAGCAATTGGAGCGCGGCGAAGCGCACGTTCGATCACGCGGCCTGCACGCGCTTGAGAACGAGGCCGGAATTAAACTTCGCGACATAACGCGCGGTGCGCGGCGCGAGCAACCAAACGACGTGGAGGATACCGAAAGTGACGACATCGCGTAACGCCTTGTGCCCGTGCGGCAGCGGCAGCAAATACAAGGTCTGCTGCTTGGCGAAAGATGAGGCGCAGCGTAAACCGCAAACGGGCGAGGATGCGTTGATGATCTGCCTTCCCACGCGTGGTCAGGTTTCGCACGAAACGCTATTAAGCATCGAGCACAACCTTGGCGGCATACAGCACTGCGTTATGCGCGTGCCGCGCAAGCCCGTGGCGGAGGCGCGGAACCTGCTTGCGAAGGCAGTACTGGAACAGGCGGCGCTTAATCCGTTCTCGTTTACTCCGCGTGAAATGTTTGCGCTGTGGATCGACGATGACGCATGGCTTACGCCGAATCTCGTGCCTACGATGGTGAACTGTATGCGGGACTTCCCAGTGCTCGACGCGCTTTTTGCGTGGTTTTGCATGCGCACGCCGTTTGCGGCTCCGGTCGCGTATCGCCGGTTCGGCGATCCAAATAGTTTTCCCAAGGTGGGCATCGACTGCGCGCAGGGTGACGTCGTGCCGATTGAAGCGGCGGGCTTTCATACCGTGCTTATGCGCGTGCGACTGCTTGAGCGCATCGGCGCCGATCCGTTTACACCGAATCCCGATTACGAAGAAGGCGAAGACTTGGCATTTTGTCGGCGCGCGAAAGCAATAGGCGCGCGCATGGCGGTGGGGACTGCGATGCCTTCGGCGCACGTCGATCCACGCGATGGTATGGCGTACCTTCCCGGTATGCCTGCGGCATTGATGGACAACAACGGCATACGCATGATGACCACCGATCACCTAGGCGCGAACAACGAGATCAAAACTGGTGAGCGCCGTGACTACGGTTTAGGGTTCGAGGCGAAAGTGGAGCGCAAGAGCGACGAGATCGAAGCGGGCTTGCGCCAAGAGATACAACGCCGTCGTCGCGTGAGTAGCGACGGGACGAGTCGGGGAGGCGTGCGCCGCACACGAGCCTAAAAGCGTTGCTGGAGGGTGGCGATATGACGCTTGCGGTGATTACGCTTTCGCCGGAATGGATTACGGCATGGGCTACAGTGGCGCTCGTCGCTGTTGGCTTCTTTGGCTTGCGAAGTTTGAGCCTTTCGACGCGAGCCTTAGCCGTCGAAATAAGCCCGGTGATTGTTATCGAGTCTGCTGCGCGCGGGGAACAGCGCGTGCACGACGTGTCGTATGATATTCAACTGGACGACGCCGGGAAGCCGATTCTCAAAGAGCGAGCAAATGACGCGGCGCCGCAAGGATCACCGGGTTCAGTCGTAGCGGCGGCGTATATCGGCGCGGACCCGCGCCCGCGCAAGACGCTGGTCGTGCGGAACGTGGGACGCGCGCCGGCGGTCGGTCTGCGGCTTCTCGGATACATGAACGTTGGCGGCGCGTCGGGCGCGCTCGCGATCACGCTACCCGTTGTTCCGGCCGGCGACAATGATAAGCGACGCATCCTATTGCGAAACAACACGACGGCGCCCGCGAACATTTTCTTCTCTGGCATCGCACACCACCAGCCGGAGGACGCCCCCGGATTCCTATACCTTCGTGGGTACTTGGCGATACGTTCGGGATTCGTGCGGCTCCCTGGACTAGCGCGCACGCCTTTGTACAAATGGCTCGTAGAACGGCAAAAGGTGCCGCATCGACGCGTATACGTGTATTCGGCAGGCGCCATCAGCCTGCGCGGCGCGGGCCAGGGTGAGCCATCGCGTCCTGGGGAAGAGGAGGTTTGAACGCCCCCCCACGTACAGCACGAGCGTACAGCACACGGGATGGACGCCAGCGAACCAGGATGGAAAGTCGCCTTACAGAAAAGCCGATTTTACAGGGGTTTTGAGTGCGTGACCTGCGGGGACTCCTACGAGGGAAAACGGCTCTTAATCAATTGGTTCGGGGTTCGAGTCCCTGGCGGTGCACCAAGTGCTCAAGACCCGGCGAATGCCTTCGCCGGGTCTCTTCATGTACGACCTTTTCGTTTTAGTTAAGGGCGCGGGGCGGCGGCCGGTAGCCTGCGAACCCTTGCTTTGTGAAACACGCGGCAGGCTCCGGTGCCCGCACGCGCGCGGACCGGGATCGAGAGGTGGTGCAGCGCACGGCGGAGCTGCTCACCAGCAGTCTTTCGCTGGAAGAGCTTTTCCACGCGATCTGTTCGCTATTGTCCCGCTTCGTGGAATCGCCGGTGATGTTCATCGCGCTCAACGATTCCGAGGGCGGACGCGTCGTGTTTCTGCTCGAGAACGGCGTCGCCGCACCGCTGGAAAACCGGCGCGTGCGTCCCGGCTCGGCTACCGCATGCGTGCTTCGCGACGGGACTGCTATCCTCAAGCGCCGCATCGAGGACTGGACTGAAGGCCGCTCGCCGCTCAATCTTCCGGGGCAGCCGCAAAGCGACGATCGCGTTTCCGCAATCTTCGTACCGCTCAAGTTCGGCACGCAGATTATCGGCGCGCTCTCCGTGCAGAGCGAACGCGAGGATGCGTACGACGAAGAAGACGTCGAGCTGCTGCAGACGTGCGCGCTGTATTTGAGCGTGCGCATTCATCAGGCGCAGATCGAGACGCAGACCGCGCGTCTGGAAAACATCGCGTCGACCGACAGCCTCACGGGCGTCGCGAACCGCCGCTGGCTCAATCAGCGCCTCTCCGCCGAATGGCGTCGCGCGATACGCAGACACACCGGCGTTTCGCTGATGCTGGTCGACGTCGATTTCTTCAAGGCGTTCAACGATTCGTACGGACACGTTGCGGGCGATGCCGCGCTGCAGCAGGTTGCAACCGCCCTTGCGTCCTGCTTGTCGCGCTCCGAGGACGCGTTCGCGCGTTATGGCGGCGAAGAGTTCGTTGGGATTCTGCCCGACACGGATCTATCCGGTGCGCTGACGATTGCGGAGCGCATGCGGACGGCCGTGTACGATCTCGGCATCGCGCACGGCGGTTCGCTGCTCGGGCGCCTGACGATCAGCGTCGGCGTCGCACATCACGCGCCGGCCCGCGGCAGTTCGGCGGAAACGCTCGTGCAGGCTGCGGACGCCGCACTGTACGATGCGAAGCGCGGCGGCCGCAATCGTGTCGCCGCCGAGAATTACCGTTCCGATGCGCCCCCTGCGTATCCCGCGAAGGCGTACCGTCACAACCTGCCGCCCTTGCGCGGACGCACGTTCGGGCGTGCTGAAGAAGTGCAGCGCATTCGCGCGCTGCTCCGCATGACTCGTCTGTTGACCGTGGCGGGTGCCGCCGGCTGCGGCAAATCGCGGCACGTCGTCGAGGTGGCGCTGCGCGACATCGCGCGCTATCCGGACGGCGTCTATCACGTCGATTGCTCGGCGATTGCCGACGAGCGCTACTTGCCGGCCAAAGTTGCTTCGGTCGTCGGCGTGCGCGAAACGCCGCTGCTCGCATCGGACCTTGCCGTCGCGGAATTCCTGAAATCCAAGCGCGCGCTGCTCATTTTGGACAATTGCGATCTTATCGCAACCGCGGCCGCCAGCTACGTGCGCGCGCTCCTCGCCGAAGCCCGCGACGTTCGGGTCGTGCTCACGCGCCGCGAACCGCTCACGATCGCCGGCGAAGTTGCGTTCACGCTGCCGCCGCTCGACATACAGTCGGCCATCACGCTCTTCGTGGAGCGTGCAAGAGCGCTGGGCGTTACGTCCGTCGACGCGGGCGCAGCCTCCGCGATCGAGCGCATCTGCACCCATCTGGGCGGTCTGCCTCGGGCCATCGAACTGGCTGCAGCGCAGCTGCGCAAATTTTCGCCGGCGCAGCTCGAAGAGCGCCTGCCGGACGACGCGTCGATGGATCGGCAAGCGGCGCACGGTTTCATCGAATGGACGTACACCGTTCTTGCTCCGCAGGAGCAGGCGGTGCTGCGCTCCATGAGCGTGTTCTCGGGTGGAGCAACGAGCGATGCGATTCATGCTGTTTGCGTTGCGGACGACGTCGATGCTGCGCTGAACGGCCTGATCGAAAATGCGGTGGTGACGATCGAGCCCGGCAGCGGCGAACGGTTCGTGCTTCCCGCGTCGATTCGCGCGTATGCGCGCGAACTGGCGACGCAAGCCGCAGAATTGGCGGAAGCGTCGATGCGGCATGCGCGCTATTTTCTGGAGCGTGCCCGCTCGCTGCACGACAGTTATCCCACACGGCTCTGGCAGCCGAACCTCAACGAGATGGTGCACGAACTCGATAACATTCGTGCGGCACTGGTGTTTACGGTTACGCAAGGGCACGACGTGCAACTCGGCGCGGAGATGACGGCGTATCTGATTCAGTACTGGCAGCAGCTCGGGCGCATGGCGGCTGGCCGCGAATGGATCGAGCAGTTCCTCGCGCGCGGCATCGACTTTCCGCCGAACGTGCATGCCGAGCTGCTCTACGGACTCGCGCGTCTGGACAACGCGCACAATCGTCAAGCATTGGAGTACGCGCTGCAGGCGGTGCGCGAATATCGCGCGCTCGGCGACGCGTCGGGTCTTGCAGCCGCGCTTTTCGAAGCCGCATGTGCGTACGCGGTCTTAGGCGATATCGATGCCGGCGATCCGTGTTTGTCCGAAGCGCTCGAGATTTGCACGCGCCTCGGCGATCTGCGGCGCACGGGCGACGTGCTGTGCGGCATGGCGCTCGCGGAGAGCTGGCGCGGCAACACGCTTCGCGCGCGCGAGCTGTTCGAGCAGAGCCTCGAACTCTTCCAGCGCTTGGAGAACGATCGCAGCGTCGCCGCGCTGCTTGGAAACCTCGGCGACCTTGCGGCAGTCGTGGGCGATTTCGAACGCGCCGTCAGTTTGAGCCGCCAAAGTCTGGCGATTCTCGAACGTCTGCACGATCCGCAGTCCACGATTTGGCAGCTCACGAACATCGGCAGTTTCGAACTCAAACGCGGCAACGTCGACGCCGCGCGTCCGGCGCTGCGCCGCGCGCTCGAGCTCTTGCTCGAACACCATGACGACTGGCTGAGCGCGAATTGCGTCGATGCGTTTTCTCGTCTCGCGCTCGCCGCGCAGGATTGGAGCGCGGCGTATCGTCTCGTGATGTTTGCCGACGGTATTTTCCGCAGCGTCGGCGCGCCGAGACAACCGCCCGATCAACTCGATCGCGAACGCGTCGTGCGCGAAGCCGCGGCGCGCCTGGGATCGAGCGGCGAGGAGCAGCTGCGCGCGCGCACGCACGGCATGAGTTGGAGCGACGTACTGAAGATCGCGAGTGAAATTTAGGCAAAGTCGTAGAGGAAAACCCGCGGGGGCGTTATATTTATCGGGGTCGCGCCAGGGCTCGCGGGCAAGTGGCGGAACTGGCAGACGCGCTGGATTTAGGTTCCAGTGGGGCAACCCATCAGAGTTCGAGTCTCTGCTTGCCCAAAAAGTCTAAAACACGTGCTTGGTTCGGGGGCTCCGTCCCGAACTTAAACATGCC
>DATEHZ010000003.1:0-6176 GCA_035279385.1 Vulcanimicrobiaceae bacterium | reverse complement strand
AACGCCGCGAAAACGCCATACGTAAAGACGACGTCCCCAAAGCTTATCGTCGCATCGGCCCTGCGCATGGTCACGAGCTGGAGCAGCATCAAGGCCAGCAGTATGACGGCGTACCACGCGAGAGCCTTGCGCATGACCAGGTACTCACGGTAGATCATTCCTGCCGCTCCTTCGTCTCGCCGATCGTTGTAAGAAAAATTTGTTCCATATTCATCGGGCGCCGGCCCATCGAAACGGGAGAGCGCGCGCGCAATTGCGCCTCCACGGCGGTAACGTCGCCGTTCGCGTAACGCTGCTCGAGGTGACCGTCGTCGAAGACCGCCTCCACCAAGAATCGCTTGGCGCGCAAATCGTCGACGTCCGCTTCCAGCACGAGTCTGCCATGGTCGAGAATGCCGATCCGCTCCGCCGCTTGTTCGACGTGTCCGATCTGATGCGACGAAAAGAGCACCGCCGTGCCATCTGCGGCGGCACTAACGATCGAATCGAGTAAACGCCGCTGCATCAACGGATCGAGCCCTAACGCCGGCTCATCGAGTATCATGAGGTCGGGCCGCTGCGCGAACGCGAGTGCGAGCGCGACCGCTTGACGCTGTCCCTTCGAGAGTTTGCGCAGCGTCCGTTCCGGTTCGATTTCGAACCGTTCCATGAGCCGGCTCATAAGCGTGCGATCGAAATGCGAGAAGCAACGGCGCCGAAACTCGATATGCTGCCGTGTCGTCATCCAGTCGTCGAGACAGTTGGTCTCCGGAACATACGCGATGCGGTCGAAGATTCGAGGCCGCAACCGCTCGCCGAAAAGTGCGATCTCGCCCGACGTTTTCGGAATTAACCCCAGAAGGCACGAGATCGTCGTGCTCTTACCGGCGCCGTTACGGCCAACGAGTCCGAAGACCGTGCCGCGTTGGATGTCGAGTGAGAGATCCTCGACCGCCAAGCGGTGGCCATACTGTTTTGTAAGGTGTGTGATACGTAGCGGAATCATCATGCTCCGTGCGTGCCGTTGCCGAGATACCAAACATCGAGCGCCTGCCGGAACAGCTCGTGCAATTCGCTTTCGTCCACGCCGAGTGAACGCGCCTCACGGACTGTCGCGTCCATCGAAGCGCCCACGACGTCGCGCGCGACGCTTTTTGCAACGCCTTCGGCCGCGTCGGTTCGAACGAACGCTCCGCGGCCCGGCAGGCTCTGGATGATTCCCAGATGCTCCAGCTCGCGCAGCGAGCGCGAAACCGTGGCCGGATTAACGACCAGTTCGCTGGCGAGCTGCTTGACCGTCGGCAGTTGCTCGCCGGGCTTCAATACGCCGATCGCGACCGCTCGCCGGACTTGATCGACGATTTGAAGATAGACCGGGAACCCGCTCCTCGGGTCAACGTGCAAATGTAATGGCATATGGTGTAAGTAATGTACTACCTGACTAGTACATTACTGCCTCTGCGGCCTGCATGTCAAGAGGGCAACCACTCCGGCAGCGCTTAGACGTAGGGCCTTGCGTAAGGGAGGCAGGCCGAATGCGCATATCCGCTTTGTGTCTTCTGGCAATTTCAGCTGCGCTAATGCTGACCGGGCCGGCGCTAGGAAAAGTCCGGGCAGTATCCACCGACGGCGAAGCAACGGTTTATCTCACCGAGGATTTCAGCGGCGACTTCGATCTCACGTACGACGTGCACTTTCCGGCTTCGCCCGGTAACCATTCGTGGAGCGTTATTAGTCTCTTATTGCTGGGGCGAACGCCGGGAGGCGGCTTCGTGAGCGTCGGTCTTTCGCGCGGCTCTCCTCGTCAAACGGTGCTTTCCGCCTTTACCGACGCGGCACGGGCGCAGGCGTCTAGCGTGTATCGAAGCAGTCCGGTCCGGTGCACAACGGAATGCACCATCGAATTGCGCGGAACGAAGAACGCAATTTTTGCCTTGGCCGATCATCGACCGATCGGCACGTGGCAGCGTAAAGCGCTCGCGCTGCGCAGACCGTACGTTCAAGTCAATGGTGAAGTCAGCGCAATCGGCGATCGCATTTCGGCACGTCTGTTTGCCGTTCGCACGAAGAACGGCCACCGGAAATTGCCCGTACCGACGTGCGCGTTTACGACCCAGGGCGTTCGGGCGTACGCGATGCGCGGCGGTCTGCGATTCTCGGGTCGGCGTTCCCCTTCTGCGGACGCAACATACGTGCATTTGCCGGATGGAGCGACCGGGGATACGTGCCGCGATGCGGCATTAAAGCACGGACACTGAGCCGGCCTTATGCGAAGCGCTTTAATGCGCGCGCTTTTGCACGGGCCGCCACTTCCTCGCGATCGCGCGGAGGCGCTACCGTTTCCAGGGACGCGATGAGCTTTCGTGACGACGCGGTTATCTCGTCGACCGCATGATGGAAGGCATCGGCATTCGCCTGTGACGGCTTGGTGAACCCGGAAATCTTGCGAACGAACTGCAAGCAAGCATCGCGGATCTCGTCTTCGGTAGCCGGCGGTTCGAAATTGAACAGCGGGCGGATGTTGCGGCACATCCCGAAACCTTCTGCGAGCGCCGAAGGCTTGCCTCGATAGCGCCATGAAGTGATAGCGGAACGTGACCGCTCCCATCAGCCTTGACGAGGCGCTCAACCACTATTTCGGTTACCGGACCTTTCGGCCGTTTCAACGCGAGATCGCGCAAGCCGTCCTAGAGGGCCGCGACGCGATCGCGCTTCTTCCGACCGGCGGCGGGAAGTCGCTGTGCTATCAGCTGCCCGCGCTTCTGCAGCCCGGATTGACGCTCGTCATATCGCCCCTGATCGCGCTGATGAAAGACCAAGTCGACGCACTGACCGCGAACGGCATCGCGGCAACGTATCTCAACAGCGCGATAGACGCGGACGCTGCCGCCGAACGCATCGAGGCATTGAATCGCGGCGAATACCGCTTGCTCTACGTTGCGCCGGAGCGCGCGCTCCTGCCGTCGTTCATGCGCTCCCTGGAGCGCTGGAACGTCGCATCGATCGCCGTAGACGAAGCGCACTGTGTGAGCGAATGGGGTCACGAGTTTCGGCCGGAATACCGCCGCATCGCGCAGCTGCGCCGCATCGTACCGCACGCACCGCTTCTCGCGCTCACGGCGACCGCTACCGAGCGGGTGCGCAGCGACATCGAAACCGCGCTGGACCTTCGCGATCCGCAGCGCTTCGTCGCCGGTTTCAACCGTCCCAACCTGCGCTATAGCGTTTTCGAGAAGCGCGACGCATTCAAACAATTGCTGGACTGGTGCAACGCTCGCGCATCGGAGAGCGGCATCGTTTACACGCAAAGCCGCAACTCCGCCGAAGATCTCGCTACCCGGCTCAGCGCGGCCGGAATTCCGGCGAGCCCGTATCATGCCGGACTGACGCCTACACAGCGCGCGCGCAATCAAGAGCGGTTCATTCGCGACGACGTGCGCGTGATGTGCGCGACCATCGCCTTCGGCATGGGCAAGAAACCGGGCGCGCGGGACGCGACGGTTTGGCGAGCGAGTGTGCGCTCTTCTTCAGCGGCGGCGACGCGGCCAAACAACGGCATTTCATCCGGCAGATCGAGGGCGACCGCGAGCGCGAACAGGCGGATCGCCTGCTGCGCGGGATGTTGGAACTTGCCGCAACGCCGCATTGCCGGCGCATGCACATGCTGCGCTACTTCGGCGAGGCGAGCGTCGCGGAGCAATGCGGAAACTGCGATAACTGTTTGCAGCCGCCCGAACGCATCGACGGCACGACCGCCGCGCACAAAATTCTTTCTTGCGTCTATCGCATTCGCAGCGCCGGCGGTTTTTCGACCGGCGAGCAGCACGTCATCGACGTCCTGATGGGGCGCTTGTCCGACAAGGTCACATCGTGGCGTCACGACGAGCTTTCGACCTTCGGGATCGGAACCGAGCACGACCGGCCCGCGTGGCAATCGTTCATCTCGGAGTTGCTTCGCTCGGGCGAACTCGAGAAAGACCCGGAACGCCGCACGCTCGTCCTCACCCGAGAGGGCTTGCACGCCCTGCGCGAACGCCGGCCGTTCTCATTCTTCAAGCCGAGAGCGGTTGCGCGCAAAAGCAAGAGCCGGCGCGGCGTCGAGACGCTCGCACCGGCCTCCGAGGCGATCTTTGCGCGCCTGCGCGTTCTTCGCAAAGAACTCGCCGACGAGCAAGGCGTTCCGCCGTACGTCATCTTCTCCGATGCGACGCTGCGCGAACTGGCCTCACGTCAACCTTCTACGCTGAGCGCATTTCGCGCCATCGGCGGCGTGGGCGACGTGAAACTGGAACGCTACGGCCGCATCTTCCTCGATGCGATCGCGTCAGTTGAAGATCACGGACGCGCTTCGTAGACGATATTGAACGGCGTTTCCGTCGCGCGACGGAAACGCGTGAAGCCGGCTTCCTGCATGACTGCACGAACGCGCGCTTCACCGGCCTGCGCTCCGAGCCCGGCGCCGACTTCTTGCGCGAGCGAGGACGGCACGCACAAGAGCGTCGACGCAGCATAGAAAATCCGCCCAATGGGATTCAGGTTTTCTTCCAGACGGTCGTTGGCAAACGGTTCGACGATCATCCAGGTTCCGTCGGCCGCAATATGTTTGCGAATCTCCGCCGCTACGCCGACCGGATCGCCCATGTCGTGCAGGCAGTCGAAGCACGCGATGAAATCGTAATCTTCGCCGGGAATATCTTTTGCCGTCGCGGTTTGGAACGTTATCCGGTCCGCCACACCCGCGGCTCGCGCGCGTTCTTTCGCGGTTTCGATAGAGAGTGGATGATAGTCGAAGCCGTAGAACGTCGACTTCGGATATGCCTTCGCCATGAGAATCGTCGACGCGCCTAAACCGCAGCCGATGTCGGCGACCTTTGCACCCGCACGCAGTTTTGCCTCGAGTCCCTCGCACGCGGGAATCCAGTCCGTCAGCAGATGCGCGTTGTAGCCCGGCCGGAAGAAACGCTCCGTACCTTCGAACAAGCGAACGTCGTGTTCGTGCCAACCGAAGCCGGCTCCGGTTTTAAAGGCTTGCGTGATATGCGGCTCGTCCGCCATCGCCGCTTCGATAATCTGAAATGCTCCGTGCATGAAGAGTGGACTGGATTCGTCCGCGAGCACGGCGGCATGCTCGGCAGGCAAGGTAAACGTCTTTTCAAGCGGATCGTAACGCACGTAGCCGCTCGCGGCTTGATTCGCGAGCCATTCACGCACGTAGCGTTCGTGCGTGCCGGTCGCTTCGGCAAGCGCCTGCGAGGTCATGGGTCCGCGCTCGTTCAGCGCCTTATAGAGTCCGAGTTTATCTCCGATAACAACCAGCGCCGCACTCATCGCAGCACCGAGATCGCCGAGCATGCGCCCGACAAACGCATGAAGTTCCGCCTCGTCAATTCGAGGCTCGGCAGTTAACGACATGGCATGTCCTCCCATTTAGCGGGTGATCATGCCGTAACAGTACGGCTCCGCGCCCGAGGCCGCATCGGACCTTCGTCCTATCCTCCAAAACGAAGCACCCCCGGAACCGCCGGAGGTGCTTCGTCCTTGCTGCACTGCACTAATAGCTGAAGGGCTGGATTTGCTGTCCTAGCGGGCCGAAGATATAGCCCGTTCGGGTGGTAAAATTGAGTTGCATGTCGTTCGCATTTACCGGCAGCCCCGTGTCGTAGAGATTGAACGTTTCCAGTTTCTTCACCAGATTGCCGTTCTCGTCGTAGATGTAGACGGCGCTCATGCCGTTGTTGTTGCCCGGTAGGCTATCGCCGCTCACCATCTCCGCTGCAAACAGATGGTGCGCGGGATCTGCAGCGTTGAATAGCCCGATTTGCCCGGGCATCGTCACGCTGCTTCCGGTATGCGTGCGCATGTCGATGATGTTGAATCCGCTGTCGCACGAGGTCTGATACATCGCCTTGTGCGTTGACGAATCAACCACGGCGTCGAGGGGAAAGCCGATGCCGACTCCGGGGAACGTCGCGAGCTGACCGCTCGCGAGATCGACGTCGGCGAGCGCGGGCGGCCCACACTCGGTCGAGAAATCCGCAAACCCGACCAGACCGTGCTGCAATTGCGTATCTTGCGCCAGGCTTAGAGCGAACGGCCCCGATCCTGGCGGCAACGCAGATGTCAGGTTGTACGCCGGCCCAAACGCGTTTGTGGAAAGATTCGCGGTAAAGAGCTGATACGGTGCGGTTCCGAATCCG
>DATEHZ010000002.1:0-20744 GCA_035279385.1 Vulcanimicrobiaceae bacterium | reverse complement strand
GACCTGCGCGATACCCACGAACATCGGGATGAGCCCGCCGAGCAGCCATGGTCCGGGGCGGCCCGGGGAGATGAACGAGAGCCCAACGGTGAGGGCGATGCCGATGCAGACCAGCGAGATCCCCTTGCGCAGTTGACGGTTCGGATCGCCATACATCCCGCACGCGTCGTAGTAGCCCGGAGGAGCCGCGCCCGGCTGCATGCCGTACGCCCGCGGATCGTACCAGCCGGTCTTGCCCATGCGCTTGGCCCATTTCGGGTCCGGCGGCGGCACGACGCCGTGCTTGATCATTTCCAGCCGCTCCTGGTGCGCGAGCACGCGGTTCACGATCGCGTATGTCAGCGGTAATCCGAAGACGACGAGAATGCCGGCGAGCGGGACGATGGTGTCTGAGGGGTCTGCCATATCAATTGGCTCCGTTCGAGTCGATGTGGATGCTTCCGTCTTGCGTCGAAACCTGGAGCGACCCGCCGCCCGTTCCGACTTGATAATCGGCACGTCCGGAGTCGCTGTCCTTCGCAATCCGCCGGCCGTTGATTCTGATGCTTCCGTCGCCGGTTTGCGCGTGAACGAGCAGGTTCGAGCCGGCGAGCGCAACTCGTATGGAGCCGCTGCCGGTTTCCAGGCGTCCGCCGCCGACCTCTAAATTGCTCGCGTGAATCCCGCCGTCTTGCGTGACGGCGTCGATCGACGGCGATTGCAGGTCGTCCAGATGCAGGCTGCCGTCGCCGCAGGCGATCTTCACGTCGCCCGCGCGCACGCCGTCGATGCTTGCACCCTCGCAGCGCCGGACGTCGAGCCGCGCGCCGGAGGGAACCGCAACGTCCGTGCGCTCGAAGTCGACCCCGAAGAAGGCGACTTGCAGATGCGGCTGCCCGTCGCCGCGCATGATACTCACGCCGTCATCCGTGCGTGAGACGCGCAGCGGCGCTTGCGAATGCGGTCCCGCGAACCAGCCGAACTGATGCCGGTGGTCCGTCACGTGAACCTTTCCATCCGATGAAGCGGTAATCACCACGCGGTTGTCGGGATCGTCGATGACGACGTGCGGGGCCCGGCCTGCGTCGATGGGCGCCTGTTCCGACATGTTGTTCACGGCCCGCGCCTGCAGGGTCCAGCCCCATCGGCCGCCGCCGAGCGCCCAGAGGATTGCCCCGCCGAGAAAGACCTCGGCCGCGAGCAATACGGCCACGATGCCTGTGCGAGAGTAACGCATGCCCCATGTACGGCACAGCGCCGGCAGTGTTTCAAGCCCGGGGGAACCTCCGGCGGTATGGTCCGAAACAATACGGCCCGTTCCGGTGTACGTGAAACGTGGTTGCGGCACTGCTGGAGGCACCTTCCATCGACCCCTCGTCGCTGATAGACGACCAGACCCTCGTGGCTCAGACGCTCGCAGGGCGTCGCGAGTCTTTCGGCACGCTGGTCGAACGCTACGATCGCGCCGTCTATCATCTGGCGTACCGCACCCTGCGCGATCAGGAAGAAGCTCGCGACGCTGCGCAGGAGGCCTTTTTCAAAGCCTATCGCAGCCTGCAGACCTTCAAACCCGGCGCGAAATTCTCGACCTGGCTGTTTGCCATCGCGTATCACGGCTGCTGCGATCGTCTATCGCGCCGCAAACGGTACTCGAACGACGAACTGCCCGAACGCGCCGATCCGGGGGCCGGACCGGAGAGCGAGGCAATCGCGAACGACGAAGCCCGCCGCCTGCGCGCGGCGATCGCCGAGCTGCCGGAGAAGTATCGAACGGTCATTACGCTGTATCATCTTCAGGGGCGGCAGTACGAGGAGATCGCACACGTCCTCGGCGTGCCGATGGGTACGGTAAAGACGCATCTGTTTCGGGCGAAAGAACAGCTGCGCCGCATTTTGAACGAAAAAACCGCGGAGTCACGGCCATGAAGTATTACGGGAACGACGACGAACTGGAACGGGCGCTCTTCGCGCTGGATTTGGAAGAGCCGCCGGCGGATTTGCGCCAATCGATTTTGGCGTCCACTATTTATCACGTGCCGGTCGCCGCAACCGTTCGCCCGTGGGAAGTTTGGCTCTACGGCGGCTTGTGCGCCGCACTCGTGTGGCTGATGATCGCGGTGATTCGCGGCACCGCGGCACCGGCTTTTGATGCAGCCGCCTCGTACGGCGAGCAGTTCCTGGCGTTCTTCTCGCAGCCCGCGGTGCTGTTCTGGATCGCCATCGGCGCGGCCGCCACGTTCTGGATTTCTCAGGTGAATTTAACCGTGACACCGGGGTATCAGCGAGCGACCCGCCGATAACCTTACCATGGACAAAACGGCCCGCCCGCATCACATTCTCGTCATCGAGGACGATGCGGCCATCAGTCGCGTGCTTCAACTCGAACTCGAACATGAAGGCTACGACGTCGCCGTAGCGCGCGACGGGCTCTCGGGCCTGGAACTCGCGCTCAAAGAACCGGATCTGATTCTGCTCGACCTCATGCTGCCTCGCATGGACGGCATGGAAGTCTGCAAACGCGTGCGCGCGAAAAGCCGCGTGCCGATCATCATGCTCACGGCGAAAGACCGCGTGCCCGAGCGCGTCGCCGGTCTCGACATGGGCGCGGACGATTATCTCACCAAACCGTTTTCGACCGAAGAACTGCTCGCGCGCGTGCGGGCGCGCCTGCGCGAGAAAGAACCCGCGGCGAACGTCATCGCCTACCACGACCTCGTGATGGATCGCGATCGCCACGAAGTGCAGCGCGGCGGCAAAGCGATCAATCTCACCGCCAAGGAGTACGCGCTGCTGGAGTACCTGCTGCTGCACCGCAACAAAGTACACACGCGAGACGAACTCTTCAACGGCGTGTGGGGCAGCGATTTCCTGGGCGACTCGAATCTGATCGACGTGTACATCCGCTATCTGCGCGGCAAGATCGACGACGGCTTCGACGAGAAGCTCATTACGACGGTCCGCGGCGTCGGCTACACCATCAAAGACTAGGTTCCGGCAAGCATGAACTCGCTTCGGTGGCGCATTACCGTGTGGTATGCGCTGCTGCTCGCAGTCGTTGCCGTTGCGCTCGGAGCCGCCGTCACGCTGCGCTTCGAAGGCATTCTGCGCGCGCAGGCGCAGGATCACGTGCTGGCCATCCTCTCCGACATGCGCACCGCCGTCGCGCCGAATCCGAACTCTTTTCTGTTCTCCGAAGGCGGCGACTCGCTGCTGGTGCTCGAGAATCCCGACAATCTCGATCGCTGGTCCTCGACGAGCACGTTCATCGAAGTCGACGATACGCGCGGCTATCCGATCGCGAAGAGTTTCAACATGGATGCCGTTCCGACGTTCGGCAATCCCGGTCTTACGCCGGCCGCTCCGGACTCCATCCGCGAAGTGCACGTGCAGGGCCGGCCGTTCCTCGTCGCATCGCAAGTCTTTGTCAGCGGAACGCACGCGCTCATCGTGCAAGCCGGCGAGCCGCTCGACCAGTTATATCGGGCCTTCCGGCAGATCGAATGGTCGATCGCGATCATTTTAATCATCGCCGTCATCGCCGTCGCGCTGATCTCGTTCGTGCTGGCCTCGCAGATCACCACGCCCATCGACGAACTCGCGGCCGCGATGCGCGAAATCGGCTCGGAAGGATTGCACCGGCGCCTGCGCTGGAGGGGACGCTCCGACGAAGTGGGCCGGCTCGCGGAGAGCTTCGACGACTTGCTCGCGCGTTTGGAAGAAGCGTTCGCGCGCGAGCGTCAATTCATCAGCGATGCCTCGCACGAACTCAAGACGCCGCTCACCTCCATCAACGCGAACGCGCAGATGCTCGCGCGCTGGGGCGATCGCGACGAAGCGATTCGGAAAGAGAGCCTGCAGACGATCGTAGCGGAGAGCGCATCGCTCGCCGACATGGTCAACGGCATGCTTACGCTTGCGAAGGCCGACTCGGGCGATTCGATTCCGAAGGAGCCGGTTTCGGTCGGCGCGGTCGCACGCGAGGCCGTGAATGCCACGGCGCAGCGCGCGAGCGACAAGGGGCTCGACCTGCGGATCGACGTGGACGCAGAGTCGCCGATCGTGAACGGCGATGCCGCGCTCGTTCGCCAGATGATCACCAATTTGATCGACAACGCCATCAAATTCACCGAGCGCGGCGGCGTTACGGTCCGCGTTCGCGGAACGCAGAGCGAGGCGATCGTCGAGGTCCAAGACACGGGCCCGGGTATCGACGCCGCGGAATTACCGCTGATTTTCGAGCGTTTCTATCGCACAGACAAATCGCGCACGCGCGACGTGCCCGGTACGGGGCTGGGTCTGGCAATCGTCCGTTCCATCGCGCGCGTACACGCAGGGCGAGTGCAAGCCGAGCGTCCGGAGGGCGGCGGCACGCTCATGCGCGTGTGCCTGCCGCGGATTCATTGAATTCTCATTCGCCGCGGGTGGGCGCTTCGTACAATGAAGGCGTGACCCGTTGGCTTTTTCCGGTGTTCCTCGCGCTGCTCGCGAGCTGGCCCGCGTACGCGCGCGCCCAGCAGGTCATCGCCGTGTCCGCCTCGCCGGTGATTCGCATGCAAATGCGCTCCGGTTCGCTGACCGTTCGCACCTGGGACAAACCGCAGGTGCAGATCTCCTCGAACGCCCCGGTGCGCGCGCGGCACGTCGAGCCGCAAATGGTGGAAAATGCGCTCCCGCCGGAGATCACGATCTTCGATGCCAGCATCCAAACGCCGGACGGGCCCGTGATTCTTCCGCCGGAGAGTTTTCCGCTCGGTTCGGTTCTGGACGCTCCGCACGACGGCGTCGTGATCTTCGGCGGCGATCAAGGCGCGGACGTCACGCTCACGATTCCAAATTCTACCGCGCTGCTCTGGACGGTTGTGGGCGCGGGCAGGATTACGGTGAGCGATTACCGCGGCGGCACGTTCGTGGCGCTGGTGCATACGGGCGGACTGCATCTGCGCAACGTCAGCGGCGACGGGTACGCGCAGGTCGCGCGGGGGCCGATGGTGGTGCAGAACTCTGCCTTCAATCGCATTCGCGCGCGCACGGCGGCCGGCAACATCGTGTTCGAAAACTGCAACGTGCGGCAAATCGTCGCGACCAGCGTGAACGGAAGCATCGCGTACGACAACGGCACGTTCGTGCCGGGCGTCGCACGCTTCGAGTCGCAGAACGGCAACGTGGCGATCGGCGTTGCGGGCGGCGGCGCGCTCATCGACGCGCACAGCACCGGCGGGAGAATCTTCTCGGGTTTCTCGGGCGGCGCGGCGGTAACCGGTTCGCCCACGGACGCGCAAGCGATTGTCGGGCCGGGCGGCCCGGTGATTACGGCGAACTCGCAGCGCGGCGGCGTGTATCTGTACAACGGCGCTCTGCGTTCGCACGGGCGGCTGCAAGGCGCCTGGGAGCCGATCGGGCGTATTCTGCGCCGTCCGCTACAAGAGAAACTTCCGCATCGCCGCCATATCTAGTTTGAACGTGTGCTGCGGCAGGACCGCTTCTTCGCGGTAGTCGCAGCGTTCGAAAAAGCTTTGGGCCGCGCTGCGATGCGGGACCAGCGCCGTCATCTTGTGGCAGTTGTAATAGTTCGCGACGTCGCAGGCGCTTTGCAGCAGCTCGCGCCCGATGCCGCGGCGCCGGTAATCCGGGAGCACGACGATGCGTTCCACTCCGGCGAGCGACGCGGCTATCCGGATCTGCGCGACGCCGACGACGTTCTCGCCGTCCATCGCCGCGAAGTCGTGCGTCTGCTCGTGCCAGATGACGCTGAAGTCGTAAAACGTTTTGAGCGCTTCGCGCTCGGTGCGGCGAACGAATTCCAGCACGGCCTCGGGCGTGACGCGGACGATCTCAACCGGCAAGCGCGCCGGCCTCCGTTTCAACGTCGAGGCGCATGTTGTCGTACGCGGCGATGACGCGAATGCCGAGATCGTCCTCGAGCTGCCGCGCCAATCGGGCCGGATCTTGCTCGAGCATCTTCGTGCCGAAGTGCTGCATCACCGCGACGCGCGGGCGCACCGAGGCGATGACGTCCCGCGCCTGGTCGAACGTCATGTGGTCGACGTCCATGCTGTCGCGGTAGCGCAGCACGTTGATGATGAGCACGTCGGGATCGTGCGCCGCGTAGTCTTGCGCGAGGCCCTCGAAGTAACGTCCGCACGGTAAATACGAAACCGTGCGCCCGTTGTGAAGAAAATGCATGCCGTAGGTTTCCACGGCGTGAACGTGCTTGATGGACGTATGAATCTCGACCTCGCCGATATGGTACGGGCCGGCGCGTTCCGTCGCAATCTCGACGCGTTCGACGAAGCGCAGCGCGTAGGGAAGCACGACGTGTTCGCCTTCCACGGCGTCGCGCGGCGCGAGCAGCACGCCGCGGCGGCGAAAACCGCCCGACGTCATGGCTTCGATCATCACGTTCACGTCGCCCGAGTGATCGAGATGTTTGTGCGAGAGAACGATGCCGTCGAGTTCGCGCGGATTGCACGGCGGGACGTGCGAGAGCGCGCGCACGAGTGCGCCGGGACCGGGATCCACGTGCATCTGCGTGGAGCCGAAACGCATCCACATGCCGCCGGACGCGCGAATTTGGCGCGCGACCACGAAGCGCGCGCCGCCGGTGCCCAGGAAGAGGATCTCTATCACGACTCGCGGGTTCCACCCGTTAAAGCGCGGTTACTCCCCGGCGAGTTGCCACTGACCGCTGTAGAGGTTAAAAAAAGCGTCGAGATTCGAGCGGTATTGCTCGAGCGCGACGCTCCATAGCACGAGTGCTTGATGCCCCTCATCGGTCAACGTATAGATCCTGCGTGCGGGACCTTGTTCTTTCGGATCCCACCACGAGGAGATGTATCCGTCCCGCTCGAGCTGCCTCAGCGCCCGGTATACCGTTCCCGGATCCGAGATCACGTCGAACCGCAATTTCAGTTCCTTCATGATCTCGTAGCCGTGCAGATTGTGCTCCTTGAGCATAACGAGCAGCCAAGCCATGAGATAATTTTTCGGCGTGCCTCTGGGAGGCAGGCCAGCATCCTTACAAGGAGCGCCAAGCGCTCCCCCCGGCTCCACAAGTTTCATGCCGGCGTCACTACCATACGTCACACATCCGTTGCGCGCCGCGCGCTGTCTTTATCTCTCTATAGTAATTGCAAAGTAACCGCTCGGTCGAATCCCAAGGATGCGCAAATAGTCCATGGGGCCTATGTCAGGAACATGCCCGAAGCGCAAAGCGGGACATTTGGCACGAATCAAAAGTCACCCTGCGAGAAAAGTAGTCCAACTTGATAAAGTCTTTACGGTATCGTTAGGGGCGCCTAATTACCTAACTAGAAAGCCCTAACTCCATGCGCTACTCTCCCGCCCTGCTCATCGCTTTCCTGCTTGTCTGTATTCCCGGGCGCGCCGAGGCCTTACCAGTCTTTGCGCACCGATTCGGACTCTCGTGTCAGGCATGCCATACGACGGTGCCGCACCTGAACTCGTTCGGTGAGGCGTTTGCCCGCAACGGCTTCCGCCTGCCGCGCGCCGGCCGCGACGTCGTGCCCGTGGCCGTAAAGGTGAAACTCGCGTACACGAGCGCCGCGGAGGAGGGGCTGCCCAAAGCGGTCGTCGACGAGGTCGAACTGCTGAGCGGCGGCGCGATCGGCTCGGCCTTCAATTACTTTCTGGAGCAGTACGCCGTGGACGGCGGCATGCCGGGACTGCCCCGCGATGCCTGGGTGCAGTACAACGGCAACGCCGGCACCCACGTGCGCGCGGGCCAGTTCACGCTGCCGCTTCCGGTCGACCCGGAGACCCAGCGCGACACGGAATCGCACTACCTGGTCTACGATCAAAAGGTCGGCGAGAATCCGTTTAATTTCTTCGATCCGCACATCGGGGTCGAACTGTACCGCGAGTCGCCCAGCGGGGACGCCCTGCATCTCGCCGCGCTCTCGTCGTACGATCGCCAAAGCGGCAATCCGGTTTCGGGAATCGATCTCATGGCGTCGGGCACGAAGAATTTCGGCGATTTCACGCTCTACGCGTACCGCTATCAAGGACAGCGGCAACTCGGCGGTCTGCGCGATGCGTTTTTCCGTCAGGCATTCGGCGCGGGACAGCGTTTCGGTAAATTCGATCTCGTCGCGGTAACGCAGCGCGGTAAGGACCGCGGCGCCGATTCGAGCGGCGGTTTCGCCGAAGGGCGTTACGCGTTTTCCTCGGCCCTCATGGCGGTGGCGCGCTACGATCGGGTCTGGGACTCGCTTTCGGGAGCGCAGCAGCAAACGGTGCTTTCATTTATCACGCGGCCCGCCCGCAACATGCGCTTTACCGTCGAAGACCAAATCACCGATCGCCACACCCTGAATACGACGCTGCTCTTCGCGTATTAGCGTTATGCGATAGCGCCTATCTGCGGGAATGAGCCGTGCAGAACGTTTTGCGAGGGTTGGCCGAGCCAGCGTTCGAGCACGGTGGCGTAGACGCTGCGGAAATCGGTTTTGAACGCGACGTTGCCGATGCTCGTCTCGGCGAGGTCGGGATAGGCGCCGTAGATGCCGCCTTTCACGCCGCCGCCGATCAAGAACAGCGGCGATGCTTCGCCGTGATCGGTGCCGCGGCTGCCGTTTTCTTCGATGCGGCGGCCGAATTCTGAGAACGTCATCGTGAGCACGCGTTTCTCGTTTCCGTGAGCGGCGAGATCGTCGTAGAAGGCCTTTATCGCATCCGAAAACTCGCCGAGCAGACGGTCCTGCGTCGCCTTCTGGCTGACGTGCGTGTCGAACGAGCCGTGCTGCACGTAGATGACGCGCGTACCGGTTTTGCTGCCGACGATCTGCGCCGCAAGTGAGAGACTGCGGCCGATCGGCGTGGCCGGATACGATCCGGCCGCTTTATAGCCTGCAAGCAATTTGGGAAGTTCTTCCGAGCCTTTTTGCGCGTGGTCCTCGATCTCCATGACGTGCGCGAGATACGGTGAAGAAAACGGCAGCCGCGTATCGTTCACCACGCGGCCGTACGCCGCACGTTCGTCTTTGTCGCGATCGCCGAGCAGACCGTAGCCGCGGATCTGCGCGATGGCCGGTACGTCGACGCGATCTGCCACGAGCACTTCGGGCAGCACTTGCGCCAGAGCAACGCCGTTGAACAAATTGTCTTTGGGCAGATTCGCACCGTCGAGATAGCGTCCGAGCCAGCCGGTGTGCTCGTACTTCTCGGGCACCGCCGTCTGCCAGATCTCCGTGGAGCGGAAGTGCGAGTGATCCGGATTCGGGTAGCCGACGTTCTGTACGACGGCTACCATGCCGCTATCATAGAGCGATTTGAACGAGCGCATCTGCGGATTGAACCCGACGTGACCATCGATGGCGAGCACGTCGTTCTTCGCCACCGCGATCGACGGCCGCACTTGATAGTATCGCGCATCGCCGTGCGGTACGACGCAGTTCAGTCCGTCGTTTCCGCCTTGCAGATTGACGATGACCAGACATCGATTCTGCGCGCCGGGAAGTCCCGGCAGCGGCAGCTGCGAGAGCGCCTGCGCGAAAACGTGCTCGGTGTTTGCGATAACCGCGAGTCCGCTGAGCGCGCCGGCGAGAAATTGCGTCCGTTTCATCCGTGTGGTCCCCCGTCCGTTCAATTGAGCTGATACGCGGGCATCGCCATCGTGAGATAGGCGGCGCCGCGCACGCGCTCTTGATAGTTTTCGCCGGAGAGCATGCCGAGCGCGGAAGTTCCGGTTCCGTTCAAATAACCGGAAAGCTGCGCGACGCCGCTCGGCGAGGCGTCGCCGTACAGAATGGTGCGAACCAGATCCGACGCGGCCGCGCTCGCCTTGAGCGGCACCTGCGCCATCCATGAAACTCGATCCATCATCGGCGAGTTCATCAGCCCCGCGACGAAGTTTTCGCGCGCGATGACGGTTTGGCTCGTGAGCCAATTCGCGCCGCCCGGCCAGCCGGCAACGTTCGGCGGATAGAACAGCACTTGGCCCATCTGGGCGAGCGCGCGCTGCGCGCTTTCGTCCACGTCTTTGAGATCGAGCGATTTGTACGTGCCGATCACGAATTCCGCCGGGCTCTTCACCAGCGCGCGGTATGCCCGTTCGGAGTAAAAAACGTTGCTGCGCAGCAGCGTCGACATGACGGGCCCCAGGTTGTAGTCGTTCTTGCGAATCAAGTTCGCGACGGCGTCGATCAGTTGCGGCTCGGGATTATTGTAGACGAAGAAGTTCAGCAAGCTGTTCGCCCAAAACGCCGCGCACGCGGGCTGCCCATAGATGATGTCGACGATGTCGCGGCCGCTGAAATTGCCGGTCTTGCCGAGGAAGGTCTTCGTGCCTGCGTCGTGGCGGCTCGCGACGAACTGCGCCTGCTGCGTGCGGCGCGGGACGATCCAGCCCGTCCAGGCGCGAGCCGATTCGCGAACGTCGTTCTCGGTGTAACGGTCTACGCCCAGCGTGAAGAGTTCCATCAATTCGCGCGCGTAGTTTTCGTTCGGATGCTGCGCGTCGTTCTTCGCGTTGTCCAAATAGAGCAGCATCGCGGGGTCGATGGAGACCTTCCACGTGAGATCCCGCAGATTGCCGAGCGCGTTTTCGCGGAAGAGTTGGTTCTGTGCGAACGTCATCTTGGGCGTCACGCCTTTTTGAATCGTCGCCGTCGTGAAGTGGCCGTGGAAGTACAGCGTCATCTTCTCTTGCAGCGGCGCCGGCGTGCCGAGCATGCGGTCCAGCCACCAGCGCTGCAGCGCGATAACCGAGGCGCGCTCGCCCTTGCGAATCTCTTTGAAGATCTCGCGGCGCTGGCCGTCGTCGCCCATGAAGGCCCGCAGCGTACCCATGAAGTTCTGCCGGAGAATCTCGCGCGGGTCGTACAATTCCGGCGGCGGCGCAAGCGAATCGGTCGGCGCGAAGTGTACCAGTGAATCGACGGCGGCGTGCACCGGCATCGCTGCCAGGCGCGCCACCTCGGCGCCGGTGCCGCCGAAACCGGCCCGGCGCAGCAGATGCGCGGCGAGGCGCGCGTTCCAGGAACCGCCGTACGGCGCGAGTGCGCTTTGGACGTCGAGACGTCCGGCCGGACGGGTAATGCCCGCAACATCGGTAGCCATGCCACCAGTCTAGCGGGCGTCGCGGTAAACGGGGTTAAGCGTGCATTGGAAGAAACGCGCGTGTGTGAGTGTACTGGAGACGCGCCTGGACCGGCGCAGCGACGCCTATGCGCAGAACTTCGAACGCATGTCGGGACTGGTGGCGCAATTGCGCGAGCATCTGCTGGCGGTGCGCGCCGGCGGCGGTGCCGATGCCGTCGCCAAGCATCGCAAGCGCGGTAAGCTGACCGCGCGCGAACGCATCGATCGGCTCGTCGACCCGGGTTCGGATTTTCTCGAGTTTTCCGCGCTTGCCGCGCACGAGATGTACAAAGGCGATGCACCGGCCGCCGGCGTGGTCACGGGCATCGGCGTCGTCGAAGGGCAGCACTGCGTCATCATCGCCAACGATGCGACCGTCAAAGGCGGCACCTACTATCCGATGACGGTGAAAAAGCATCTGCGCGCGCAGGAGATCGCCGAACACAATCATTTGCCGTGCATTTATCTGGTCGATTCGGGCGGCGCGTTTTTGCCGCTGCAGGCGGACGTGTTCCCCGATCGCGATCACTTTGGGCGCATCTTCTACAATCAAGCCCGCATGTCGGGAAAGAAGATTCCGCAGATCGCGGCCGTGATGGGCTCCTGTACCGCGGGCGGTGCGTACGTGCCGGCGATGTCCGATGAAACCGTCATCGTGAAAGGCACGGGCACCATTTTTCTCGGCGGGCCGCCGCTGGTAAAAGCCGCGACCGGGGAAGAGGTAACGGCGGAGGAACTGGGCGGCGCGGACGTGCACACGCGGATCTCCGGCGTCGCCGATCACTTCGCGAACGACGACGAACACGCACTCGGGATCGTGCGCGAGATCGTCGCGAATCTGCACCGCGAACTGCCCCGCCAGTGGGACAGCGGCGAGCCGTGCCCGCCGAAATACGATCCGCGCGAAATCTACGGCGTCATCCCGGCGGACAGCCGCATCGGCTACGACGTGCGCGAGGTTATCGCGCGCCTGGTCGACGCGTCGGAGTTCCACGAATTCAAGGCACGTTACGGGACGACGCTCGTTACGGGATTCGCGCGGATCGAAGGCCATCCGATCGGCATCCTGGCCAACAACGGCATCCTCTTCAGCGAGAGCGCGCTCAAAGGCGCGCACTTCATCGAACTGTGCGTGCAGCGCGGAACGCCTTTACTCTTCCTGCAGAACATCACGGGCTTCATGATCGGCAAGCAATACGAGAACGGCGGCATCGCCAAGGACGGCGCGAAGCTCGTGACCGCCGTCGCATGTGCCGAAGTACCCAAATTCACGATCATCATCGGCGGAAGTTTCGGCGCCGGCAACTACGGCATGTGCGGCCGAGCGTATTCGCCCAGGCAGTTGTGGATGTGGCCGAACGCGCGCATCTCGGTGATGGGCGGCCCGCAAGCCGCGAGCGTCCTCTCAACCGTCAAAGGCGAGATGACGCCCGAGAAAAAGGCAGAGTTCGAGCGCCCCATTCTCGAAAAGTACGAGCACGAGGGTAGTCCGTACTACTCGACTGCGCGTATCTGGGACGATGGTATTATCGATCCGCTCGATACGCGCAAGGTCATCGCGATGGGCCTCGATGCCGCAGCGCATGCGCCGATCGCGCCGACGAATTACGGAGTCTTCCGCATGTAAGGAGGGCGCGCGATGAGCGCGGAGTGGGTCACCGCAATCGCCACGGCCGGAACGTTCATCGTTATCGCGGCGTCCGCGATAGCCGCGCTCATGCAACTGGGCCATCTGCGCAGCAGCAATCAAATTGCGGCACTGAACGAATGCCGCGAAACGATTCAATCGGCGGAGTTTCAGGCCGCAGAGCGCTTCGTGTCCGTCGAATTGTCGCGCCGTCTCGAAGACCCGCAGGTCCAGCTCGCCATGCTCGGCCGGTATTTTCCTCCGGAATTCGAGTGCGTACGCACCATCGCGAATTTCTTCGAAAACATGGGCGTTTTCGTCAAGAACGGGATTATCGATCGGCGGATCGCGTGCGATCTGTGGAACCAGGTAATCTTACGCAACTGGAGCGCGCTGGCTCCAGTTATCGCAAACCGGCGGATCGCGCTCGATTTCCCGCCGATGTGGGAGAACTTCGAATACCTTGCGGCGCTCTGCCAGCAATGGGAAGAGCGGTATCAGGACGGTACGTATCCGAACGGAGCGCCGCGCATGCAGATGCCCGCGCTATGGCCGCTCACGCAAGAACGTGTTGGGGCGAATGCCGAGCGCTGAGTGGGTCACCGCGATCGCAACGGCGGGAACGTTCGTCGTTATCGCGGCGTCCGCCGTCGCCGCGCTCATGCAGATTCGCCACATGCGCAGCGGCAACGCCATCTCGCTGCTCACCGCGTATAACAACGAGTTCGATACTCAGGAGTTTCAAATGGCCTTCGCGTACGTGCGAAGCCAGTTGCCGGAGCGCCTGAAGGAAGATGACGCACTCGATGCGCTGGCCAATGCGCCGCCGTTCGTAGGCGAATTCGCCGCAATACGCACGATAGCAAATTTCTTCGAAGACATGGGCGCATTCGTGCTCACGCGCCTTCTGGAGCGGCGCATCGTGTGCACGCTGTACGCGGAAAACGTGACGAGCGCGTGGAAGTCTATCGCACCGGTTGCGGCGCTTCTGCGGCACAAGATGGGCATGTCGATATGGGAAAACTTCGAATACCTTGCCGTCTTGAGCGAAGATTTCGTCGAACGGCATCCGAACGGCTTGTATCCCACCTCGCTGCGGCGTTTACCGGCTGATAACCGGCTCGTAGAGCGCTGGAAATCGCGAAGCGGTGTCTATGTCGGCTGAATGGGTGACCGCGATTGCCACGGCCGGGACGTTCTTCGTCATCGCGGCGTCCGCGAGCGCAGCGCTCGTCCAGCTGCGTCATATGCGCACGTCGAATCAAGTCCTGATTATGAACGAACTTCGCAACAAAATGGATTCGGCCGAATTCAAGCGCGCCGTGCGGTTTATCCGGTACGAACTGCCGGATCGCATGCGAAGCGATTCCGAGTTCCGCAGAACGCTGCTCGCAAACACCGGCCCTGAAGCCGAGATGATCGCGGACGTCGGGGAGTTTTTCGATTTCGAAGCATCGCAACTCGTCAAGCACAATATGGTCGATGCCAGGCTCGCCTGCGACTGGCTCTACAGTCCGGTCGTGCCGTGCTGGGACGCACTCGCGCCGCTGATCTCCAGCCGGAGAGCCATGCTGGGATACAGCGTGTGGGAAGATTTCGAGTACCTCGCGCTGCTTTGCAAGCGATTCCGCCAGAGGTATCCCGAGGGCACGTATCCTCGCGGTACCGAGCGATTGCCGCTGCCTGCGCCGTGGCCGGAAGCGCTTTCGCGAGAACCGGCGCAATGACGGCTGAATGGGTGACCGCGATCGCGACCGCAGGCACGTTCATCGTTATCGCGGCGTCCGCCGTCGCCGCCCTTTTGCAACTGCGCCATACCCGCGGGAGCAATCAAATCGTGGCGCTCACGGAGTGTCGGGAAACGCTTGAATCGGACGAGTTTCAGAACGCACGGCAATTTGTTACCGATAAACTGCCCGAACTCATGAAAGACCCGGAGATGGCCCGCAGCCTCGAATTGCCGTTCTTTCCGGCGGCGTTGCGCCCGGCCGGCAACGTTGCAAATTTTTTCGAGTCGATGGGCGCGTTCGTACGCTTCAACATCATCGACCGGCACATCGCTTGCGATCTGTGGTGCGGCGTCGTGGTTTCATCATGGAACGCCCTCTTGCCGGTAACGCGCGTTCGCAGAAAACTCGACCCGGGCATCTGGGAGAACTTCGAGTACCTCGCCGTTCTATGTGAAGAATTCATCGAGCGAAATCCGACCTCGTATCCGGCGCAGATGCGGCGCATGCCGCTGGAGGAGGGGGTCAACGCATGAGCGCAGAGTGGGCGACCGCACTGGGAACTATCGGAACGTTCGTCGTTATTACGGCGTCCGCACTTGCAGCGCTCATGCAATTGCGGCACATGCGCGGAAGCAATCAGATCGTCGCGCTTACCGAATGCCGCGAAACGC
The DNA here is from genome assembly GCA_035279385.1 of Vulcanimicrobiaceae bacterium. Lineage (GTDB taxonomy): Bacteria > Vulcanimicrobiota > Vulcanimicrobiia > Vulcanimicrobiales > Vulcanimicrobiaceae > DATGJX01. The sequence goes on along the minus strand of DATEHZ010000002.1, from coordinate 5,640 downwards.
TCGAGTCGCCGGAGTTTCGGGAGGCGCAGCGCTTTGTTTCGTACGAACTGCCGAAACGGCTGAGCGATCCGGAAGAATCCCGGAAGGTCGCGCAGATTCCGTTTAGCGGTGAGTACCAGGCAATCGAAACCGTCGCGAATTTTTTCGAGAGCATGGGGCTGTTCGTCAAGACCGGCATTATCGATAAACGCATCGCGTGCGACTTCTGGGCTTTCGTCGTACTGCGGAACTGGCAAGCCCTGCTGCCCATCACGACGTACGCGCGCGAGAAAATTCAGCAACCCGCGCTCTGGGAGAATTTCGAGTATATGGCGGCATTGTCGGCGGCGCATCAGCGCGATCACAAAACATCCTATCCGCCCGACATGGAGCATATGCCGGGCGACAGATCCCTCATCGAACGCGCGAAGGAATGGGAACGTGCCGGCTGAGTGGGTTACCGCAATCGCGACAGTCTTCACGGCGCTCGTCATCGCCGCTTCCGCTTTGGCGGCGGCCGTGCAAATCCGCCACCTGCGTACCGGCAATCAAATCTCGGCGTACAACGAATGCCGCGAAACCATGGAAGGCGCCGAGTTTCGCGAGGCGCTGGCGTTCATCCGCAACGAGATTCCGCGGCGGCTGGCGGACCCGCAGACGGTCGCAGCCATTGCGGACTCCGCCCTGCGCAGCGAGTACGCCGGACTTCGCCTTGTTGCCAACCTGTTCGAAAGCATGGGCCTGTTCGTAAAAACCGGAATGATGGACGAGCAGATTGCGTGTGAATTGTGGTCGGGCATCGTGCTGACCAGTTGGGAAAATTTGCGTCCGCTCACTGCCGAACTGAGGCGGCGGTATGGACCGGGTGTTTGGATAAATTTCGAGTATATGGCCGTGCTTTCGGAAGACTTCATTCGGCGCTTTCCCGACGGCGAATATCCCCCGGGCGTGCGCCGCATGCCGCTGAACGAGCCGGCCGGCTCGTGAGTCCGGAATGGGTGACGGCCATTGCAACCGTTTTTACGGCGCTGGTCATTGCCGCGTCGGCGCTGGCCGCGCTCCTGCAAATTCGCCATATGCGCAAGGGCAATGAGATCGAAATCATCGCGAAATGGACGGAAGCGATGGAAAGCGACCAGTTCGGTGCAGCGCGCGCGTTCGTCATGCAGGAGTTGCCGCGGATTTTGAACGATCGCGATAGGCTCGCAGCGATGTCGTGGGACGTCCTGCCGCAAGAATTGCAACCGGTTCGCCTGGTCGCCAATCACTTCGAGTCGGTGGGGACATTCGTAAAACTCGGAAGCGTGCCGCCGGGCGTTGCATGCGAACTTTGGGGCTTGGTCGTGCTCGAATGCTGGCGAGCCGTCGCGCCCGTGATGCAGGCCGTACGCCGGCAATACGGTACGAACGCGGTGTGGGAGAATTTCGAATACCTCGCCGTGATTTCGGAGCGGTGGTCGAGCGAGCATCCCGCAGGCACGTATCCCGCCGGCGAGCACCGAATGCCGCCCGATCATTCGCTAAGCACCGCCCTAGAGGTATTGAGTCGAGATGGCTGACGTCGTAGAACAAGTGGCACAGCTCATCGGGTCGCACCGCGCGCAGCTGGGCATCTCGCTCGAAGAAGCATCGCGCCGCTCGGAGATCGACGCATCCAGGCTGGCGGCCGCCGAGGACGCTGAAACCGCGCTCGACGAAAACGAGTTACAACGTCTGGCCGATGCGTACGGAGTCGACATTACCGCCTTCTTCGGCGGACGAATTACCCCAAAAGAATATCTTTTCGGCGCCTAAGCTGCTTGTTTTCGGCGCCTACGCGCTCATGTGCGCCATTTGGGGCACGACGTGGCTGGGCATCAAAATCAGCTTGCACTACGCCCCGCCGATCAGCGGAGCCGGGCTGCGCTTCATCATAGCGGGACTCGCCATGTACGTTGTCGCCGCCGCAATGCGCAAGACGGTACCGCTGCGAGAGATGCCGTGGAAGCTCATCGCCGTTCTCGCGGTCTTCTTGTTCGGTCTAAATTACGTTCTCACGTACACCGCGGAGACGCACGTGAGTTCGGGCCTTACCGCGGTGCTCTTCGGCGTGCTGCCGTTCTTTATGTTCGGTATGGGCCATTATCTCATCGGCGAGCACACGACGCGCATGACGTGGCTGGGCGCGCTGCTCGCATTCGCGGGCGTTGCGGTCATCTCGCTGCAGGCCGACGTGCACGGTTCCGTCTGGTACGCGCTCGCCGCGATTGGTGCGGCATGTTCTTCGGCGTTTGCAAACGTCTACGCCAAACGGCACGCGCACAACGACCCGCTCGTGACGCTGCCGCCCTCGATGCTGCTGGCCGGCATCGCCGTTGCGGCAATCGGCTTTCCGGCGGAGCATCCCGACGTGCATCGCGCCTTTTCGCTGCCCTCGTGGGGCGCGCTGCTCTATCTCGCGCTTGCCGGCAGCGGCATCGCCTTCTTCTTGAATCTCTGGCTGCTGCAGCGCATCCCCGCGTGGATCGTCGGACTCTCGTCGCTGATCATCCCGGTAATCGCCGTTGCCGTCGGCGTCACGTTCGGCGGTGAAGCGTTCGGGCCGCGCGAGTTGCTCGGCGCGGCGCTCGTTATCGCCGGCGTCTGGATCGCGCTCTCACGCTCGGGCGCAGCCGCTAGCGATGAGCAGCCAGTGACGCGCTGATGACGTAGTAGCGGGGGCTGACGCTCCACGTACCGTTCGCGTACGCGAGCGTCGCACGCGCCTTTGGTTTCGTGGGACAGCACATCGGAGCGGTCGGACCGTAATACGGCCCGCTCAGCTGCACCGCCGAAAGTGTGCCGCGCTTCACGATCTGCGCTTCCAGACTGCAGCCGTTCTCCACGTGCACGCGCTGCTCGACCTTGCCGCGTGCGTTCGCTCCGAACACCGTCACGTCGGCCGTCTCGCAGTCCGCGCCGGTCTGATGATCCCACACCACGACGTCCTGCACGCCCGGCTTTTCGAACTCCGCCGCGCCGACGATCTTGAGGTCTTGCTGCGGAAAGTACATCTGCACGCCGTGCGCTTTGGTTACGCGGGAGAGCAGTTCGTGGCGCTCGTTCGGCAACTGATAGACGAGTTTGAGGCCGTTCTGCGCGGGCGCGTAGAACGAAAGATACCATTGATACGCGCGCGTTCCGCCGATTTGGATACCGGCCAATCGGCGGCTCGCGACGACGTGCCACGCGGAGTTCATTCCCTCGCCGGTGAGATAAGCGACGGTGTCTTGCATGACTTGGCCGGGCGGCGCTGCGTCGTAGTGCGGCCGCGGCACCGCTGCGGCGGGTCCGGCGCTAAGCGCGAGAGCGATGAGGGCGGACAGGATGCGTTTCATGAGACGTCCTCGCAGCGGGCGGTTTAGATGCCTGCATACCACTCGTAGCCCTGATCTTCCCAGTAGCCGCCTTTACCGCCGTACAGCGTTTTCATCGAGGCGACGACCTCGATGCGCCGCACCCACTTCGCGCTCTTGTAGCCCAGCTGCGTCGGAACGGTAAGCCGCACGGGCGCGCCGTGGTCGGGCGTAATCGGCTTGCCGTTTTGGCGCAGCGCCAGGAGCGTCTGCGGATGCGCGCTCTGCTCGAGGCTCAAACTCTCGTAGTACGGCGTCCCGTTCGCGTCGACGTCGAACGTGTGAAAGACCACGTAGCGGGCATCGCTGCGCGGCCGCGCCGCCGCGAGCACGTAGGCGAGCCGGATGCCTTGCCAGCCCACGATCGCACTCCAGCCTTCCACGCAGTCGTGACGCGTGATCTGCGCGACGTTCGTGAGGTGCTGCAAACGCGCGAGCGAGAGCCGCAACGGATGCTCCACCAGACCGTCGACGATCAGGCTGTACGACCGGAAGCGATCGCCGACTAGGCGCATGTAGTGGGAGTCGCCCGGAGTCTCGAGCGAGTTGAACGGCAGCGTTGAAATATCTCGCGCAGAATACTCGCGCACGCGTCCGTGCGTGCCGATGAGCCGTTCGTTGACGCCCTCCGCGCTCTCCAGCACCTTGTGAAAGCCGCCGCTGTCGTTGAGCTTCGTCCCGACCTGCGAGCACGCCGCCAGCGCCGCCGAAATGCTCGTCGCGATAAACAGTCTACGTTTCATTTGAAACGGCGCTCCGGCCGAGCCTCCGCGCCCCCCGCAAAGCGGGGCCCCCAACGCTTTCGTTGGCGGTAACAACTGGCTCCGTTACGACGGAGCCAGTTGCTCCTTGCGAAGTGTACCAGCCGGTCAGAATCGATCGCAGATTGTTCAGTACGCCGGTGGTGAGCACCAGTGCGAGATGCGTGAGAAAAAAGCCTATGAGCGCGAGCATCAGCACGAAATGCCAGGTGCGCGCGAACTGCCGTCCGCCGAATGCTTGCGTAAGCCATGGAAACCACGCGTCGAAACCGGGCGAGAGCGCGAGGCCGCTGAGCACGATGAGCGGTGCGAACACGAAGATCACGACGGAGTACGCAAGTTTTTGGAGCGGATTGTACTTCCCGTGCGGCGGCGGTTCTTTGCGCAGCCGTAAATAGTACAGCTGCATCGGCAGCAGTTTCGGCACGTCGGCCGGCACGATCGCCAGTTCTTTCAGATCGCCGCGCGAAAGCGCCCACGCGATATACACGAGGCCGCTCACGATCATGATCCACGCGAAGAACAGATGCCAGCGCCGTCCGTCCGCCAAATCTTGATATGCGGGAATCGTAATCCAACCGGGAAACGCCCGCGTCGTTTTTCCGCCCATGCCGTCGTCGGTCCAGCCCAGCCATCCGGTCGTCGTGAAGGTGCGGCCCAGAATCGTCGTGGTGCCGACGCCCTCGCGCGGCGCATCGATGGAAAGTACGCGATGATGCCGGTCGCTTTTGTCGGAGGCGTCCAGATACGGGGCGGCGTTGAATATCTGCAGCCCGCTGCTCACCAGGGCCAAAAACGCCAAAAAGAACAGCCAGTGCGTAGCCCGCGTCGCGACCGAGTGCCGGTAGACCGTCTTACGCTGCTCCATCATCCTTCTGATAACGCCTGCGAGGCCAGGCTGGTTTACACCGCGAACCCCGGCACGCCATGGCCAACCCTGTACTCCAGCGCCGGACCAACGGCCCCGTTGCCGAAGTGCGTCTGAACCGCCCCGACGTACGCAATGCGTTCAACGCAGACCTCATCGCGGCCCTCACCGGCGCATTCGAAGAACTCGGCAGCGACGAGAGCGTGCGCGCGGTCGTGCTCTCCGGCGAAGGCAAGGTGTTTTGCGGAGGCGCCGACATCTCGTGGATGCGCGCTTCGCTCGATCTCAGCTACGATCAAAACGTAGCCGACGCAAAAGCGATGTCGGACATGTTCCGCGCCATCGACCGCTGCCCGAAGCCCGTCATCGGGAAGATTCACGGCGCGGCGCTGGGCGGCGGCGCAGGACTTGCCGCCGTATGCGACATCGTCGTGACGAGCGCCGACGCAATCTTCGGTTTCACGGAAGTGAAACTGGGCATCATTCCCGCCGTGATATCGCCGTTCGTACTTGCAAAGATCGGCCTCTCGAACGCGCGGGCGCTCTTCTTGACCGGCGAGCGGTTTGACGCCAAGCGGGCGCTGCACATCGGCCTGGTTCATGAAGTCGTCGTGGCCGACACGCTCGACGTGTGCATCGAGCGCATCACGAACGAGAT
>DATEHZ010000001.1:0-2349 GCA_035279385.1 Vulcanimicrobiaceae bacterium | reverse complement strand
CGATTCTTCCGCCGCCGGTTCTTCCGCCGCCGGTTCTTCAGCCGCCGGTTCTTCCGTCTGCGCTTCCTGCGGCACGTTCGCGGTGATGTTCGCGGTCAGCAGGTCGAGTTCGAGCGGTTGGCCCGCTTCGAGTTCCATCGGCGGCAGATCGTCGAGCGAACGCAGACCGAACGACTCGAGAAACTCCGGCGTCGTCTTATAGAGCATCGGCCGGCCGACCACGTCTTTGCGGCCGGCTTCTGCGACGAGATTGCGATCCAGCAGGGTCGAGACCACGCTGTCGGACGCAACGCCGCGAATCGATTCGATCTCGCTCTTGGTGACCGGCTGCATATACGCGACGATTGCAAGCGTTTCGAGTGCGGGTGTCGAGAGATTCGACTTGGGCGGCAGCAAGTACGCTTCGACCACCTCGCGAGCGGCCGGCGCGCTGGCGAACCGGTAGCCTCCGGCGACCTCGCGCAGCACGATGCCGCGATCGGCAAAGTCCGCTTCGATCCGCTGCAGCGTCGCCGCAACCTCCATTTCGCTTGCGTGCGTGAGTTTGGCGATCTGCTTGATCGTCAGCGATTCGCTCGCCACGAAAAGCACGGCTTCGATCGGACGGCGCAAACGCTCGACCGCCTCTTCGATGTCTTCCGTCGCCTGCGGCGCGTCTTGCGGCGCCTGCTCGAGCGCCGTCTCCTGAAGTTCTTCTGTCGTTTCCACTTAATTGTTTACCGGTGCGGTTGCGGTGATGGGCAGAATGCGAATGTCGTCGAAGGGTTCGGGCTGCTCGCACGTGACGCGATGGCGCCGGATGAGTTCGAGGATCGCCAAAAAGGTGACGATGATCGAGTCGCGGGTCATTCCCATTTCGTGGCAGATGGTCGAGAAGAGCGCCTCGCCGTGCTCGCGCACTCTTTTCATCACGTAGTCCATGGTCGCCATGAGCGAGAGCCGCTCGCGCGCGATGGTACGCTTCTCCGGCCGCGCGCTGCGCAGCATCGCGATAAACGCGCGCGTGAGTTTGTCGGGATCCACGCGATAGCGCTGGCGCAGTTCGCTGACGGGATCGCCTGCGTCGCGATAGTAGTACGATGACGCTTCCAGCTGCCGCGCACGCAGTTCCTCGCCGACCTCGCGATACTTCGAGTACGCGATGAGGCGCTGGCGCAGCCGCTCTTCCACCTGCTCGGGCGTCTCGGCTTCCTCGTCGACGAACTCCGAGGGAATCGGCGGAAGCAGCGCTTTGGACTTGAGGAAGACGAGCGTCGCGGCGATGACCAGATACTCGGCGGCGATCTCGACGTCGAGATCTTCCATCATCGAGACGTACGCCAAGTACTGCTCGGCGACGCTCGCGAGCGGAACGGTCGCGATATCGAGCTGGCGCTCTTTCACGAGGCTCAAAAGCAAATCGAGCGGTCCGTCAAAGATCTCCAAACTGACGCGCAGTTTGTTCTCGTTCTCTTCTTCGGCCGCAGGCGTTATGTGGGACTGCGATATCAAGAGGTTCTCTGTTCTGCTATCCTCGCGACGGTGGGTACGTCGCCGAATGCGGTGGGATTGGCCAGGACGTACTCCAGGCCCAAATCGATAAGGCGCTTTTCGTTCACGTACTTCAGCGCCTTCTTGGCTTGTACGATATCGAACCAGCGCGCTTCGTCGACCTCGTGGTCGTGATTGGCCGTGTCGCCCGAGAGGTAGCGCATCAGGTAAAAGGTGACCGACTTCTTGTGCTTGGCGCGGTTCAAGTAGAACCAGTACGCGATGTCGTTCAGCTTCGTGATGAGTTCGGCCCAGCAGCCGGTCTCTTCGCGCACTTCGCGAAGCGCCGCCTGTTCGTGCGATTCTTTTGGTTCGACGTGACCTTTCGGCAACGTCCAAATACGCGGCGTACCGCGCCCGATGAGCAACGCATCGTACGTTTGCTCACGGCGGCGCAGCACTAGGCCACCTGCCGAAACCTCGTATTTGATTCGCATTTTCAAGCCCCTAAAGGACCGGAAAGGCGCCACGAGCGGCGCCTCCTGATTACCCCAATTATAGCCGACCGGACCAAGAAGACCCTGGCAGCAGGTGCTCCCTTTTTTGTCTTACGGGGCGGGCATCGCGACCGGCGCACCGGCCACGGGCGAGCCGCAGGGCAGGCTGCGCACCGCCGAACCGCGCGCGTCGGTGAAGGACAGGACCACGCTGCTCTCGCCCGCCGGACAGCCGGGGTCGCTCGCGATGACGGTGCCCGCGTTCACGGTACCGGCCATGGCGCTCGCATGGCCCGCGCCGTTCAAAAAAACGGCGAAGGGGACGCCGCCGATTCGCGCTTCGGCTACGTCAGCGTCCGACAACACGGGCGCGATTGCGGCC